>CANGZN010000020.1 GCA_947458625.1 Chitinophagaceae bacterium
CGGTTTATCACCTTCCAAGCCGGTAGGTATCATCAAGGATTCACTGAAGGATGCCATGCTGGATGGAGTGATCGCCAACACCTATGAAGCGGCCCATGCCTATATGCTGGAGAAAGGTAAAGAGTTGGGGCTGACCCCCGTAAGTTCTTAACCAGCATTGAGCCTCATCACATAACTTTGAACAATGGCTATTTTACGTTTCCGCGTCTATTTCGAGGAGGATGAATCGGTTTACCGCGACATTGCCCTTCGACATACTCATACGTTTTTAGATCTGCATCAGTCAATTCTAAAAGCCTACGAGTTCGACAGTAAACATGCGGCCACCTTCTTTCGCAGCAACGATCAGTGGCAGCAGGGCAGAGAGATCTCGTTGGAAGTATATGACAAGCCGTACAAAGCACCGCCGCTTCTGATGGCGGAAACTAAGATCGCCTCCGAGATCAAGAGTCCGAACCAGCGATTCATGTACCAATATGACTTTGTGAAAGGGTGGAATTTTCTCATCGAGTTGATCAACGTATCAAACGAGGAAGATCCCAATAAGGAATACCCATCGATGGTTCGGGCGACCGGATTGGCCCCCAGCCAGTACGGTACTAAGAGCATGTTGGGAGAGAAGTTTGCGGACATTGAGGAGAAATATGATCTGCTTCAGGCAGGCGATGGATTCGGGGAGAAAGATGAAGAAGGAGAGGATGTAGCTTCGGAAGATACATTTGGCGGAGAAGAAGAGGAATGAGCTCGAAGGCTACCACTCAGAACACCGTTATCGCTGTTGTGGGTCCCACTGCAGTTGGAAAAACGGCACTCGCCATCCAATTAGCAACGCGTTTTCAAACGGAGATCCTATCGGCTGATTCACGCCAATGCTACAAGGAGCTTGCCATAGGTGTGGCACGTCCGGCCGAATCTGAATTGCATACTACTCCCCATCATTTTATTGCATCACATACCATTCATTCAGTATTTACGGCGGCCGATTATGAATCGTATGCGCTACACATGGGGGAGGAACTTTTCCGAAAGCATGATCGGTTGGTGTTGGTGGGCGGAACCGGATTGTACATCCGTGCATTTTTGGAGGGGTTGGATTCCATCCCCGAGGTGGATGCTGCCATTCGAACGGATGTGATCGAGTTGTATCAGCAGCATGGCATAGAAGGATTAGAAGCCGAGTTGCATCGCCTGGATCAGCAATATGTAAAGGAAGGAGAGATGCGCAATCCACAGCGTATGATGCGTGCGTTGGAGGTGGTGATGTCCACGAGCAAAAGCATTCTTACGTACCGGACCGGTACTTCAAAGCCAAGGGATTTCAGCTTGAAATGGGTAGGGCTCGAACTGCCTCGAGCCGTATTGATCGATCGGATCGATCGACGAGTGGATGAAATGTTCGAGGCCGGTTTGGTTGAGGAGGCAAGAGCCTTGTATCCGTACCGCGAGCTGAATGCGTTACAGACAGTCGGATACAAAGAACTATTTGAGCATTTTGATGGTATGTACACCCTGTCGGAGGCGATCGAACGGATAAAGATCGCTACTCGTCAGTATGCAAAGCGACAAATGACCTGGTTCAAAAGGATTCCTGAAATCCGATGGTTTGCACCACACGAAGAGGCAATGATCATAGATTATTTGTCAGCAGAAGATTCCGTCAGCTGACGTTTGTAGAGCTGTATCGTATTCTCAAATCCCAGATAGATGGCATCGCAGATCAATGCATGTCCGATGCTCACTTCATCCAGATAGGGGATCTGTTCATGTAAAAATTTCAAGTTGAAGCGATCCAGATCGTGACCGGCATTGATTCCAAGATTCAACGATTTTGCCAACGCAGCAGCTGTCACATAAGGAAGAACAGCTTCTTCTTTTTTACCAGTAGCGTATCCTTGGGCGTATTGTTCTGTATAAAGTTCTATCCGATCCGTTCCGGTATCTGCAGCCGCTTTGATCAGATCGGCGACCGGATCGATGAATAAGCTTACTCGGATGCCGGCTTGTTGAAAGGTTTGCACCATTCCTTTCAGGTATTCGCTGTGTGTAATCGTATCCCAGCCGTGGTCGCTGGTCAGCTGACCGGTAGCATCGGGTACCAGCGTGACTTGTTCAGGTTTTACTTCCAGTACCAGATCTATGAATTTTTGTTCACGACAATTGCCTTCAATGTTGAATTCTGTGTGAACGAGCGGACGCAGGTCCCGTACATCGGCATAGCGGATGTGTCGCTCATCGGGACGAGGGTGGACGGTGATACCATCGGCCCCGAATGTCTGTGCATCGATCGCTACTTGCAGCAGGTCCGGATTATTTCCGCCCCTGGCATTGCGCAGGGTGGCGAATTTGTTGATATTGACGGAGAGCTTGGTCACGAGGCAAAACTACGAACCTAAAGCTCTTTCCAGGTATGATCGGCGAGCAGTTGTACGGCAGCCAGAAATTGTTTGAATGGGCCGTTTGCACCCCATTCCTTCGGGGCTACCAGGGAGAGCAGATGCGTCCCATCTTTTCGTTCGTAGAGGTAATAGGTTTGCCCGATCTGCGGTTTGAAGGAAAGTTTGGCATCGTAGATCAGCAGCGAGAGGTCCTTTCTTTTTTGGATCTCTTGTGCCTGCAGGGCTAACAGCTCGATCTGTTTGCGGATCTGTTCGAGTTGCATGTTGGTCTGCTCCTCCATGGCTGTCAGGGCCTTGTGTTTGATCATCCCTTCTTTCGTAGGGCGGATCACGGCACCCGATACAGAGGCCGAGTAGGGGAGCACACTGAGCTGCTTATGGTAGATCTCCTGATTGGTGTAGGTGCTGCCGTCTTCCCGGGTTCCTTTCTGCGTCAATTGCAGGTATCCGTTCGGAAGGATCTCGTGATATACCTGTAGATGGATCTGTTCACTTCGATAGAATCGAATATCGAGATTGAGTCCGTCAGGGATATAAACCTCTACCGTGTCTCCAAGGGCCGGATCCTGAGGCTTGTTTCGCTCGCCGTCTGCCAGAACCTGGTATTCGGCAGCAAGGGATGTGTTGTCTGGCAGGACGCGAGTATGAAAAATGCGCAGAGTTTTGGCAGAATCGGTTGCTTCAAGCCTATAAATGCCGCTTTTAGGTACCACTCCGTTCTCGTAGTTTGATTTCTCGGGAAAGAGTTGCCAGGAGGCCAGAAAATTATAGGCTTGTACCATGCTCGGCATAAATACAAAAAATCAAACGAATTGTTCTTTCACGGGAAACATCCTCTTTCCGAAATTTGTGTCATGGAAAGTTTCAATGGGACCTATCAGGAATGGTCCGGCGCAGAAAAGCAGCCCATCTCTCTGATGGTGTTGGAAGAATATGTGCAGATCGGTTTCATAGGTTCCAACACAAAGATCCGTTGGAAATATTCGGAATTCAGCGCTGCATTGTCTTTTGATTCATCGCAGACAGAACTCCGTCATCTAACCGGACCCGGTCGGATCGAAGTAGCCGGAAGATTCGCGTTTGAGCGCATCCAGCGTCGCCAACAAAAGCAAGAGTTGGTTTGGTATGCAAGACCGAAGGCAAAGGAATGGATACGAAACGGTTCTCTATTGATCGGGTTGGTAGTAGCCGTTTTGGTGATCTATAGTCTCAACGTCCCTTTTTTAGCCGAGAAGCTGGCCTCAACGGTTTCAGTGGAGACCGAACAGCAACTGGGGGATGGGGTATACGATGCATTGTCATCCGGATATAGGATTGATACGACGCGTACCCGATTGGCATCGGATTTTTTTGCAGCGATGAAGGTGCCATCCGCCTATTCGATTCGGATCGCGGTGGTGAACAGCGGCGAGTTGAATGCCTTTGCCTTACCCGGTGGTCGGATCGTTGTGTACTCGGCATTGCTCGACAAGATGAAGTCGGCACCCGAACTGGCGGCTTTATTGGCTCATGAGTTCACGCATGTCGATCGTCGGCATGCCACCCGATCGATCTTTCGGAAGCTGGGCTCCCAGGTTTTTCTCGGACTTGTCTTTGGTAAAGTGGGTACGGTCAGTGGTGTATTGGTCGACCATGCCGATGAATTGCGATCGCTGACGTATTCAAGGTCCTTGGAAAAGGAGGCCGATCTGAAAGGGCTGAAAATACTGACCGACCGGGGCATCGATCCTATTGGGTTTGTCGATCTGTTCGATCGGTTAGGCGAGGGAGGATCGGAAGGCAGTATGCCGGAATTCCTGGCCAGTCACCCCGATCTGCAGAGTCGCACCGGATATATTAAAGAATCGTCAAAAGGCGTACAGATCAAGCCGCAGCCCGTTTTAGATACTATATTCGCTCAACTAAAACCTTAGTTCATGATCGTTACAACTACCAGTACCATCGAAGGAAAACCCGTTCAGGAGTACCTCGGTGTCATCAATGCCCAAAGCATCATCGGGGCCAACATGTTCAAAGATATTTTTGCCGGATTACGGGATGTATTTGGCGGACGAAGCAAGACCTATGAACGCGTTTTGGAAGAGGCTAAAGAAGATGCTATGCGTGAGTTGGTTGAAAAAGCTCAGTCCATGGGTGCCAACGGAATCGTAGGTGTCGATCTGGATTTTGAAACAGTTGGAGCCGGTGGAAGCATGTTGATGGTGATCGCTACCGGTACGGCGGTGCGTCTTTGATATCATGAAAAGAGTCCTCTTTTTCATTTTCTTTTTTGTAGCTGTCCTTTTTAGCGCGACGGCGCAGGACTGTGCGCTCATAAAGAATGAAGATCCCTATACCCGATCGATCACGTACTCGACCGGGTACAATAAATGGCCCGGAGGTTCGGTTGTATTGGATGCCAGCAAGGCTGAGATCGACTGGATGATCGAGTTGGGAGTCGGCAATATTTGTGTAGATGATGAGGCGACGATTCAGGTGTTTTTCGAGGGTAGTAAACTACGCTTGATGTTTCGAAACTCCGGAACCATGAATTGCGAGGGCTTGTTGCATGTCCTGTTCAAGAATAGCACAACCACCAATTATCAGCTGAACAAACTGGCCACCTTACCGATTCAGCGGATATTGATCACTACCTCCGCCAAAAAAGAATTTTCCATTGAGCCCGATGCCGATCAGCGTGCCGTTTGGATGCGATCGGCCACTTGTTTGATCGATCGGGGTAAGCAATTACTTACACAATAAAAAAAGCCTTCCCGAGGGAAGGCTTTTTTGTTCGATCCGTTCGATCAATACCGGTAATGTTCTGGTTTGAATGGACCGACTTTGGGAATACCCAGGTAGTCGGCTTGAGCGGTAGTGAGTTCATCGAGCTGTACTCCGATCTTGGCGAGGTGCAGGCGGGCTACTTTCTCATCCAGGTGCTTGGGTAATACATATACTTTGTTCTCGTAGTTCTTGTGGTTGGTCCAGAGTTCGATCTGGGCGAGGGTCTGGTTCGTAAAGGAGTTACTCATTACAAAGGAGGGGTGACCCGTAGCGCATCCCAGATTCACCAGGCGTCCTTCCGCCAGAATGATGATGTCGTTGCCATCCACATTGTAGATATCTACTTGTGGCTTGATCGTGTCTTTGGTATGCCCGTAGTTGGTATTCAGCCAAGCGATGTCGATCTCGATATCGAAATGACCGATGTTACAAACGATCGCTTTGTCTTTCATTCGCTTGAAGTGTTCGCCGGTGATCAGGTCGCGGCAACCGGAAGCAGTAACAATAATGTCTGCTTCTGCTACGGCGTCGATCATGCGTTTTACTTCGAAACCATCCATTGCGGCTTGCAGGGCGCAGATCGGGTCGATCTCCGTTACGATAACACGGCAACCGGATCCAAGTAAGGAGGCTGCAGAGCCTTTACCAACGTCGCCATATCCACCGACTACAGCTACTTTACCGGCCATCATGATGTCCGTAGCGCGACGGATCGCATCTACCAGTGATTCTTTACAGCCGTATTTATTGTCGAATTTGGATTTGGTAACAGAATCGTTCACGTTGATCGCAGGCATGGGAAGTGTTCCTTTAGCCACACGCTCGTACAAGCGATGTACCCCCGTGGTTGTTTCTTCTGAAATACCTTTTACATGCTGGGCCAGTTCAGGGAATTTATCCAGCACCATGTTGGTGAGGTCTCCGCCGTCGTCCAGGATCATATTGAGGGGCTTATCTGCTCCACCGAAAAACAGTGTCTGTTCGATGCACCAATCGGCTTCTTCGATCGTCTGACCTTTCCAGGCAAAAACACCGATACCGGCGGCGGCAATAGCAGCGGCAGCATGATCTTGGGTAGAGAAGATGTTGCAGGAGCTCCATTTTACTTCTGCACCGAGTGCCACCAGGGTCTCAATGAGAACAGCGGTTTGGATGGTCATGTGCAGACAGCCGGCGACGCGGGCACCTTTCAAGGGCTGTGAAGCACCATATTCGGAACGGATGGCCATCAGTCCGGGCATTTCAGCCTCGGCCAGGCGGATCTCTTTACGGCCCCACTCGGCCAGTGAGATATCGGCTACTTTATAAGGGAGGGAAAAATCGATCTGAACGGTTTGTGTGGACATGGGTTTTGTTTTTGTTGTAACGGCCGCAAAGGTAATGGATTGAACGATAAAATCCCTGTCAGACAGGCCCTTCATTGAATCGGGCACCCCATGATGTAATCATTCATATAAAAGCCATGCCCGATATCAAAATCTTCTTCCCGAAGGATATGAAAACCAATTCGTTGATAAAAGCCTACGGCCTTATTCCGCCGATTCACCTGAAATTCCAGGTGGGTACCTCCGGCCTGTTTAATGGCAGCCATTACGTTTTCTACTAGGTGCTTGCCGATTCCTTTCATCTGCAAATCACTTCGCACGTAGAGTTTGTCCAATTTCCAATGACTTGATTCCAAACACCTGTATGCCGCAAAGCCCAAGAGGTGGCCTTCCTCATGCTCCGCCAATAGGAATTCTATCCCGGATTTCAGTTGTTGTTCCAGCGAAGAGGAGCTGTACATCCATTCAAGCATGAAACGGATCTGTTCGGGCGTGATCACGTCAGCATAGGCCTTGGGCCATACCTCATGTGCCAGTTCACTGATGGATCTGATATCCGATGCACTTGCTTTTCGGATCGAATGATTCATGATTCTTCTTTAGGACGAGCAGGCGGCTGACGGGGGATCGTATCGTTATTTGTATCCGGTTCCGGATCGATTGGATCGTCGTAGTCGTCTATGGTGCCGGCACCGGTATTTTCACCGGTAGCACCGGGTAGTGGGTCGGTGTCGCTGATGATGATATCTGCTGCGTTCATTTCGACGGATAAGTTTTCGGGCATCAGGAAGCGAGCCGCTTTTTCTATGCCGGTACGACTATCGGCCAGCACCCTGCCAAAAAAATATTCGCAGATCGGTCGGGCCATGCGTGATCCATCTCCTTGGTTTTTAATAAATCGGTCGTCAAATCCCACCCAGGCGCCAACCAGGAGTTGGGGCGTGAATCCGATGAACCAGGCATCTGCATTGTCATTGGTGGTACCGGTCTTGCCGCCCATTTCAAGCGCACCTACACGGGCGCGCATACCGGCAGCTGTTCCTTGGTCAACGGCACCTTGCATCATACGTGCCATGGTGTAGGCAGTTGCTTCACTGACGACCTCTTCACGATTGGCCAGGTAGTCGATCTGTTTCAGAACACGCCCGTTTCGGTCTTCGATCCGGATGATGGACCGTGGTTTTATTGTATATCCTCTTCCGGCAAATAAAGTATAGCCCCAAAGCATCTCATAGAGGGATAGATCGCAAGCACCCAGACAGATCGAAGGGTAGGGTTTGACGGGGGTCGGTATTTTAAGACGACCCAGAAATTCGGCAAAGGATTCTGGTCCTACTTGCTTCATAATGGAGGCCGTGGCACAGTTCTTTGAATAGGCCAGTGCATTGGCCATGGTGATGCTGCCGCCGCCACATTCCCGCTGAGCGGGCACCCAACCGGAACCGGGGAAAAACTGTGCTTCATTCTGAATGGGGGACTCGGGTCGTAAACCTCGTTCTTCCATTGCCTGGGTATACAGCAGGGGCTTGATGGTTGAGCCGACCTGACGCTTCGTCTTCAGGTTAACGTGATCGTATTTGAATCGCTGAAAACTGATCCCACCCACCCAGGCGCGTACTTCGCCTGTTACGGGGTCCATGGCCATGAATCCGGCCTGTTCCATCTGTTTGTGGTATTTGACCGAGTCGAGCGGACTCAGCATGGTGTCTTTCTCGCGTTTTTCATTCCACGAGAAAACACGCATCGATACTTTTTTGGTAAATGCTTCTTTGATCTCCGGTTCAGTCAGTCCATCTTCTTCCAAATTCTTCCATCGATCTGAATCACGCATGGCACGGTCGAGGATCGACTCTTTGCCTTTCCAGATCGATCCATTGCGGATGGCCCCGCGGGCGTTAACGACTTGTTGCAACTGTGTCATTTGTCGCGCTACACCCTCTTCCGCATAGTCCTGCATGCGCAGGTCGATCGTGGTATAGATCTTCAGTCCGTCTTTGTAAATGTTATACTCCTCTCCATCCGGTCTTCTTAGATCGTTCAGCATGTCACGAACCTCTTCCTTCAGAATTTCCCGGAAATAAGGGGCATGCCCCGTGTTCTCATCCAATTTTTTATACTTGAGCTCGATCGGCAGTGCCTTTAATCGGTTCGCATCAGCAGATGAAATTTTTTGATTGACTTCCATCTGTCCGATCACGACGTTTCTTCGGTCGAGTGCCGACTTTGGGTTGCGTATCGGGTTATAGATCGTATTTCCTTTCAGCAAACCTACCAGTAAGGCAGCTTCCTCCACTTTCAGATCGATCGGTTCTTTTTGAAAAAAAGTTCGAGCCGTATTTCGTATGCCATACAAGTTGTTTCCAAATGGAACGGTATTCAGGTAGAGCGTGATGATCTCTTGCTTGGAGAAGTTTCGTTCCAGTTTGATCGCAATGATCCACTCTTTCAATTTCTCGATCACGCGCCAGGCTTTATTCTTGCTGCCCTGTGCCAGCAGCGCCTTGGCTAATTGTTGTGTGATGGTACTGCCTCCACCTTCAGTACCCAATGAAAGCACTGCGCGTAAAGTTGATTTGAAGTCGATCCCGTTGTGGTCGTAGAATCGCTCGTCTTCCGTTGCGATCAGGGCATCGATCACGTTTGGAGAGATCTCCCGGTAGCGGACAGGTGATCGGTTACCTCGCTCCGTGTAATATTTTCCCATGAGTGTGCCATCCGCCGCATAAACCTCTGATGCTTGCAGGATCGCCGGGTTTTCGAGCTCGGTGAGGGAAGGCATGTACCCGAACAGACCCCAATTGGCAGTCAGTACAAGTAGCAGGACGAATCCTACTCCGATGCCGGAAACTTTCCAGAACAATCGGTTCCATCGGCTATGTACGGGGGTGTTGTTTTTAGCAGCTGGATTCATGATGGATCAAAATTACTGTTTCGCAACAGCTCATTGAAATAAGCCGGGCTGCTCCTTCCGTAAAAAGTTTTCGTATCCTTCATAGGTCTTATCGGCACGGACTTTATTCAGGTTGTGTGCATCGATGATGCCAAGTCGATAACGGTCGGCCGGTAGCCACGGAAAGATCTCTGTCGGCCCCAGCCGTTTGATCTCTTTTCCGTAATCGGTGGTCATTTTCACATTTTTGAATGGGCTGACCAGCAAGAGTTGCTGTCGATCATTCAATTTGATCAATTCCAGCTGAAACGAAAGATTATAGTAGTTGCTTCGATTGAAACGGAACAGCGCATTTTTTGCTTCATTCGAATAGGCGGCATCGACTTCTTGCAGAATGATCACAAACTGTTGTGGTCCGTTCGGCTCGAATTGAAAATCTGATTTAGGGGTGGAGCGTTTTGTGCTGTCTACAGGTTTGTCGGCGGGAGGTATACTGCCCACCGGTTTATAGTCCCTCAGCTCCCTTTCAATACTGTCTCTTCTCACCAGCACACGGATCATCGTCTCTGCTTTTGAGGCCAGCGGAGAAGATTGAAAATTTTGGACCAGGTAATTCAATCGGTTGATGGCAATGCTGTCGGCTCGCTGCTGTACATAGTAAACAGACTCCACATACATCAGTTGAGGTGTCCAGTAATTGCGTCCATACAGTGAATCGGCTGATTTTTTCTGCTGCATCGCTTCGTTGTAACGGCCGGAGAGGAACAATTCATAGACAGACTGGTAGGTAGCCGTAGCCTGTTTCTTTTTTTCTTCAACCGGGTCTTTTCCGCTGACGATCAACGCTGTTTTTTCCGAACCCGAGAAATCTGTTTCCATACGTTTCCGAATGCGATTGGCGTTTTCCGTATCGTTGTTTCGAGCGTAACAATAATAAAGCAGGAAGAGTGCCTCATCCATCGGTTGGAAGGAGGGGTATACATTCACAATACGCTCCAGTGCGGCGATTCCGTTGCCGCAATCTTCCATCCGTTGGATATAGGTCTTTCCGAGTACGAACCAAGCTTTTTGCAGGGAGTCGTGCAAGATCTTTTGTTGTTCCGGGCTAAGGGGGAGTGAGGCATAGAGTGTTTCAAAATTCAGTTCACTGCCTGTTGCACCACCACCGGTTCCGGGTTGTGTGCTGCCTCCGGTCATGGGTTGCGTGCCGCTGCTCAATACGGATGATCTTCGCCAATTATCGGTATTGGGTCGATTTCCCCAGCGAGCCTGAAATTCAGCTAAACCTCTAGAACGTGAGTTGGCATTGTAGAAATACCATTCTCCTTTAGTATCACCGCCTCCACCGAACATGGCTCCGCCGTTGGGCATAGACTTCACACCACTTCCTGCATCGTCTTTAAGTCCTTGTTTACGGCGTAACTCCTTAAGGAGTTTGCGAACGAATTCTTTTCGTTCTTCCTCTGGGAGTGAAATAATTTTCAGCAGGCTGTCTTGTCGCTCTATGATTTCCATCTGCGTAGCAATCAGACCCAGTACTTCTTTTCGCTGACGAATTGAATCGGGGTTGGGTAATTTGGGGTCGTTCAGTTGAATGCTGTCGTAGAAATTATACGCTTGTCGATATTCTTTCTGTTGCAGGCAGATGGTGGCCAGCTGTTCAAAGGCTTGGTTTCTTTGGGAAGGATTGTTCGAAGCTACCTGAACGCTGTTGAGGAGGAGTTCTTTGGTGGCTGCCCAATCACCGGTCTGACGCTGCATTTGCGCCGCCATGAAATAAATGATATCGCGATAGTCGGTGTACTTATCGCGTTTGGCCATGGTTCTGAGATCCCGGATGTTGTCGTTCAGTTGATCTGAGTCTTTATCCCGGTTAGTGCGGATGGATCCGAGCCGGGCATAGATTTCTAATATCGGGTCGGTGGTGCGGGGTATGGCGCGGCTATAAAATTTCTCTGCCGCTGTCCATTTATTGCTCCGTTCGTAGAGTTGACCCAGGAGAAACTCCCATCGGGCTCGTTCATTTTGATTTTGCGCTTGTCCCAAGGCCTGGCTCAGATGATGTGCGGTGCTATCCCATTGTTGTTGTTGATAAAACCACCAGGCTTGTACCTCATGTAGTTCTTCCTTCAACCGATCTGGAAAACTGGGGTCTCGTCGAAGTGCTTCGATCAGGCTGGCAGCTTCGGCCAGTCTGTTATCGGCAATATAATTTCGGATCTGCCACAGAAAGGCATCGTTTCGTCGGGGTGGGGCACCGGAAAAAACTTTTCGAAGTCGACCTTTTTTCTCCGGGGTGGATATGCTCAGTGCACTGTTCCCATCCCGTGCACTGCCGATGGTTTTGGTATACCCGTCTTTTTCCCGCGGGGCGTATGCCTGGTTGATGAATTGAAAAAGGATACGGGCCGAATCGAATTTTCGTTGAAAGTAGTAGGCAGCTCCCCAGAGCAGATAGAGGTCGTCTGTCCAATCGTTGCGCAGATCATGCAAAGCGATCCCGGAATTGCTTTTCCAAATGATGGAATCCAGTTGGATCGCATCTTCGGCTGTTTTCTCTAAGGTGTAATTGTAGAAGGGTAGGAGTGAAGCGAATTCGTCCCGGAAAGCTGTTTTTGCCCGACCGATTACTTCATTCAGCTTATTGGAAGCATTGAAAAAATAATTGTATCGGGTGATGGTATTCTGCAGGATACGCTGGGGGGTACGGATCTTTTTTTCCGGCGTCCGCTCACTACGCAACAGACGTTCCTCATACTCCTGGGGTTTGTCGAGTTTGATCTGGAAACCGGGCTGAGCGAACAGTTCACTACTTATCAGCAGCAAGGAGAGCAACAAGTAATGATATGTACGGGGGGCGGTCATGTTTGGTGGACTAATAACTCTTTTTTGGCTTTTTTAGTATGGTGGCGGCTGCCAAAAATTCCGCAGGCGATGGCTTCGGCCATAACGGGTTGGCTACGAAGCGAAAATAACCATTTTGAGGTGAGCATTCGCTGTCTGGAAGGAGTCGGTTTCCTATCTTTATACAAAGGCAAACATGATCAAACTGGACGCCGCATCAGCCTGGAAGCGTTTTCAGAATCGCTACCGGATGGTGGTCATGAACGATGACACCTACGAGGAGATGGCGAGCTTTCGTCTATCCCGTGGAACGGTCTATGTAGGGATGAGTGTGGTGTTTGTATTGCTGGTGGGGCTGACCACTGCTCTTATTGTGTTTACCCCCCTTAAATACTATATCCCCGGTGCAGGAGGCGGCTACCAAACGGTGCGTCAATTGAGACAGCTGCAATTTCGGGTAGACTCGATCGAGCGGCAAGACGCCTACAAGGCACAATATATCCTCGGGCTGAAAAAAGCCCTTTCCGGTGTCGGTACCACCGTGCTGGATACCGCAGCACTTCAAATTCCAGCCCCCGAGATCTCTACCGATTAAAAAAATCACTATGTTCAACTCGAAAATCAAAACAGACTCTATGGCACAGATCCCTGCCGCTGCACATTCTGCAACCATCATCGGTGCAGGAACTACCCTGAAAGGGGATATTCATAGTCAACAAGATCTCCGGATCGATGGCACCGTGATCGGTAATGTAAAAAGTGTCTCTAAGATCATCATCGGTCAAGGCGGGGTTGTTGAAGGGGATCTCGAGAGCAGCCAGTGTGATGTAAATGGGAAAGTGAACGGCAACATTCGCTGTAAAGAATTACTTCAACTTCGGGGAGATTCAGTGGTATCGGGCAACCTGTATGCCGGTAAACTGCAGATCGAACCCAGCGCCACCTTTAACGGACAATGTCACATGGGAGCGAATATTGTAGAGATGGGCAACAATGAGCAAGCGAGTGCCGTCTCCGTCCTCTGATCGTTCCGGTTGGCGCTACCTGGGATTGGCCACACAACTGATGGTTTATCTGATCGTAGCGGTTTGGGTTGGATATCGGTTGGATAAAGCCTTTTCGATCTTTCCGTTATTGACGGCTCTTTTGCCTCTTTTATCATTGGTTGTCGTCTTTTATAAAATTATTCGGGAAACCCGAAATTGAATTGATCATGAGTACCCCCTTATCGGATAGACGTTCACAATTGGCACCGATCGCTTTTTTATTCGCTCTTCTGAGCGTTCTGATCATACTCCTTGAATCTAGGCTCCATCAGTTGGGGGTAGACGGGCGGGTGCTACATGGGGCCAATCTGCTTTTATTTATCACCGCAGGATTGTCTTCCTTATTACTCTTGCTGCAATCAAAAAAATCGGGTGGACAGGCCCTCTTAAAATCCATTTACGGCGGATTCATGATCCGCTTTTTCGGAATCGCACTTGCTGCCCTGATCTATATTTTATTGAAGCGAAAAGAGGTGAACATTCCCGGTTTGATCGGTGGTGCGATCTTTTATGTTCTGTATTGGGTGGTGGAGATTCGGTCTCTGAGACAAATTTTGAAATCAGATTCTGGTCATGCCTAAGAAAGAGGTACCGCTTCAGACCCTTTCCGACTTTGTACCGCCCGACACTGCTGACCCTGTTTTATCGTATTTAAAAAAATACGGAGTACACCTTACGATCACGCAAGCCCGACGTTCCGTTCTGGGGGATTACAGACATCGGTACCAGCACCAACCGCATCGTATCTCCGTTAATGGCAACCTGAACCCTTACGCCTTTTTGATCACGCTGCTACATGAATTGGCTCATCTGTTAACCTTTGAACGTTTTGGTAACCGCGTTGCTGCACATGGTGCCGAATGGAAATCCTGTTTCGGTGATCTACTGAAGGTTTTTTTGGAAGCACGCAGCTTCCCGGAGCCGCTTGAAAAAGAATTGATACGTACCATGCGAAATCCGGCTGCCAGCAGCTGTGCGGAAGATGGACTGATCCGAGTGTTACGTCAATATAACGACCCGGAGAAGAAAGAAAGACGCGTGCTGGTCGAAGAATTGAGTTTGCAGGAACTATTCAATACACCCGAAGGCCGACAGTTTCGGATTGAGAAGAAAATGCGAAAGCGATTCCTGTGTACGGAACAATCCACCGGAAAACAGTACCTGTTTTCACCGGTATACGAAGTGATACCTGTAGACCGATCAGGCGACCGCTTCCCGAACTAATTCGGCTGCTTCTGACAGTAGGATGGCAGAACGAACTTTCAGGCCACTTTCGTCGATCAATTTTTTTGCCTCAGGAGCATTCGTGCCTTGCAAACGGACGATGATTGGGATATCGATATTCCCCAGATTCTTATAAGCATCGATCACTCCTTGTGCGACCCGGTCGCAGCGAACGATTCCGCCAAAGATGTTGATGAGGATCGCCTTTACGTTGGGGTCTTTCAGGATGATCTTGAATCCCGCTTCGACCGTTTGTGCATTGGCTGTGCCACCAACATCCAGGAAGTTGGCAGGCTCACCGCCGCTGAGTTTGATCATGTCCATGGTGGCCATGGCCAGTCCGGCCCCGTTCACCATGCATCCCACGTTTCCATCCAGTTTCACAAAGTTCAGATTGAATTTTCCGGCCTCTACTTCGGTCGGATCTTCTTCTGACTCATCTCGCATCGCAGCCACCTCGGGGTGGCGCATGAGCGCATTGTCATCAATGTTCATCTTACAGTCAACGGCAAGAATTTTGTCGTCAGCTGCTTTGAATAGGGGATTGATCTCCAGCATGGAACAATCGAGCCCCACATAGGCATTGTATAGGTTCGTTACGAATTTGACACAGTTCTTGAAGGCTTCTCCGGAAAGGCCGAGGTTGAATGCGATCTTACGGGCTTGAAATCCGGGCAGACCACCTCCAGGGTGAACCCACTCTTTGAATATTTTTTCAGGCGTATCGTGAGCCACCTCTTCGATGTTCATGCCACCTTCCGTACTGTACATGATCACATTCTGTCCTTTGCTGCGGTCGAGCAGAATGGACAGATAGAATTCTTTACGCTCACTGGGACCATCATAATACATGTCTTGTGCGATGAGAACCCGGTTTACTTTTTTTCCGGCCGGACCGGTTTGCAGCGTTACCAGTGTACCGCCCAGGATCTTAGAGGCAAATTCTTTCACTTGGTCTGCTCCCTTGCCCACTTTGACGCCGTTGATCCCGTTCTCCTGGATGGTGCCTTTTCCTCGCCCACCGGCATGGATCTGTGCTTTGATAACCGCAAAAGGACTGCCACTGGCTGCTTGTATCTGCGCGATGGCTGATTCAACTTCTTCGATCGTTGCGCAGGCAACACCCTCCTGAACGGGTACGTTATATTTTTTTAGCAGGGATTTTGCTTGGTATTCATGAAGATTCATGCCGTGAAATTTGGCGCAAAGATAGGCGCATCTTAACAGATTTTTCCTTCGTTTCTTGAGAAGGAAATTTAGATTTGCCGCCATGCGTTTGCATTTTCCTTCATCTCTGATCCTGACAGCCTTCCTGCTGATCGGCCTCGGCCGTTTGAACGCACAGGACCCGGGTATCCGTGGAATCGGTGGGCGGCTGGGCGGCGCTGGCATGTCGGGAGCAGGAGGAGGTGGATTTCGTGGGCCGGGTAGTTCAGGAGGAGGATCTGATAGTCTCAGGCGTCGAAATAAACAGGAGGACTCAATCACCATCAGCTATCGGTTCCTGGAATCGGCTACGCAGCAATTACTCGACTCCACCGTCAACGAGATCGACAGACGTTTCCCAATTCGGTCCGATTGGGTTCACTTGGGCAATCTGGGAACCGCTGCTCGTCCCTTGGCTTTCTCTCCCAGAATGAATATTGGATTCGATCCCGGTTTTCACGCCTTGGATATCTATGCCTGGACACCGGAGCGGGTCCGTTATTTCCAGACAACTCGCCCATACACTGAACTGAATTACCAGCTCGGTAGCCGGGCGGAGCAAGTCATAGAGCTGATGCATACCCAGAACATTCGTCCCCAATGGAATTTCATGGGCGGTTATCGGATGATCAATGCACCTGGGTTCTTTCAAAATCAATTGAGTAACCATCATAATTACGTCCTCTCCAGTCGTTATCAATCCACCAATCTGCGTTATACGCAATACTTTTCATTGACATCCAACAAGCTTCAGATAGGGGAGAATGGGGGCATAAATCAAACGCCCGGCTTATTGGATGATCCGGTTTACAAAGAGCGGTATAACCTGCCCACCCAGATCGGCGGATCAAATACATTCTCTGCCAATTTTTTCAGTACGCAGATCCGTACGGGTAATTTTTATCGCACCACCACTTTCTTGTCACGGCATCAGTATGATTTCGGGAAGAAAGATTCCATCGTTACAGACTCCACAGTCATTCCGCTTTTCTTTCCTCAGTTTCGGGTAGAGGCAACGCTTCGATACGATAAAATGAACTTTAGGTTTCTTGACGAACGAGGAGACTCTGGTTATTACAATCCCAACTATGGCTTTAGTTGGTTGCAGCGGACGGATACCGTTGAGCTACAGGATCAGTGGAAGGTCTTCTCCGGTGAGTTCGCACTGTATCAATTCCCCGATCCGAAGAATCTGCATCAGTTTTTTCGGGCCGGTGTCAATGTTCGAGCCATACAGGGGATTACCCGCTTTGCAGCACCATCATTTGTCAACACCTCCATCGAAGGAGAGTATCGGAATCGCACACGCAACCGGAAATGGGATCTGTTGGCGGCAGGTGAATTCTATCTGACGGGTTACAATCAGGGTGACTACCAGTTGCAAGCATCGTTGATGCGGACCCTTTCGAATGGTAACAGTTCGTTGCGTTTACAGTTTGAGCAAAGCAATCGACAGCCCGGGTTTTTATTCGATAGCAGAAGCAGTTTCAACGGTTCTAATTTGCCTGTGAACCTGACAAAGGAGAATCTCACTCGTATGAGCGGAGAGATCCGATGGAACCGGCTGGGACTGGAACTAAATGGAAATTATTACTTGATCAGCCGGTTGGCATATTGGGAATCTTACAACAAACCCGGACAAGTAGATGCGCTGTTCAATGTCATTCAGATTCGAGCAGCCAAATCATTTCGGTTAGGAAAGTCATGGCGGTGGCATGCTGATTTTTTCTGGCAACAGCGGATCGGCTCCGCGCCGGTCAATGTGATCCCCTTTTTTACTCGTCAACGGATCGCCTATGAGGGTAATCTCGGTTTCAAGAACCTGCAGCTGGCCACCGGGATCGAGATCCGTTACCGCCCTGCTTACCGGGCGGATGGATATTCCCCGGTGATCGGTCAATTTTATTTTCAGGACACCCAAACGGTGCGTAATCCATTGCCAGACCTGGCGGCCTATGCCCATTTCCGGATCAAGCCCTTTACGGCCTTTGTACGAGCTGAGAATCTGAACAGTGCCCGGAATATGGGTGGATTTGGCTTTACCCGTAACAATGAAGTGGCTCCCGACTACTTTTTGCCCGGATTGCAGGTTCGAGTGGGGATCTACTGGCGTTTTGTGAATTGATGTAACTTCGTATCTCATGCGGAAATTCTTATTCTCCCTGCTGGTAGCCCTCTACCTGATCCTCACATCAGGGGTAGTGGTGCACCTGCATTATTGCATGGATCGTTTGGCGGCGGTAGGACTGTTTGCATCGGATCACAAAGATGCCTGCGATGACTGCGGGATGGACATGACTGAGGCAAATGATTGCTGCCATGATCGAACCGATGTGATCAAACTCAAGCAGGATCAAACAGCTCATTCTTCTCTGGTTGCTAATTTCAAAAAAGCACAAGCCGAACCGCTCTCAATCTTGCCGAATACGGTGTCAATTCCGCTCACAAAGGTTCAGCATGGCTTGTTATACCTGCCAAGTGATCCCATCTCCGGTCGATACAGGTATCGTCTGATCGAAGTATTCAGGATCTGATCGCGATTCAGTTATTTTCAATTCGTGTGCATTTAATCTTTCAAAACTTTAATTTTCTTAAGATGAAAAATATTTTTATTGTACTCGCACTGGCCATTTCAATCAGTGCTTCTGCTCAGCAAACGACCACCTTCACTGTCTCCGGTAACTGTGGTATGTGTAAATCCCGTATCGAAAATGCCGCCAAAGAAGCTGGCGCTACCGAAGCCAAGTGGGATGTGGAAGCGCAGCTGCTGACGGTTAAAGTTGGCGCTAAAAGTTCTGTATCGGCTATCCAACAAAAGGTTGCCGCTGTCGGCCATGATAATGCAGGTGCCAAAGCGCCGGATGCCGTCTATGATAAGTTACATGGTTGCTGTAAATATGACCGTAATGCAGCCCCAGCTGCAGCTGAGAAAGAGTCTTGCTGCAAGTCTGGTGAAACATGTAAGAAAGACGATAAAAAAGCAGCTAAGTCCGGCAGTGATAAACACGGCTGTAAGGATGCCAAATGCTCAAAAGGTGCGGCCTGTTCAAAAGAGACCAAGGAAATGGACTGTTGCAAGGACGGCAAATGCAGTATGCCGGGCCATGACGGTAAGGATTGCTGTAAGAAAGGATAATGCGTACTATTTTGAGGAGTATGATCATCGGGTTCATGCCGGTGATCGTACTCCTTTTTACGCTGACTGCTTCTGCTCAGTTTAGTCAAGGCCGACTGCAGGCCACAGGACTTACATGTGCATTATGCAGTAAATCCATTCACCAAGCCCTCACCAAACTTCCTTTCATTGATTCGGTTAAACCGGAATTGAAGACCTCTTCCTTCGAGCTGCGATTCAACGCCCATCAGCCTGTGTCGATCCCGGCAATTCGGGCAGCAGTGGAGGATGCTGGATTTTTTATCGGCGGGCTGATCTTGAATTTGTCTCATCCACTCTCTGATCAAGAACGCCGATCAAAACAGTTTTCTTTTGGTCCGGATGTATTTCAATTGCTGGATGAGCCCCAAGGAACGGAGTCTTTACAAGTGATCGGAAAAGGATTTCTATCCGAAAAAGACTTTAAGCGGATGTCGGTTCGTTATGCAAAGGAAATAAAGTCCTCTGGCGCTCATATTTTATTGATCCCAGTTAAAAACTGATCATGTTTATTCGTACGATTGTTTTATTTCTCTGCCTGTCGACTACGACACTCTCGGCTCAATCCCTGATTGGGAAGAAAGCATTTCCCATTCAATTAAAGAATCCCGCCGGCAAGTTTGTCTCCCTGGATTCTTTCAGCGGTAAATGGGTGCTGATCGATTTCTGGGCCTCTTGGTGTGGGCCTTGTCGACTAGCCAACCGCACCGTTCGCAAATTCTATCCCGCATGGAAAGAAAAGGGGGTGGAGGTGTTGGGGGTGTCGTTGGATGAAAATCAAAGTAGCTGGATCCGAGCGATCAAGAAAGATCGGATCAGTTGGCCACAAGTGAATTCGCCGGCACAATGGGATAGTCAGTTGGTGCTTCAATGGCAAATCGAACGGATCCCAACGACCTATTTGATCGATCCCAAAGGGATTATTCGGGCCATGGATCCCAACCCGGAGTCCATCCTTTCATTCATCTCAACGAAATGACCCATGGGTAGAAATATTTTATTGGTACTTATATTTTTCGTCAGCACCATTTACGCACAGGAGCTCTATGTGTTCACAGATCCGGCATCCAATATCCCTGCCCGTTCGATCAATGTTAAACTTAAAACGCATGGGGTGGGGGACGATAAGCGCTATGGTCGGTTTACCTATCGGGTTATGCCACAGATCACAGCCGGATTGTCCAAAAAAATTCAGTTACGATTGACCACTACCGCCGCCAATATGCACACGAATTCGTTTGATGGTGAATCAGTGGGCCTAGGGGTTAAGTACAGGTTTTTATCCTTCGATGGCATCCAAAAGCATTTTCGAATGGCTGCTTTTTTAGATGGAAGCCTCACGCGCGATGCCTTCCATTTCTATGATGAGATTTCCTTGATGGGCGATAAAACCGGCGTGGAGTTGGGGCTCATTGCCACTCAGCTTTGGCATAAGTTCGCCTTGTCTGGAACATTAAGCCGAACAGAGGTACTCGATCCGACACGTTACGATGGCATTGCCTATTTTCCTGAGCGACAATATCGGGCGCTCAACTACGCCGTATCTGCCGGGTATTTATTGTTCCCGCGTGAGTACCGCGACTACAAACAACCGAATTTCAATCTATATGTGGAATTACTGGGACAGCGTCTATTGGGGGATGACCTTTTCTATCTTGACCTGGCTCCGGCTGTTCAATTGATCCTCAATAGCACTACCAAGATCAATGTTGGGCAGCGTTATCAACTGCAGGGGAACATGGGCCGTATGGCTCGTAGAAGTTGGCTGGTCAGTGTGGAAACAAGCTTTTTGCAAGCCTGGCGATAGTTTATTTTTTCTTGACAGGTGCTCGGAAGGAAAATCCCACCGCTAGGTAATAGTCAGTTGCCGCCTCCGTTAATCCATAAGATCCAGATACATCGATTTTGGTATCATCGGTAAAGTAATAAGCGAGCCCACCAGCAATGGAGTGCTGCGGGCTGCTGCCACGTCGAACGGATCCATAAAGTTCCATGTATGCATAACCGTTCTTCCCAATATTATAGCCGGGTGCCAACGTGTATATCCAGTCGGGGTTATTGCTGAATCCGTCCCACTCGGCGCCAACATTATATCCAACGGCGGCTTTTTCGCTCAATGTGTTTTGCATCACAAAGCGAAAATTCGGAGCCCACTTAGGTGTTTGGAACTCGGTAGCGCCCCATCTGGGCAATGAAGTATGTGCGATCAGGGATGTTTTAGGCCTCAAACCTTTTTCTTCGGTGAGGGCAACTTTACCACCCAGTTGTATCGGTAGTACACCGGTCCGACGTCTTGCGATCGTAGTGCCCGATTGTAATTGAACCGTTTGCATTTCCGTGATCATTCGGAATTCAAAGCGGTTATTCAAGCCATACTTCCATAGGGCTGTTGGATGTACCCATTGGGTAAGTCCATCGACCCGTTCGTAGTTGAAACCGAATTCGGCCTGCAGATAATTTTTTCTTGTTAGAAAAGGGGATTCAGTTTGATCCGGTCGATCTGTTTCCATCCGACCGGTTTGCTGTGCAGACAGGATCGTTGTTGTCGTCAAAAGAACAAGGAGTATTATATAATTTTTCATATCTGATTTTATTGCTCAAAA
>CANGZN010000021.1 GCA_947458625.1 Chitinophagaceae bacterium
ACAGAGGCGAAGATCAATTTCCAGAGCAGATCGATTTTCGCACCGGCCTTTTTGGTGATGAGGTAAAACTCCACGCACATCAGAGGAACGGTTAACAACCAGTCCACATAACGGAAAAACGTGGGTGATTCGTGATTCGCCATGTAATAATCGCGCATATAGTAGTAATGCACGGCGGCGATGAAGGTGATCAATCCTGAAACCAGGAGAGATGTTTTCCAAGCTTTGTCGGTGTTGCTGATCTCAAAGAAGAAGAACACTGACGCAGCCATCATGGCCATACAGCCGATAAAGAAGGTGAACGAAGTGTAGTCGGTTGGGTCGATTTTTGACACATCCGCTAACAACGTGATGTCCAGTAATGCTGACATACGATTTGGGTTTGGTTAAAAAATAAAATTGACAAGCACTTTCAATTTACACCAAACGAAGAAGGATTCAGAAGGTTCAAAATTTTAACGTTACAAGTACTCTCACGTATTAACAATTGTAAAATATTGATTGTCAACATTTTGAATATTTTACCATTTCTCTTTGTCAAATCTTTACGAGGTTACAATTAAACAGTCTTATGGCAGTTAATCTGCTGTTTGTTAGGTTGTTATAAACGCTGCATTCATTTTCTTGCGTTTTCTGATTTGTGGATAAATAAGAAATAAATGTGAGCATTCTTTATACGGCCCATTTTTCTTTTTGCTGATAGGCGATCAATACCAGCATGCTGCCTAAGAATAAGTTTGAAACATGGATAAGATATAAATCCCGACTTAGCAATAGTTCAGTCACCACCCAGCCGAGCAAGGTATACCCACCCAACATGGCACGGTCGAATTGTTTCGGGTGTTCTTTCCAAACACTCCAAAATCCCCAAATATTTGTGATGCCAACAATACTGATCAACATCAGGCCTGGTATCCGGAGGTCACTGAATGGCGTGCCGGCCAGCCACTGTTGTGGCCATAGCAACCAATTTTCCGATGGCATGATCATGAAAATGATTCCGATGATCGTGGTGAAAAGACTGATAAAAAATAAAAGAAGGGTTAGCATAAATTGAAGCTTTAATTAATGGTTGATTTGCGTTGATAGGTTCCGATGAGCTCTCCGAATGCCAGAATATGTCCTGCCATAGCTTTCTCCAGATCACGCTGTCGGGTCGTACCTCTGAGGTTCAGAATACAATCCAGCGCATAAACTTTAAAGCGATAATGGTGCCTTCCATTGGCCGGACAGGGGCCATCGTACTGATTGTGCAGAAAGTCATTCAAACCTTCTTCTCCATGTGGATGATTCGATCGTATTAGGTGGGTGACCGGAATATTCCAAATCAGCCAATGTGTCCAATTACCCACCGGTGCATCGGGATCATCTACGACTACAGCCAGTGATTGAGCTTCCTCAAGGCTTCCATCTACCTGAAGCGGGGGATTTATATTTTCTCCATCGCAAGTGAAATCAGGCGGAATTTGTCCATTCTCTGAAAAGGCACGACTCTTGATACGCAGCGTCGTATAACGGATCGAGGTAGTAGGAATTCTGCTTAATTTAATGTCTTGCATGGGTGTGTGATTTAGTTTTATAATTATTCTTCCCCCGCATCATCAGTTGCAGTGCCTTCATCTTCATTATCCCAAGGAAGGCGTTCATGGATATCTGTGTCATTGGTTAAGGGCTCTTCGATGTCTACCGGTGTTGATACTATCGGATTTTTTGACGTGTCATTTTTATTTTCATGTGTGCCATGTTTTGGCGGCTTTACGGGTTTCTGTTCTTCAATTTTTCTTTTTGGCTTATTCATTGTTGCGTTTGATTGCAAATCAATTTCAATTGTTCAGCCAATACATTGGTTTTAGTCAGTTTCGGAGCTATTATTGATCATGTCAACTTGAATCAGTGTGCGACATGCTATTGATCAGGGTTTCTCTACCGACGAGTAATTACGTTTGATGCAATTCAAATGACAGGTCAGCTAACACAGTTGGAAATGGATAATTTGTTGCATAGTCAATTGATCGGACGTTTGGCATGCATTCAGGGAGATGAGCCATACATCGTACCGATGGCCTATGCGTATGATGGGAAAAACATCCTGGGCCAAACAGTGCCCGGCCTTAAGCTCAGGATATTAAAAGAAAATCCAAAGGTTTGTTTTGAAGTAGATCAATTGATTGATCTGCGCAATTGGAAAAGTGTGATCGTTTTCGGGGCATTCAAGTTGGCGCCAGATACATTTTTACCACAAGCCAGACAGTGGTTATTCAATCGTATCTATCCACTGAGTACACCTGCTCAGGCGCATGCGCATGAACATGCCATTGAATCAATTGTAGGGGATGAAAATCGAGTCAAACCGGTCCTGTTTATGATTGAAGTAGTGCGAATGACGGGTCGATATGAAAAGCAATGAATGCAGATCAGCTGATCGACTGATTCGCCTCGTTGTCTTGTGAAGCTTAAATCTATTGATTTGTATATAAACCGAATTAATCATTAAAACAAAAAGCACATGAAAACGGATGCACAACTTCAAAAAGATGTGATGGATGAGTTAAAATGGGAGCCGTTGCTTACATCAGCGGAAATAGGGGTTTCGGTAAAGAACGGGGTGGTCACCTTATCCGGTCTGGTCGATTCTTATTCCAAAAAATTGGCTGCTGAAAAAGCCGTCAAACGAGTTCAAGGGGTTAAGGCAGTTGCCGAGGATATTCAGGTTGGGGTTTCCACTGGGTTCCGGAAAACAGATGCAGAAATCGCTGAAGCTTGTATTGCTGCCTTAAAATGGCATACGGCTGTACAAGAAGAAAAGATCAAGTTGAAGGTTGAGGATGGAAATGTGAAATTGGAGGGAGAGGTTGAATGGGAATATCAGCGTATCAATGCGCGTAAGGCGGTAGAGAATCTAACAGGCGTACGTTCAGTTATCAATTTGATCACCATCAAGCCGAAAGTAACGCCATTCGATGTTCAGCAGAAGATCAGTGCGGCCTTCCATCGGAGTGCTACCGTTGATTCCGAGAGTATTAAGGTGGAGGTCAATGGTCATCAGGTTGTGCTACGGGGTAAAGTTCGGTCGTTTGCAGAAAAAGAGGATGCGGAGAATGCAGCTTGGAATGCCCCAGGGGTAAATCTGGTTGATAGTAAACTTGAGATTGAAGAGCCGGCTTATGCATTTGAGGAGTAGTCTAAAAAACAAATTGAAAAATGCTACAAACACACCAATCATCTGGTCCTACTGAACTTTTGGGGGAGGATTTATCAAGCATGATGATGCAATCGGGGCAGAGATGTTTAACCATGCTCTGCCCTTTGCATCCGGCTAACCCGGATCGTTCGGGGGATCGGATATCTTTAAAGCATCTGTCTCAGCAAGCGGCATTATTGATCAAGCAGCATTGGCAACCAGTGCAAGCTGATCAAATGTTGCATCAGCTGGAAGTGATGATGAATCAGATCGATCTGGTTAGGCCTCCTAAGGGTTTGGGGATCTATCTACATCCGGCCTTTCACCGGGTTGAGCTATTTTCTTTTGCTGTACCGCCATTGGTGCAAATTGATGAGCGTTTTCTGATCCGTGAATGGCTTTGGCGTATGCAGATCAATCGGCCAGTCTATCTGCTTAATCTTTCAGAAAAATCTGCTCGCTTAGAGGAGATAAGGGAGGGGGATTGGTTTGCCATTAATGATCATCATTTCCCTCTTGTTTTCTTTGATGATCATGAATATTCCAAGCCGGTCCGTTCTACTTCATATGCTGGTCAAGCGCATGTAAAGAGTTATGAACGTGATAAGACCGAAATGCAACAGATTCGTCTGCGTGATTACTATCACGATACGGATACAGCGCTCAATCCATATTTGATGCATGGTGAGCCGTTGATCTTGGTGGGGGCTGAGCGAGATATTTCTTTGTTCAGGCAGGTTGCTGCAACGGGCCGTAATGTGATCGCTCAGATAAGTGGAAATTTTCAGCATGCTCATCAGGAGATCTTTCGAGACAAGGTCAATCACGTATTGATGGAGTATCGTCAGTCACAGCTGCAGCAGGAGGTTTCTGCGTTTTTCGAGTCATGGGGGGCAGGGTTAGCGCGTTGTGGTGTTGCAGACTGTTGGGAGGCTGTTGAGAAAGGGCAGGGGCGGATGCTGCTGGTAGAAAGGGGTTTCCGAGAGGGTTTGTTCAGGTCGCCTGCCGGAACATTTTCAAGTGAAAAAAGCTCAACCAAGTCTGTTTGGTATCCAGATGTTTTGGACGCACTGATGCATCTTACGATTGAAAAGGGAGGTGATGTCAGACTTGTAGAAAATAATTCTCTGGGCTCCGCTCAACGGGTAGCCTTAATTCTCCGATATCCTGATTTATAAACACAAAAATGCAAATCATGTCCTACCCAGGCACCTACCGACCAATATTTACTGGCAAGGCAGACAAAAGCCCGTCCAGTGAACCTTCAAAGCAGTGGGAGGTGCTGCATCATGCCGGAGAAGTGGTCATTCGTTGTTGGATTCCGGGTGTGAAGCGAGAAGATATCGAATTGACCATTCGGCATCACAGGATTCATTTGTCTGTTTATTCAACCTTACCTCGGCTTGATGGTGAATGCTGTTCTTCGATCCGATATTCTCAAGAGATACCGCTTCCGCCGGATGCGGATACGACTTGGTATGCGGCTGAATACCATCGTGGTTTATTGACGATTCAGTTTCCGACTGCTGCTTTTCCGGCATTGAATGGTATCTCCAAGGTCGTGGTGTATTGATAGAATAGGTTTGTTGTGATCATGTTCGTCTTTTTCTGGTATTAAATGTGTTTACGTTTAACTTTTAAAAACAAATAAAATGAGTACAAAAACGATCCTGCGAATGCCTGCCTTTTTTGACGACTTCATGCGTCCCTGGAGTGAATGGTTTGATGACGGAAATAGGCGGATTGGACAAGTTCCGGCGGTAAACATCACTGAAAATGATGATGGCTTTCGGTTATCAGTAGCTGTGCCAGGCATGAAAAAAAGTGACTTTGAAATTGATTTGGAGGGGAATCAGTTGACTATCGGTTGTAGTAAAGAGGAGTCGCAGACCGAAAAGGAGTCCAAATACACGCGTAAGGAGTATTCCTATCATTCTTTTGAGCGCAGTTTTACCTTGCCGGAAGATGTTAACCGGGAGCGTATTGATGCTTCTTATGAAAATGGGGTACTAATATTGATGCTGCCTAAAAAAGAGGAAGCTCGAAAACAGCATCTCAGCAAGCATATTGCGATCAAATAGGCCTTTAATCATTAGGCCCGGATTATCCGGGCCTTTTTAATAATTTATTTATGCTTCGATACATACTTTATTTTCTAACTGTAGTTCTTTTTTTACCATCTTGTGAAACATTACAAATAACACAAAGCTGGAAAATCGATCGACTGCCATCCAGCGGCATGAACAATATTCTGGTTATGGGTTTGAACCGGGAGAGTGACCGTTCCATTCTTTTTGAAATGGAGAAACATCTTAGCGAAGATCTGCGCGGGAGAGGATATAATGCCAGTTCGGCTCTTTCGGTTTTCGGACCACATTATTTTGATCGGCTTTCGGAACAAGAAGCTTTAAATAAGCTTCAGCAGTCGGGGTATGATGCCGTTCTCACGATCGTTATGCTTGATAAGGATAAAGAACGTTATTATATTCCGGGTCGAGTTATGTATACGCCATACGTTGTCTATTATAGTCGTTTTTGGGGGTATAGGACTGCACTTGTTCAAAGAGTCTATGAGCCTGGATACTACGTGTCTGATACTAAATATTTTTGGGAAACGAACCTCTATTCACTTCGTGAAGCACAGCTTCTACTTTTCTCGGCCCAATCCAAAAGTTTTGAACCTGGAAATGCTTCCACATTCGGACATCAATATGCCCGCTCCATGATTAATCGCATGGTTGATCAAGGTGTTTTGAAGTAATTGATTCCTACGGCGTAAAACTAAAATGGCTTCCGGTGATTCTTTCACTACCAGAAGCCATTTTTAATGAACGGTCTTGCGACCACATTATCTTTCATCAATTATACATCCGTTCCAGTTTTGATGTGTTCGTGATGAAAATTTTACCGTCTTTGATAGCGATCAGTTTTTCCTGTTTAAAGTCGCTCAGGGTACGGATCAAAGATTCGGTGGCTGTGCCGGAGATGGAAGCCAGGCTTTCCCGACTTATATCAATGCTAAATTCCTGATCATTATTATTCTTGTATTTAGCCTGTAGTGCGAGTAGCGCATCTGCCACTTTTTTGCGAAGGGAATTGTAGGCCATGCTGATGAGTCTTTCTTCTTTTTCGGACACATCGCTGGCCAGCAGTTGTACGAATTTTCGAAGTGCTTGAGGGTGGTTATTGATCAATTCCATAAAATCCTCTTTTGGAATCACAGCGAGTTCCGTGTCCTCCATTGCTTCGGCATTCATCTTGTATACAGAATTTTCAAGGATTGACACATGTCCCAAAAAATCACCGGGTCGATAGAGTTCTGTTACCAGCTCTTTTCCACTGTCATTCGATTTATACGCCTTTACTTTTCCTTTAACGACATAATATAATCGGTTAGGATGATTTCCTTCCGTGAAGATGATCTGTTTTTTCTTAAAACGATTGATTACCCTACCCTCTGTTAGGGATTGAAATAGTGCCACCTCGCTTAGGCTATCCGTGTGTCCATTATCTTTCTCAAGTTGATGGCTAATGTCTTGACGGATTAATTCCATTTTTTTGATTCTCGTTTCAATAACTGTCAGTAATTCAGTCGCTGAAAAGGGTTTTGTCAGGTAGTCGTCAGCGCCCAAGTCCATCGCTTTTCGAATATCTTCTTTTTCCGACTTCGCAGTCAGAAAGATAAAAGGAGTTTGAGCCATTCCCGGGTTTTTTTGTATGGCTTGAATCACTCCGTAGCCATCTAACTCTGGCATCATAACATCGCAAATAATAAGATCTGGCTGAAATTCTAAAGCAATTTCCAATCCCGCTTTCCCATTATCGGCAGTTTGTGTACGATAATGCGACAATTCCAAAATCTCAGCTATGTTGGAACGTAATTCTTGATTGTCTTCGATGATCAATATTTTCTTCATTGGTCTGTAGTTGGTTTTTAAGGGTTATTGTAAAAGTTGTTCCTTGATTGATTTGACTGTTGATTTGTATAGTACCACCCAATTCTTTGATTAGCCGATGCACAGTAGATAGTCCCAAACCATTACCTGGTATGTCGAGGGCATTGGATGCCCGGTATCGGGCTTCAAAAAGCCGGTCGATTTCTTTTTGCGGAATTCCGATTCCCAGATCCGTAATGGCGATCTGTAGAATGGAATTACTGTTCCAGGATTTTATGGATATTGGTTTGTGATCGGGGGAGTATTTACTTGCGTTTGACAGGAGATTATCAATTATGTGTTGAAGTGCAATTGAGTCGGTATTGAAATATTTATTGCCCTGATGTAAGAAATCGATCGTTTGACTGGGTTTAAGTGTTAGCTGGGCAATTCGCTCTTGAACCAAACTGAAGATGTTGATTCGCTTGATACATCGTATTGAGGGTGGTTGATGCCAGGTTTGCCAATCCATTAATCCCGTCTTCATTTCTTGTACGGCACGTGCGATCTTCTGCAAATGTTTAATTTGTTTTTCGGCATCTTCAGCTGTACGATATCGAAGACAAAGCCAGGCCGAAGATTCAATCGTACTTAGCGGACCTTTCCAATCATGTAACCAGGAGGCAAAATCTATGGTATGTTGCTCCTGTTGTTTTTTTACCTGTTGGAGATTGTTTCTGCATTTTTTCCGTTTTTCCCATAGATCAGTAAGATCTTTAACTAGTAACCAGATCGAATCATCATTTCGATCCAAAGTTGGGTCAGGTATCATCCTCACCTCTAACGGTGTTGGTAACTGATTCAGTTCCGGATCCTGAAACCATATCCGGATGGGTGGGCCACCTGATTCAACCCACTTTTGCCATTGGTATAGAATTTTGAATGGATTCTTCTTTTTCGTAAACAGCCATACAGCCATGGATAGGCTCTTCCTCGACAGTTCATTGATCGAATAACCCATGAATGCGTCCTGACTGATTGAAATGATTTGCATACGTTGACTCGCTTGAATGAGGCAAGTATTGCGGTCAAGAAGATTTGAGGTGTGAACCAATTTACTTTCGGTCTTCTCTGCTGGTCCGACCACGTTAAGATCGATTCGAGCCACATCCTCTTTAATCAGTGTATGTGCTTGCATTCCTCTTTTCATGTTCTAATCACTATCTGGTGTTTTCTTCACAACTGAACTCGTAACAGATTTCAGTTTATATGTTTTTAAATTGCATTAATAGGAAGTGTAATATTTAAACATGCAACTTCATTTCTTTGTTTTAACAGGTAAGTCAGGGGAAACTTCAAAACTGACTTTTGCGTTGATACGAAACTCTGTGAGTTTATTATTTCGTACAACGGCACTATGGTCTTGTATGTAAATAGAACGGATGTTTTTGACGGTTCTGCCTGCTTCTGATACAGCTTGTGCCGCAGCATCCTCCCAGCTCTTTTCAGAGCTTGACATCAATTCTAGAACTTTAATGATTGACATAAAATATTAAGATTTCTGACAAAGTATATCTAATTCGTTAAACAGAACTATGACGGATGTCAGTTTTCGAAATGACTAAATATGTCATTGATTCTAAATTGTCGCATTTATGCTATAATGTAATGCATATATGCTATCATCATGACATGATATGTAGAGCTACTTCTACGATTTATTACATGCTTGCAGCAATAGAATCTGTTTAATTATTATTTGTTGAGCAATGTTATCATCTATGCTACACATAAACTTATTCACATTTTGTACTGACAATGCATATCTGCTGGTTTTCAAGAGGATATTGTTTATGTCATATATGCTATGAGCGTTACACTTTATCATATTTAATTGATCTGGGGTCCAACTGTTGAATCTTAATAACTGGATTGGGAATCTTTTTCTAACTATTGATTTCAGGGCATTACTTCTCTCATCATCATTTTCGATATTGTAATCGGGGTTTCTAAAAAGCTCCCTTTTGATGATTATATGATCTGATGCAGCTGAAGCCGTACCATTTTCACAAACTGCAACGATCCCATGGTGTTTTGCATTCAGTTGTTTAAAAGATTGAATTAATATATTTAGGACTGCGTCTCTGCAATTATTCTCAATTTTTAGAGACAAGCATTTTTCAAGTTTGTTTAATCTGATCTCATAAGCATTGATGACAGAATATTTCAATTCGATTACATAGTTCGTCGGCGACATAATGATCTCCTTTAGCAGTTGTTGCCATCCGTTTTTCGATTTGGCAAGGCCTACATTATTAATCGGTTGTGTAAGAGGGAAGAGCTCCACGCTCTCATTTTCCCAGGTCAGTACTATGCTATTTGTTGGAAAATATGGAATAAAACTACTGGCTGTTTCTCGCCATTTGTTGATGATGTTATTTCGTGTGGGTGATTGTCCAATTTGAGATGATGTAATATCTTTTCTTAGCAACTCTTGAAATGGATCTTCTTTGCTTGTCGTATTTCTGTAAAATGGCATCCAGGCCATGTAAAATCCATCAATTTCCCAGTCATTTATCTGACTTCTATCTCTTGTCCTTTGTCTTGTTGGGTGTAGTGTAATATTGTTCACGCCCCAACATACTGTTGGGGCGACAGTTCAATACTGATTTCTGTTATTAGAATTTCTGATTTGTGGAGGATGTCAGCGGGTTCGAATTTGGTAGGCATAACGGATGGATCCTGTATGCTCCTTTTTGTTATTAAAAAGGGCTTCTTCTTTCAGTAGGCCATTTTCTCCGTAACCGTAGCGCCAAATCAAATATGAAACATCACGGCTACCGGTTAATTGCATACGTTGAATAATATTCCCGTTATCATCATACTCAAAAAGTTGATCGGGGAGGAGTCGTTTCCACTTATCATTATATCTTACAATATCGGTGAGATTGTCCCTCTCGTCATAATAGTAGTAGATGAAGTTAGTTAACGTTTTCTTCTTGTAAATTTGTTCTTCAGTCACGAGACCGTTTGTATCTACTAGAAAGTGAATCGTTGTTGTGTCGAATTTTCCATCAAATTGTTCGACGATGCGCCAGAGCTGGGTTGGTTGGTTTTTTGTATTATATCTCCACTCATGGATTTCATGGTCCTTAAAGTCAACTAGGCTATCCAGGTGCGTGTTTTCGATCCGAACCACATTTCCATTTACATCTCTTTTGTAGACAATACGTGTATACATGCCAGGTTGTATCTCGGTTTCAGATTCCAGGGTGCCGGTAGAATTGAACACATAAGTGGTTTTGATATCGAATTCGGTTGTTGATCTGTTTTTAAGCAATGTGTCGCCACTACGGGAAAGTATATGGGATTGTTTGTAATCAGTTTGTTTCTCGCCTGTGGGTAATATGGCTGTCTCCTGGATCAGAATTACCTGTTCCTTTCGATAGGTTTGAACCTTACGTTCCCATTGCTTAAGTGCTATCAAGTCGTTATAATAGTATTGTGCCTGTGCCGGTAGGATGAACATGGTAAGGATCAGACCATGCCAGATTTTTGAATGTTGATAACCCATACCCCAAATCTACCTCATCATTTTTATTTTTATAGCATGCAATCATCTAGTCGTTCTGAATCACCTATTATAGCATTTGCTCGTTTGTTGGAGATCATGGATGAGCTTCGGGAGAAATGTCCATGGGATAAGAAACAAACCATCGACAGTTTACGAACGCTTACGCTAGAGGAGACTTATGAATTAGCCGATGCCATTACAAATGGCAACTGGGAAGACATTCGGGAGGAGCTCGGAGATCTTATGTTGCACCTTGTTTTTTATGGAAAGATCGCCTCCGAAAAGGGGCTTTTTACGATGACGGAAGTGCTCGATGGGATATGCGATAAGTTGATCAAGCGTCATCCTCATATTTATGGTGACGTAGAGGTGGCGGATGAACAGGATGTGAAGCGAAATTGGGAGCAGATCAAATTGTCGGAGGGGAAACGCTCCGTATTAGAGGGTGTTCCGGCTTCGCTTCCGGCGCTGGTCAAGGCTGTTCGGTTGCAGGAAAAAGCCCGTCAGGTTGGGTTTGATTGGGACCATGCCGGACAGGTATTGGAAAAAGTCCGTGAGGAGGAGGCCGAGCTCAATCAAGCAATTGAACAGGGGAGCCCCAAGGAGAAAGAAGCTGAATTTGGCGATCTATTATTTGCCTGGATCAATTATGCCCGTTTTATCAATGTTGACCCAGAATCGGCACTCAGCCGAACGAACCAGAAGTTCATCCGGCGGTTCCAAGCGGTAGAAGTGCTGGCGGCTCAACGGGGCTTGGAGCTTCATTCGATGGGATTAGCGGAACTCGATTCCCTTTGGAATGAAGTCAAGCGATCCGAGTAAATTGCTTGACCATCCCCCCGTCAATCCGTACCTTTGCACGGCCAAAATGGCCTCTTATCCATGAAGCAGATCAGGAACTTTTGTATTATCGCCCACATCGACCACGGCAAATCTACCCTGGCGGATAGGCTGCTTCAATTGACCAATACCATCACCGAGCGGGAAATGATGGACCAGGTATTGGACGATATGGACCTCGAGCGAGAGAAGGGGATTACCATTAAAAGCCATGCTATCCAGATCAACTACCGGCATAAAGACGGTACAGATTATACGCTGAACCTGATCGATACCCCTGGTCACGTTGACTTCAGTTACGAGGTCAGCCGCGCATTGGCAGCCTGTGAGGGTTGTTTACTTCTGGTGGATGCCACGCAAGGGATACAGGCGCAGACAATCAGCAACTTATACTTGGCTATTGATAATGATCTGGAGATCATTCCCGTCATCAATAAGATCGATATGGACGGAGCCATGGTGGAAGAAGTGGAAGATCAAATTGTCGATCTGATCGGCTGCAAACGCGAGGAAATATTACATGCCAGCGCCCGTACCGGGCTCGGGGTGGATAAGATCCTGGAGGCGATTGTGGAGCGTATTCCGTCACCAAAGGGCAATCCAGAGGTACCCTTGCAAGCCCTGATCTTTGATTCTGTTTTCAATTCATTCAGAGGTATCATTGTTTATTACCGTATCCTGAACGGTTCCATCCGAAAAGGTGATAAAGTTAAATTCGTGAGCACCGGTCAGGAATATGAGGCAGCTGAAATCGGGATACTTAAATTAAAGCCCACGGAAAAACAGGCAGTGCACGCCGGCGACGTAGGCTATATCATCACCGGAATCAAGAATGCCAAGGAGGTGAAAGTGGGTGATACCATAACACTTGCTTCCAATCCGACCCCCGAGATGATCAAGGGTTTTGAGGAAGTTAAGCCAATGGTTTTTGCGGGAATCTTTCCGGTCAATACCGATGAATTTGAAGAGTTACGGGATTGCATGGATAAACTCCAGTTGAATGATGCCTCCCTTACGTTCGAGCTGGAAACCTCTCAGGCCCTTGGGTTCGGTTTTCGATGCGGATTTTTGGGAATGTTGCACATGGAGATCATTCAGGAGCGGCTGGAACGCGAGTTCAATCAGACCGTTATCACAACAGTTCCCAACGTGAGCTTCATTGCCTACACGACCAAGGGGGAAAAAGTGATCGTGAACAATCCGACGGAATTTCCCGACCCTGTCAAGACGGAGCGAATTGAGGAACCTTTCATCAAGGCACAAATCATTTCTAAGCCGGAATACATCGGTAACATCATGACTCTTTGCCTGGGCAAACGAGGGATTTTGATTAATCAGAGTTATCTCACACAGACCCGAGTGGAGCTCATTTTTGAGATGCCGTTGACCGAGATCGTTTTTGATTTTTATGATAAGCTGAAATCCCAGACCCGTGGGTATGCTTCTTTCGATTATCATCCGATCGGGTACCGCGACAGTGATATCTGTAAGATGGATATTCTGCTGAACACCGACAAGGTGGATGCGCTTTCAGCGTTGATCCACCGCAGTAGGGCACAAGACTTTGGCCGTAAACTCTGTGAAAAACTCAAAGAGTTGTTGCCACGCCAGCAATTTCAGATCGCTATCCAGGCAGCCATTGGTGCCAAGATCGTCGCTCGCGAGAATATCTCTGCGCTCCGCAAGGATGTGACGGCCAAATGCTATGGAGGTGATATTAGCCGTAAACGAAAACTTCTGGAGAAACAAAAAGAGGGTAAAAAGCGGATGCGTCAGATCGGGAACGTAGAAGTGCCTCAGGAAGCCTTTCTGGCGGTCTTGAAGTTGGATGAATAAAGTCTACTGATTTTTTGAGATCTCAGTTATATACGGGTGCTTCCAGAGTTTATGTTGGATGAACAAATAGATCATACCTGATGCACACCCTCCGAGGAGTAATCTAACCAGGTTGCTTAACTCCATTCCGTCCAGGATGATGTAGATGGGTATGAACGCTAGACAGGTCATGCATGTTTTGAGTTGAGTTTTCCAGTCGATCGACGGTTTCAAGAGCAATAGAAAAAATAGCATAAAGCCAAATTCGATCAGCAGCGAATTCATGGCTGCCCCGATAGCTCCGAACAGCGGAATCAGCCAGTAATTTAAGCCGATACTGATGGTGATACCGGTGCCTACGCCGATGGCAATACTTCTTTTGTTTTTGGTATTTGTGTCGCTTAATCCGTAATAGATAAGCAGGTTCGACATGCTAATGAATAGGGGGATTCCCGACATCCATCGAATGGCCTGAATGGAACCTGTAAAACCAGATCCGGAAAATACCCAAACCAGTTCCTTGGCATACAACAGATAAAGAACGGAGATCGGGATTGCCAAATAGGTTATCCAGCGGATCGATCGATCAAGCAATTCAGTGGCATCCGTTGAATTCCCTTTTGCATGATGGCTGGAAAACTTAGGAGAAACAACCAGATTCAACGCCATGGGTAACAATAGGGAGAGCCGAATCAATTTAGCCGCATTGCCGTATAGTCCGATCTGCTCCTCGCTGCTCATAATACCCAAGAGGGTGACATCCAGAAAGTCTGTGCAACTAATAAAGACAGTGCCAATGTAAAATAGAAATAGTTCATTCCATTTAAACGATTCGTTTACTTCTTTGAGTGGATTTTTTAAAAGGTCATTACGTATCCATAGCGTGTTGATCAAAGCGGAAAGACAAATGGTGATCGTGATGATCCAGTAATAAATTTTATAGTCCGACGGGGATTTGATCAGCGCTATAATGGCGATCAGACCCAATAAGCGTAGAGCCAGGTTTCGAATAGCCGGGATATCAAAACGTTCTTTCCCTTGAAGATACCATTCGGCAGAAAGGCTATTGGCAAATATGAAAAGGGCACCGATGGGAATGACTTCGTGTATGAAAAACCAGCCACTATGATCTTTGGTCAAAAGAAAAAATAATCCATAACCCAGTAAGCTGAGTACGATACTCCAGCCGGTCAACGACCGGTATAGCTTTCGGGAGTCAATGCCTAATGATTGTAATTGTGCAATACGGTACATGCCATACGCTGGTATACCGATGGTGGCAATGCTATAGATAAGCCCCATCGTGTAATCAACAAATTGAACGGCTCCCAGTCTTTCCGGTCCCAGTATACGGGTTAAATAGGGATAGGTGATCAACGGGAATAATAACCCGATAATCGTGTTTAATAGCTGGTATGAAAATTGCCGAAACGTAAAAAATTGTTATTGGTTACCTATTTTTTGATTGGATTTCTGATCCAGTATGGGAACCTCCCTGGGTGCTTCTCCCTCCTTGAGTTTCAGAGTAAAGACTTTATCTATGTGCACCCACTTTCCCTTTTTCCAAACAAATCCTTCCTGATCTCCGTCCGGTATATAGGTCCATTTATTATCCGGATCGTTGTTTTCCGAGATCAGGTGATCCACCAGGATCATGTCCAGATTTTTGATATAGTTGACAAGGACTTGAGCATCTTTCTTGAACTCTATTTGAAATCGATATTGTGTTTTTTGGGGGATGGAGTCCTCTTCATAGCTAAAGAATGGACCGCCAAAAACCGGTTCGCCCTTAGGATTGAAGTGTAGTACATCGATCCATTTGACGCTGCTCATCGGACCGTTCGGATCGAAACCAAATAGCGTATAATAATTTTTTCCGGCATGTTGCGTACGGATCATATTGTAGTAATAGGCGCCGATCCAATTCATTCGGTCGCGTACCGAGTCAATCGGATTATCAACAAATTCCGATACGTCGCGTAAGGGATACATCTTTAAGCTCCCGTCTTTGGTCCGGATTTGAATGGTGCCGCGTTGCCGGTGATAGTAATCGTCATAGGAAAGATTCCAGCTGAAGATCCTAAAACTGCTATCCGGCGCATATAGTTTGGAAATGCCCAGGAGCGAATCAAAAGGAAACTGAAAGGAGTGGGGGATCTGCAAGGTCCGGACCAGTACACGGGTGAATTGGCTGTCTGCTTTCATTCGTGTCGCCTGCATGCTATCCTTATTTAACAGAAAGGATAATTTTATTAAGGTGTCTTGTTTCTCTTGTAATTTTTTATGATCGGATTGTTTGATCAAGTTGAACTGTCCGATCCCATTTATTGAGATCAAACAACACAGCGAGAGAATAAGTAGGAGGGGGCGTATCATTGTTTCGAAAATAATGTTTCTAACGGATCATTTTTGCTGGCTATGTATCCGACTTCGTGAAAGCTTTGTCAATATTTCACCCTAAGATCCAATCAGCCAGTTCAGGTAAAGAATCAAAACGTATATCAATATCCGGATGTGGAAAATTGAATTCTGGATTCGTGGTGGCCAAGTAACAGGCATAGAAGCCGGCATTTCGGGCAAAAAGCATATCGCTATGTTTATTTCCAACCATGATCGTTTTTTCGGGGTCGATCTCCGGAAACTCCTGACGGGCCCGATAGCCCATTCCCGGATTGGGCTTTCTATCGGGATGTAAGTTGTCGACACTGGTACAATAATAAATACGGTCGACCCGTCCTCCGGCTGCAACTATTTTTTCGGTCATATACTGGTTCACGTCCCTCAGATCGGCTTCGGTCATATATCCCTTACCTACACCGCGTTGATTGGTGACAACAATGATCCGTCCCACTCGCTGACTCAGTCGGGTGATCGCTTGAGGAACATCCGCTAAGAATTTAAATTCGGTTATTGAACGGATATAATCCTGATGCTTTTCTTGGTTGATCACCCCATCGCGATCGAGAAACAAGGTCCACGATTGATCGATCTTATCCGGATCCAATGGCAATGACCGTAATTCATGGTCGGCCAGCTGATGGTCTTCGGGTATGCCGATGTCTCTAAAATATCCGTGCTGTGAAATGCCGATGAATTTTCGTTGTCCCACCCATTTTCCCAGGTAGTCTTTTTCGAATGAAAATTTCTGGGGCCACTCCTCCTCCAAGAATTTATGTCGATCGATCAAATACACACCGGCATTGATGTTACCGGATAGGACAGGTTTCTTTTCTTGGAATTCTGTAACCTTTCCCGTCTCATCTGTACAAACCACCCCATACCGATCGAAGTGTTGCATCCCTTTCAATAACAAGGTGCAGGCAGCCATTTGTTCGTGGTGTAATCGGGCAGCGGCGTGCAAATCGCCCTTGAATAGTGTATCACCATTCAGCACCAGTACTTGTTGTTGTTTGCAGGCTTGTAAAGAGGCAAGTATCGCACCTCCTGTACCGAGTGGTTCATCTTCCGTCACGAGTTCGTAGGCCAGTGTCGGAAATTGTTTCTCTAAATAGGCCTCTATCATCTCTTTTTTATATCCCAGAGAGAATACAAATCGTTCGATGCCCTGAGATCGCCAATAATTGATGACATAAAAGAGGAATGGCCTTTCGGCAACCGGCGCCAGACATTTGGGTAGATGCGGTACCGAAGATCGTAGGCGCGTGCCTAGTCCGCCAGCCAACACGATCGCCTCTCGTATCATGAAGTCGGCTCGTTCGATTGGAAATAGGCCTCCTCGACCAATTGGCAGATGATGTGCCCGATGGTGATATGCGCTTCTTGAATTCTCGGGGTATCCTGGCTTGGAACACCGATCCAGAGATTCGATAGATCTCTCATCTTTCCGCCGTCTTTACCGGTGAATCCGATGGTAATGACGCCCATTGTACGGGCTGTTTCAAAGGCTTTTACCACATTCGCAGAATTACCCGAAGTAGATAACCCGATCAGGATATCGCCCGGATTTGAGATCCCTTCGATCAGTCGAGCATAAACAACATCATAGCTGTAGTCATTGGCAACAGCGGTCAGGTAGGAAGTATTCACATGTAACGCTTCTGCTGGAAGTGCCTTGCGGTCGGTATAAAACCGGCCGGAGAATTCAGCTGCCAGATGTTGTGCATCCGCGGCACTCCCTCCATTGCCACAGAGGTAGATTCGGTTTTTTTGTTGAAAAGCATTTGTGATCTGTTGTGCACTGGCCGCAATGTTGTTCAGTAGCTCCGTATCTGCCAGGATCTGTTGTTTGACATCGATCGATGCCGCTAGAATGGATCTGATCTTTTCCATCTCTCAAAGATAGCGGTAGAATCTTAAGTGCTCCATGACCGGATGCCGCTCAGCGTGAATTGGTAGGGCTGTACGGAACCGCCCAGTTTTGTGAGTGACTCGGCCACTTGATGGCGGGTATTACCGGGGCAATAAAAGATCATGAATCCACCCCCTCCGGCCCCCGAGATCTTGCCGCCACTGGCACCGGCTTTTCGTGCCGTGTCATAGATCTCTTCGAGCCAGGAATTGCTTATGCCCTCGGCCATTTTTTTCTTCTGTTGAAATCCATAATCCAGGATCTCGCCGATCGTATCAAGTCGTCCACGCAACAGCGCCTCCTTCATCTGCTGTGCCTGCTCTTTCAATTGGTGCATGGCTTCGATCGAACGGGCATTCTTATCCTGTACATTTTTTTGTTGCACCTCAATGATCTTGGCCGAATCGCGGCTGGTTGAGGAATAGTACAGCAATAGATTATTTTCCAGTTCATCCAGGTATTCAGGCTTCACCCTTAGGGGGTTTACGATCACTTTATCATCGCCGTAAAACTCCATAAAATTCACTCCACCGAATGTGGCGGCATATTGGTCTTGTTTTCCGCCGGCAAGCCCAAGATCTTTTCGTTCGATCTCGTAGGCTAAGTGCGCCAGATCATATTCGCCGTAAGGAAGTTTGCAGGCCTCTACAAAGGCGCCCAGTATCGCTACCATCAAGGTCGACGAGGTGCCCAACCCGGAGCCCGCCGGTGCATCTACCTGCGTACTGATCCGAATGCCGCTCGCAGGTAGTATTCCTTCTCTGTTCAGTCGGTTGTAAACGCCCTTCACCAAGTCCAGCTGTCCATCGATGGGTAAAGCCGAGCAAAGGGGGTGCGAAACAGATTCTCCTCGGTCTAAAGCCATGATCTCAATAGTTGGGGAATCAGTCCATTCCAACGTGGCGCGCGCGTAGAGGGATATGGTGACGTTCAGGATGGCTCCGCCGTAGAGGTCGCTATACGGACTCACATCCGTACCACCACCGGCCAAACCGATCCGTAAAGGGGCTTTACTTCTGTATGCCATTTGCTAAATCAATCAATTTTTCTATGAAACGGGTCCACCCTAATTCTTTTTTGAGCGTTTTGATGTGCGGCAGGAAATGATCCGCTCCCATTGAATAAAGTTTTAGGATCCCATCAGCGATTGAAGTTGGTTCGGGTTCACAAACCAATCCGCATTTTTCATCCGGAACCAGATCCGGCAGTCCGCCCACACGGGTCACCAACATGGGTTTTTCGAAATGATAGGCGAGGGGTGTGACACCGCTTTGTGTAGCATTTCGGTAGGGCTGTATCACAAAATCTGCTGCGCACAAATAATCACGTACCTGTGAATCCGGAATGAAATCAGTGCGTAAGATCAGTCGATCTCTGATGTTCAATTGCTCGATCAATTGATCATAGGTGGAACGGTCCTCGTAAAACTCTCCGGCTACAACCAACCGAATATCACTATTGCGGAGGCGAGGATCGGCCATGGCTTCCAGCAACAGATCCAATCCCTTGTAGCGTCGAATAAATCCAAAAAACAGGATCAATTTTTCATGTGCAGGGAACCCCAATCTGTTTCGGGCGGTTCCAGCGTCAATGATCTCGCCAAATGTATCATACAGCGGATGTGTTGCGAGTTGTACATCTTGATTGGAACGAAAGGAAGCTAAGTCATTCTTAACTTTTTCGCTCATGGTCAAAAACGCATCGCAGGATTTCACGAAGTATCGGGTAAAGGGCCTGTCGCCGGGTCTTGATTCATGCGGGATCACATTGTCGGCGATGCAAACAATACGGGTATGATGGTTCCTTTTGACGATCCGAAGAATGGTGCCCAGCGCGGGCCCCATGAAAGGAAGCCAGAATCGTACGATGATAAGATCAGGTTTTATCTTTTTGATCTTGTTGCCGACCCTGAACCAGTTGATAGGGTTAACCGAATTGATCCAGGTATGGATGGTGATGTCTGCTGGCGCCGGATCGCTTGAATACTGTGTAGTGCCGGGGAAAAGAAAGGAGGGGTACTGGAGTGAAAAGGAGACCAACGATGCCTGCCATCCGGTTTCTTGAAAAGCTTGAGCGAGTCGATGATTGAATGTAGCTAAACCGCCACGCAGTGGATGGGCGGGCCCGATGATCATCACCCGTTTCATCAGAGTCCGATTTTCGATTCCAGCAAATACTGATTCCGGGTAGACGAATTACGAGCGATCAGTTCCCCAATATATCCTGCCAAGAAAAGTTGCATGCCCAAAACAACAGAGGTGAGAGAGAGGTAAAAAGCCGGCCGATTGGTGATGGAAAAAGCCGGGTCGATGATTTTGGAAGCTAGTAAATAAACCGCCATGCCGAATCCGGCGAGAAAACATAAGCTGCCCCATAGACCGAAAAAGTGCATGGGTCGTTTGGAGAATTTTCCGACAAATGAAATGGAAAGCAGATCCAGGAAACCGTTCACAAATCGGTTCCATCCGAATTTGGAAACGCCATACTTGCGGGCTCGGTGCTCCACAACCTTTTCCCCGATCTTTCTAAATCCGGCCCATTTTGCCAGTACGGGGATGTAACGATGCATCTCGCCGTATACTTCGATGCCCTTAACGACTTGCAGACGGTACGCTTTGAGTCCGCAATTGAAGTCATGCAGTTTGATGCCTGACATCGAACGGGTAACGGCATTGAAAAATTTGGAGGGGATATTCTTTGTGAGGGCGTTGTCGTATCGTTTCTTCTTCCATCCGCTGACCAGGTCGTATCCTTCTTCCAGTATCATTTGGCGCAGGGCGGGGATCTCATCCGGACTATCTTGCAGATCAGCATCCATCGTAATCACGACTTGTCCGCTGGCGGCCTTGAACGCTTCATACAGACCGGCGGATTTTCCGTAATTGCGCTGAAATTTGATCCCTTTGATATTATCATTTTTTGCGCAAAGCGCTTGGATCACCAACCAGGAATCATCGGTACTGCCGTCATCCACCAAGATCACTTCATAGGATAGTCCATGCTCCTGCATCACGCGCTCGATCCAACCGGTCAGTTCCGGAAGCGACTCGGCTTCATTAAACAGGGGAATGGCTATGCTAATATCCATGTGGTCAATTCTTACGGGCTAAGACAACACTGCCGGCGGCAGCGAATACAGCGCCCATGAACAAATATCCGAAAACCGTGGCGGATATATATCGGACCGGGTATTGTTTCTCGGCCTCTTTTACCAGCTCTTCAACCTGATCGGGCGTGTATTTTTGGGTTTCGATCAGCAAGGTGCGTTGATGCATGGCTTCCTCTTGGGCATATTCGGGGTGACTCCACAAGAGATACAACGTGAAGGCAACCATGATCAAGGCCGTTACCACAAAATGACGAAAGCCCTGTTG
>CANGZN010000022.1 GCA_947458625.1 Chitinophagaceae bacterium
CTGGGTCAGCTGGTATCTACCAAGCAGTGGAACGGACTGGTATTCGGTCAGATCATGCCGGTTGACATGCGTCATCTCGCGGCAGGTGTCTACACCGTACGTATCATCTACGACGGTGGAAACCTCTACGAAGACCGCGGTTACCAGATGCTGATCACGCACTAATCGAACCCAAACCAACCTTCATAAGGCACTCCAATCGGAGTGCCTTTTTTTGCTGCATACCTCAACGTTCTCAACTACCTAAACTCACTCAACTTTAATTAGCTTTGATTCATGTCGAACCCGCTTCTGCACGAACAAGGATCACCAATCTCCGCAGCCGAGAAGGAATTTGAAAATCAGATCCGGCCCCAACAGATGCAGGAGTTCGCCGGCCAGGAACAGGTCATCGAAAACCTGCGCGTTTTTATCAAGGCCGCTAAAATGAGAGGGGAGGCCCTCGATCACGTACTATTCCATGGTCCGCCCGGTCTCGGCAAAACAACCCTCTCTCGCATCGTTGCCAATGAACTCGGGGTATCGATCAAGGAAACATCCGGACCGGTCATCGAGAAACCGGCAGACCTCGCCGGACTCCTCACCAGTCTCGAACCCAATGATGTTTTATTCATCGATGAGATCCACCGACTTAGTACCGTCGTTGAAGAATATCTATACGCAGCCATGGAGGATTTTCGGATCGACATCCTTATCGACAGCGGTCCCAATGCCCGCAGCATACAGATCAACCTCAGCCCCTTCACCCTTGTTGGTGCCACCACACGCAGCGGATTACTGACAGCCCCCTTGCTTTCCCGATTTGCGATCAAATCAAGACTACAATACTATACGGCCGCTACACTTCATCGGATCATCGGGCGTTCGGCAAGCCTACTGAAAGTTCCTATCGAAGCAGATGCCATCGGAGAGATCGGAAGACGTAGCAGAGGCACGCCCCGCATCGCCAATGGCTTACTCAGACGCGTTCGTGATTTTGCGCAAGTACTGAACGACGGACAAATCGATATCGGTATCACCCGTCATGCCTTAAAAGCCTTGAATGTTGATGAGCACGGTCTCGATGAAATGGATAACCGGATCCTCAGCACGCTCATCGAGAAATTCAAGGGCGGCCCCGTCGGTATCACCACACTCGCAACAGCCGTAGGAGAGGAGCCCGGCACCTTAGAAGAAGTATATGAGCCATTCTTGATACAAGAGGGATTCCTGCAGCGTACACCTCGCGGCCGAGAAGCGACGCATAAGGCCTATGAACACCTGGGGAAAAAACGTCCCGGACCAGCCGGGACGCTATTCGAAGAATAAGTCTGTTTGATCAGGATTTTACAACGAGACGGAATCCGTTTCCGTGAATGTTCACGATCTCCAAATTCGGATCGTCCTTCAAGTATTTGCGCAGTTTCGCAATGTATACATCCATGCTTCGTCCATTGAAATAGGTATCACTGCCCCAGATCTTTTTCAGCGCCTGTTCACGGGGTAGCAGATCATTCAAATGCTCCGCAAGTAAGCGTAACAGATCGTTCTCCTTGGGCGATAACGTCTGTGTGATATCATTATGGGAAAGCTGACGAAGCTTGGGGTTAAAATGATAGGTCGATAACGTGTATTCGCGGTTCTGCGTCTCCCGATTCTGCTCCTCATTGCGCTTGAGCATCGCCTGGATCTTCAGCAACAATACTTCACTGTCAAAAGGCTTTGTGATATAATCATCAGCACCCAGCTTGTATCCTTGGATGACATCTTCTTTCATCGTTTTGGCACTGAGGAAGAACAGGGGGATGTCCGGATCTACATCACGTATCTCTTCTGCCAGTTTGAAGCCATCCATATTCGGCATCATCACGTCAAGCAGACAGATATCGAATTTCTCGCGTTGAAAAGCGGCTAGTCCCAAACGGCCATCCCGCTCCAACACAACGTCAAAATCGTTGAGCTCGAGATAGTTTTTCAATACACTTCCCAGATTGGTGTCGTCCTCGCAAAGGAGGATGCGTGCTTTTGTTGTTTCCATGTTCGGCCGATTTTGGTTTTCGGGAAGATTCCCTGACTCAAATAAAGATAATTCAATTGCCTTCCCCTCGGAAGTGAAGGGAATTTTTTGTTAAAACCCCTGGGACTGATCCTGAGCAGGTACAAGAAGCTATGAGCCTGTGGTCCGAAGGTTACCCTCCGCATCGACCACGATCCTTTCCTCTCCGATCAAAAAGTCGATGGCTGCTTTCAATTGGTCAGCCGTAACCTCCTTGAACTTCTCTTGGATCTGCATCCAATTCATCGGCTCGCCTCGAAGTATTTCCAATACCTGATCGTTCAATGCACGTCGGTCGATCGCCTTCGATCGTTTTTTTCGTTCCAGGCAGTTATCACAGATGTCGCAGTCTCTTACCGCAGTATCGCCAAAATAGTTTCCGATCCATTTGCTTCTGCAGACAGAAGCCTCTTTGATATACTGCAGCATGGCCATCAGTCTTTTTTCTGCTTCTGTCTTTCGGAACGTATACCGCTTGGCATCCAGTCGGATCTCTGGCGCCGACGCGCGGGGTTGCAGCAATTGGATCTGCGGTTTTTCTTTTTTAGGTTGATAGTCGATCAGTCCCATCGCCTGCAATCGATTCAGCAGAATGACGATGAATTCAGTATCCCATTTCATAGCTTTTGCCAAAGCCCGTTCTGAAATCCCGGTCGGTTGATCCCGAATGCCTCCATATAGTCGTAATAATGTTCTTAACAATTCGATCTCACGCGGAGCTTCGGATTCGTATAAGTCTGATGATTCACGTCCGCCCAATACTTGCACTTGCGGCGGAAAAAACAATTCTTCATTGTACGTGAGCCATTGATTCTCTTCCAGCAGCGCGAATGCCTGCTTGAGTCCGTAGGAAGGATGTTTGAACTTCTTTCGAAAATCCATTATATCGAAATCAAACCATTCGCCTTCACCGGCACCAACGGGCATTTGCAAGTAGTTGGCAACCGACTGATAGATCTTTCGTACTTCTTCGAGTGTGGGAAATTGCATCCGTCCTTTTTCCTCCAGTTCGGCTATGGTTCCGGGTTCGGTCAGTAAAATGGCGTAGGCCTTCTTACCGTCTCTGCCAGCTCTTCCTGCTTCCTGGTAATAATTCTCCATTGAATCTGGCGCATTCACATGCACTACAAACCGCACATCGGGTTTGTCGATCCCCATGCCAAATGCATTGGTGCAAACCATCACCCTTATGGCTCCACTCATCCAATCTCTTTCTCGTTTTCTTCGCTCCTCCAGGGAAAGTCCGGCATGATAGAAGGCAGCCGAAATCCCCCATTGTGCGATCTGTTCGGCGGTTTGCTCAACACCCTTTCGACTTCTTCCATATACGATGCCGGTGCCGTCTAGTTTCTCCAGTATCTGTCGAAGCCGCTGAATTTTATCCGGCACCAGGAGAACACTGTAGGAAAGATTCGGCCGTTCAAATGAATTTCTGAATTGATTCCATTCATCTGTTTGATCTTCTTCCGAGCTGAGCTTATTACATATATCCTCTTGTATGGCTTGGGTCGCGGAAGCGGTCAGTGCCAGTATGGGAACATTCGGTAATTGTTCACGTAGTTCGGCTATGCGTAAGTAAGCGGGACGAAAATCATAGCCCCATTGAGAGATACAGTGCGCTTCATCAACAGCTATTCCACGTATATCCAGACTGGGTAAATATTCCTGAAACAGCGGAGTGGTCAATCGTTCCGGTGATACATATAAAAGTTTGCAATTGCTTTCAGCGGCAACTGTCAATATATTGATCACGTCGGCGCGACTCATACCGGTATGTATCGCGTAGGCGGTGATGCCTCGTTTTCTAAGATTTTCAACCTGATCACGCATAAGGGCGATCAGGGGCGATATGACCAAAAACAATCCGGGTTGCAACAAGGCAGGCACTTGATAGCAGATCGATTTTCCGCCACCTGTCGGCAGGATCGCCAACGTGTCTTTTCCTTCTAGGATGGATGCGATGATCTCTGCTTGTCCGGGTCGGAATGTATCATACCCCCAATAACGTTTCAGAAGTGTGGCAGGTGTAGACAATCAATAAACTTTTTTCACGAAGAGACGCACTGAATTGATCGCGAGTACCACATCGCTCAGTCCCATGATCAAGGCCCCCCAGGTCGGCTCCAGGAATCCGAAGGCAGCTACCGGAATGGCAACGATATTATAGGCAAAGGCCCAGAAGAGATTTTGCTGAATGGTGAGAAAAGTGTGTCTGCCCAATCCGAGTGCCATCGGGAGATTCTTCAAGCCTCCATTCATCAATACGACCTGCGCTGTTTGCATGGCGATCTGCGAAGCATCGTTCAGTGAAATCCCGATGGTAGCTTTTGCCAGTGCGGGGGCATCGTTTATGCCATCACCGACCATGGCTGTTGGCATCTCGGCCGACCAGGCACCGATCCGTTCCAATTTCTGCTCGGGGGTTTGCTCGGCCAGTACGGTATCGATGCCCAGCTCCTTTGCGAGTGTATCGCATTTGGATCGTCGATCGCCACTCAGCAGAACGGTTTGTATGCCCCGTCCGTGTAAGTGTTCGATAACGGATTTCGCTTCGGGACGTACTTGGTCTTTCACATCGATCCATCCCAATAATTTTCCATCCCGCAATATGTACACGTTATGTTCTGATTCGGTGGTGTATGCCATCGCAGCTTTATACGAACCCGCAACATAAGTTCTGCCATCAGCATCCACCGCCTGCATGCCCAATCCTTTTATTTCCTCGATCTGTTTCCACTTGATCTCGTCATTTGTTTTCCAGCTCTGCGTGATGCAAGCCGCGATCGGGTGATTAGAATACTTCTCCAACGAATACGCGATCTTCTTAAACTCAACTTCCTCAACCCGCTCAACTCCCTCAACTTTCTCTATCCCCTCAACCTTGTATCCTGCGATCTCGAATTTTCCGGTTGTCAGGGTTCCGGTTTTATCGAATACGACCCGGCGGATGCTCTTGAATAATTCCAGGCTGGTGGCGTTGCGAAAGAGGATGCCGTTGCGGGCGGCGCGACCAAGTCCGACTGCGATCGCAGCAGGAGTGGCAAGTCCCATCGCACAAGGACAAGCAATGACGAGTACGGCGATGCTATTCAGTAGAGCAACCGAGAATTCACCTTTGAATATCCAGGTGAGTCCGAACGTAAGGGCGGCGATGCCAAGTACAACGGGAATGAAAACGGCACTGATCCGATCGGCCAGTTGCTGAATGGGCGGTTTTTCTCCTTGGGCTTGGCGTACCAATTGAATAATGCCGGATAATACCGTGTCTTCACCAATGGCGGTGACTTGTGCTTTCACGGTGCCATCGGTAATCAAACTGCCTCCAATGAGTCCGTCTTTTTTCTGCTTTCGTATCGGGGCACTTTCTCCGGTGAGAATGGCTTCGTTCACATGCACTTCTCCCCAGAGGATCTTGGAGTCGATAGGTACTTGTTCGCCCGATTTGATGAGGATGAGATCGCCAACCCGAAGTGCGGTGTTCTCTACTTCGAATAATTGTTCTTGATGCTGATCATCGAATGCGATCATGGTGGCCATCACTTTTTGTGATTTCACCAGTTTATTCAATTCGCGCTGTGTGGATCCGATGGAAGCTTCCTCCAGATAGTTTCCGAGGAATACAAGTGTGAGGATCGTTGCTGCGGTTTCGTAGAATAGGTATTTCTCGGGTTGTCCGGTCAGCGAACCGTACAAGCTATAGATGAAGGCGGCCGTGGCACCGATGGTGATCAGTACATTCATGTTGGGCATGCTATTACGCAGGCTCTTCCAAGCACTTCTTCCGAAATAACCCATGCCCACGACATAGACCGGCAGCGTCAATGCCAACTGAACCCAATGGTTCATCAACCAATGCAGGTGCAACCCGGGGATCATGTGGCTCATCAGCAAGGCCGTGAACGGGAAGCAGAACCAGAAACGTTGCAGGTGGGAGCGGAACCAGGGTTTACGGATCTTCTCGCGTTTATGCTCGACTATCTCATAGCCGAGATCTTGTATGCCGGAGGCTAGGGTGCTCTCTTTCTCCCCCTTGGGATTTTCAAAGCTTACATGTCCGGTCGCAAAATTGACCTTCACGTCCTTCATCCCTTTTTTCTCGAGGTATTTATGGATGTGCAGCGCACAGGTGTTGCAATCCATTCCCTCAACCCGCCAGGCAACTTTTTCCATAGGGTAAAGATACGCAATCGCCAAAGCAGGTTGGATGGTTTAGAAAGTTGAGAAGGTTTAGACTGCTCAACTTTCTAAACTCACTAAACTTTCTCAACTATATTCGCTGCATGACGTTCCTCTTTCATCGCTCGGCTCTGTCGGAGGCAGCAAAGTGGTTGCTGGGACAGATCGGAGCCGCTCGGGTCATTTGTTTTCATGGAGACATGGGTGCGGGAAAAACCACGCTCATCGCCTCGATCTGTTACCAACTGGGTATCGAAGGAACTGCCAGCAGTCCCACCTTTCCCATCATTCATGAATATGGATCAGCAGGCGAATCCCGTTCCGTATACCATATGGATTGGTATCGGTTGAACAGTGCTGATGAAGCCGAACGAGCCGGGGTCATCGATGCCTTGGACAGTGGGTCGTATTGTTTGATCGAATGGCCGCAAAAACTGCCCGAGATCATTCCGTCCGATGCCATTCACGTTTCGATACAGGTGGTGGACGAGGACAAGCGCACGCTTCAGGTGCTCAATAAATAGTATATTTGGTTTCGCCGTTTCATTTCTATGAGTCAGCAAAAACCTAAGATCGATCCGGGTATCAGTTTCCAAACCATGGAAGAAACCCTGGAGATTCCGCCCAAGCCGGCAGGGATGACACTGGGTATACCCCGGGAAATCGCCTTTCAGGAGAATCGAGTAGCCCTTACACCGGATGCCGTAAACCTGCTGGTCAATAATGGACATCAGGTGGTGGTGGAGCATCATGCAGGAGAAGCCTCCCATTTCAGTGATAAAGATTACGCCGATGCGGGTGCCCGCATTGTGTATGAGCGTTCAGAGGTGTTTCAAGCCCCAATCTTGGTAAAAAGTGCGCCCATCATTGAGGCGGATCTGCCTTTGTTGCAACCGCATCAGTTGATCATCTCACCCATTCATTTGCCGGGGATGACATCTGTCATTCTGGAGAAGATGATGGAAAAGCGTATCACGGCACTTTCTTTCGAGCATTTGAAAGATGACAGCGATTCGTATCCCATCGTAAGAAGCATGAGTGAGATTGCCGGATCGGCCGTTATGCTGATCGCAGGTCAACATCTGGGTTCAGCCAATCATGGCAAGGGTGTTTTGTTAGGCGGTATTTCAGGTATCGCACCAACAAAGGTGATCATCATCGGTGCCGGTATCGTTGGTGAATATGCTGCACGGACGGCCTTGGCACTGGGTGCTTCGGTCAAGGTGTTCGACAATGATGTGTACAAGCTGAAGCGTTTACAGAATAATATCGGTCACCGGTTGTGGACTTCTGTCATCGAACCGCGGTTACTGGCCAAACAATTGAAGACCTGTGAAGTGGCAGTGGGGGCGCTCAGCTCTGAATCGGGTCGCACACCGATGGTGGTTACAGAAGAAATGGTCAGCCATATGCGTCCAGGTTCCGTGATCATTGATGTCAGCATCGATCGGGGTGGTTGTTTTGAAACTTCCGAGATCACTTCGCATGAAAAACCGGTATTCACGAAGTACGGCGTCATTCATTATTGTGTGCCCAACATTCCGTCCGGATTTTCACGTACCGCTTCTCAAGCGATCAGTAATGTTCTTACACCACTACTTATCGAAGCAGGTGCAGATGGCGGCTTTGAAAATCTGATCTGGCATAGGATCCACTTACGCAATGGGATCTATTTGTTCCGTGGAGCACTTACCAATTTCTATATCAGTCAGCGTTTCGATCTGAAGTACACCGATCTGAATTTGCTCATCGCTTCTCAGCGATAAGTTCCTATTATTTATAGTCTCGGATATCGATCCGTTCCGTGCACGTGCGGATCTCCTGTTCGTCATTGCTGCAGATCACCAGTAGTTTATCGGATGCAAATTCTTCGATGAGTCCGTGATATAGCTTAATACCTTCTGCATCCAGGTTCGTGCAGGGTTCATCCAGCAATACGGCCGGCTTGGAAGAAAAGAAAGCCTGTCCGAGTTTCACCCGTTGTTTCATGCCGGAAGAAAAATAGCGGATCTGTTTTTCACGGGCAGTTGACAGATCCAGTCGTTGACAGATGGTATCGGGGGTAAGTCCGGGTAAGTAGGGGTGGAATTTTTCCTGGAATTGCCAGAATTCAAGCAGTGTCATTTCTTCGATCACCTCCAGATAGGGTGCAGCGATCGAGATGTGTTTGAACAATTGGTCGTCGGGGATAGACTTACCGAACGCGTCGGTTGCCAGCAGCGTTCCCTCACTTAGCCAGCTGTATCCGGACAATGCTTGTAGCAAGGTGCTTTTTCCGGAGCCGTTGGGTCCGACGATCGCATAGCGGTTGCCGTTGGTGAATGTGTAATGGAGGTGACGGAAGATCCAATCGTAATTGAATCGTTTTCCGGCATCAGATAGGGAGATCGTCATCGTTTGCGCCTTTGGTGAAGCGTTTGATGATGCCACGGCCACTCTCCCGGATGAAGGTCATGATCTCGTCGCGTTCATCGGTGGCGGCCATATCCTCTTCAATGTATTCGATGGCCTGGCTGGTATTGAACCCACGGTTGTAGATAATGCGGTAGATATCGAGGATGTGATTGATCCGCTCTACACTGAATCCGCGACGCTTCAGTCCGATCGAGTTGACCCCTGCATAGCTGAGCGGCGTGCGGCCGGCCTTGATGTAGGGAGGGACGTCCTTGCTGACCAGCGATCCGCCACTGACAAAAGAGTGTTGTCCGATTTTGACGAACTGATGAACGGCGCACATGCCGCCGAGGATGGTCCAATCGCCAATCGTTACGTGACCGGCCACCTGGGTGTTATTGCTGGTAATACAATTGTCGCCGACAAAACAATCATGTGCAAAATGACAATAGGCCATGATCAGGCAATTCTTGCCGATCATTGTTTTTTCCCGGTCCTTGGTACCCCGGTTGATGGTCACGAATTCCCGAATGGTGGTACCGTCGCCGATAAATACGTTGGAGTACTCCCCCTGAAATTTGAGATCCTGGGGAATCGCAGAAATTACCGCTCCGGGGAAGATCCGGCAGTTCTTTCCGATACGGGCCCCTTCCATGATGGTCACATTGGACCCGATCCAGGTGCCTTCACCGATCTCCACGTCCTGGTGGATCACCGTAAACGGGTCGATCTTCACGTTGGGCGCGAGCTTGGTGTTGGGGTGGATATAGGTATGAGGATGTATCATGTGAAGTCGGCAAAAATACCATTTTCAAGGGGAAACAGGTCCAGGGGGACATCGAAAACTGTTAAATCCGCCGAAAAAAGCTTTTCAAACACGCACTCGGGACTTGATTCGATAATTTCGCACGTGCTTCAGTCCATTTCCATAGACCCTTCCTATCAGGGATTATTAGGTAACCGGCTGCACTTGTTGCAGGATCGTTCCCAACAGATCCCCGGCTCCATTCATTATTCCATCCGGCGGTATAAGCGGGAAGGGGTGTGGACGGAGCCCGATGAGGGACTCATGGTTTTTCAACTCGACGAAAACGCAGCGGATCGTTCCACACTGGAGTTGCATTTTCTGCTGACGGGTCAGGTGTATTGCCGGGAGAAGGATAAGAATTGCGATTTATGCCGATTACAAGAATCGGAGAATTGCATAGAAAAAGTGGATTCAGTGGACCTGATCAGCTTTCGGTACGATGGAAAACACCTCGGTCAATGGGCCAAGCCGCGGATCAATGGGGGAGATGCGGATCCTTTGTCAGCCAATTTTAAATTCAATCGTTCTTTTCGCCAGCCTGTTCCATTCAATGAAGAATTAACCGCGGTACTGTTCAGCATCCTGAACCATTCCTATAGCGGCAGTCTGGAAAATATTTTTGTGAATGCACAGGCGCATATGTTGTTGTTGCATACCCTCGAGTTGATGGAAGGGCCCGACGAGCTAATAAATGCACCATTTCTCTCTAATCCCAGTGAGCGGGAGAAGATCGAACAGGCCCGTGACTGGTTGATCGAGCATATCGGTGAACCCATCACCATCAAAGAACTCAGCCGAAAGGTGGCCATGAACGAGTGTTATCTAAAAAAAGGATTTCGGGTCATGTACGGCACTACCATTTTTGACTTCTATCAAAGCCAGCGGATGGAACATGCTCGTTATCTCCTGCACGAGAAGGGCTTGAGCGTTACTGATGTTTCCATGCAATTGGGCTATTCGTCCATTTCTCATTTCTCTACTGCATTCAAAAAATATACCGGACTCAAACCTTGCGACCTCCTGTGGCGCCAACCACAAACCGTATCTTCACAGTCTCAATAAAGAGCTAATTTTTTAGTTGTATACGTATGCGCAATCTGATTTCTAATACCCTGCTCGTTGCATTACTTATCAGCTGGTCGGCCTGCCGACACCAGCCGCCACAACCGAACCCGGGGGCAACAGTTTCCCAAAACTGCAGTACCGATACCGTTTACTTTGTGAACGACGTATTGCCGTTGTTGCAATCCAATTGTGCCATGAGTGGTTGTCATGATAACGCCACCGCGGCTGATGGGGTACGTATGACCGACTATGCCAATGTCATGGATGAAGTCAAAGCAGGTAATGCCGGCGACAGTAAACTTTACAAGGTGATCATTCGAACGGATAATGAACGCATGCCACCTCCGCCTCGCCCCGCCTTTACCACGGCACAAAAAGCCTTGATCCAAAAATGGATCAACCAGGGCGCTCGCAACAACAGCTGTCTAAATCGTTGTAACTCGACCGTCTTTACTTATTCCGGCGCGGTGCGTCCCACCTTAGAAAGCAAATGTACCGGCTGCCACAGCGGCACGGCTCCTAGTGGCGGGGTTAACCTTTCCGATTACACCAACACCCGCACCTGGGCCCTGAATGGCAGACTTTACGGATCCATCGCCCACCAAAGTGGTTTCTCTCCCATGCCGAAGAATAGCGCTAAATTATCTGACTGTGAGATCCAACAAGTTCAGCAGTGGATCCAGGCAGGTGCTCAAAACAACTGATATGTCGATCATTCGTATTTCCTTTCTAATGCTTTTTGTGGGAGTGGTGCTTAGTTCCTGCTATTACGACAAAGAAGAATTATTGTACGGCGCGCCTGTACCCTGCACAGACACCACCGGTACTATTTCATACGCAGCAAAAGTGGTTCCTATTCTCCAAGCTAATTGCTATGGATGTCATAGTGGGTCGGCCCCTTCAGGCGGACAAGCCATGGGCACCTACACGGCGGATAAGACCATGGCGCAAAATGGTAAACTACTGGGCGTGATCTCACATGCCACCGGTTTCTCGCCGATGCCCAAGGGCGGATCGAAGCTCAGTAATTGCAACATCGCCGTTGTTCGCAAATGGATCGAATCAGGGGCGCCCAACAACTAAACGCATAGTCATGTTTAAAAATCCGAAGTTCAAATACCTGCTGATAGCAGTATTGATCACCGCAGCCATCGGCGGTTACTATGCATATAGTGAGTACAACCGTCGCAACCCCTCCATGGAGGAAGTAAAGGCAGTACATACACTGAACGCATCAGAAATTTTAAGTGCCTTTGAATCGAAACCGCAAGAGTCAAAGAAAATGTACACCGACCAGGTGTTGGAGTTAACTGGTCCCATCAAAGAGATCGAGAAAGATGACACCGGATTTTATACAGTCGTTCTCGGAGAAGCCGGCTCTATGTCCTCGGTACGCTGTGTAGTGGATAGCCTATTCACCGACCGCGCGGCCAAACTTGTCAGCGGTACACCCGCAACCCTGCGTGGTGTATGTGTGGGATATACGGCGGATGATATGGGACTCGGTGCGGATCTGCTGCTGAACCGTTGTTATCCGGCCCAACAATAAAAAAACATTCATCACCATTTATTTAATGTCAATCCTTTCAACATGAATAAGTTCATAACCCTGTCATTACTGCTGATCGGCATCTGCTCATCTGCCTTCGCACAAAAGTATTTTACCAAGAACGGCAGCATCAGTTTTGATGCAACAGCCCCCGGTTCGCCTGAAAATATTACGGCCGACAATCGTACGGTTCAGTGCGTGATCGATGGAGCAACGGGCAATATGCAGTTCAAGGCCTCCATGAAAGCATTCACTTTCGAGCGTGCGCTGATGCAGGAGCATTTCAATGAGAATTACGTAGAGAGTGATAAGTTCCCGGATGCCAAATTTGCGGGCAGCATCTCCAATATGTCTGCTATCGCCATGGATAAAGACGGTTCCTATCCTGCTACCGTAAAAGGCAAATTGACCCTCCATGGTGAAACCCGTGATGTGGAAACCACCGGAAAAGTTACGGTTGCCAAAGGAAAAGTGACTGCTACGGCGAATTTCTCTGTGCTACTCTCCGATTACAAAGTGAATGTTCCATCGCTGGTGTCTGATAAAGTATCGAAGACAGCCAAGATCAACGTTAGTTGCGGACTCGAGCCATTAAAATAAACCCGATGCGACAATCAATCAAGACCATACTGCTTCTGGCATTATTCTCATGCAATACCGCTTTGCAGGCGCAGGACGATCTGCTGGGATTATTGGGAGAGGACAAGCCAAAAAAAGAATACATCAAGGCGGCTTTTAAGTCCAGTCGGGTCATCAACGCCCATTCGATGGAATTCATCAACCCGGGTACGATGGACTTCCGGATCTTGCACCGTTTCGGAAACATCGATCAGGGACTGAAGAATTTCTTCGGACTCGATCAGGCATCCATGCGCATGGGTTTTGATTTCGGTCTCCGTCCGAACCTGATGGCAGGCATCGGCAGAAGCACCTTCAAAAAAGAAGTAGATGCCTTTATCAAGTATGCACCCCTTCGTCAGTCGAAAGGTCCGGGTAGCTTCCCCGTTACCGTTGCCTTCGTAGGGGCCGTGACAGTAGACGGACTTCCTTGGGCAGATCCTACCCGTCAGAATTATTTCACCTCCCGTATGGCCTACTATTTTTCCGCGATCATCGGACGAAAATTCAATGATGCCTTCACGTTGCAGGTAACGCCTACCGTGGTTCATAAAAACCTGGTACAACTGCAGACCGATCCGAACGATATCATCGGTATCGGTGTAGGCGGCCGACTGAAACTCAATAAGCGGATGGCATTCACCTGGGATTATACGCATGTACTCGACGGTTTGCCGACGGGGTATTATAATCCCCTTTCGGTTGGATTGGATATTGAAACCGGCGGACACGTTTTCCAACTTCATGTATCCAACGCTACCGGTATGAACGAGCGAGCCTTCATAACCGAAACAACCGGTCAATGGGGAAAGGGCGAGATCCGTATGGGCTTCAACCTATCTCGTATGTTCCAGCTCAAAAAGAAAAAGGCTTGATCCCAACACCCGATTATCGGATCATCTATCCGCTTCGCATCTCCAAGAGCCGCATTGCCGGTAAAGGAGCCTTTGCGATTCAAACCATCCCTGCCCGAAGAAAGATCGGTGACCTGGGAGGCGTGATCATCACCATGCGGGAAGCGCGCAAACTGATCCGCAATAAGAAAGTCATCAACTTGGTCGAACTGGATGACGATCTGGCGCTGAATGCCTCTGCCAATCCGAACGATATCCGTTTCATCAACCACTCCTGCAACCCAAACACCTATATGCGCGTCCTGAAAGATCGGGTGGAGTTCTACGCGCTTCGGACCATCCGAAAAGGGGAGGAGCTGAGTTGTGATTATGGTGAAACACATCACGAAGGCACCCTTCCTTGTGGCTGCGGAGCGGTCAACTGCAGAGGCTTTATTTAACCGGTTGATGTATCTTTACAAACTCTTCAAATACCATAAAACATCGATATATGAAAAAGCTGATTTTCGCCGCGATCCTCTCCACTACTTGTATCCTTGCCCAAGCACAACCCCCTGCCGGCGATGCCAATACAGGAGATAGCTACGGATCGAAGTTCAATGTCACAGAAGTGATGAACCTCAATGATGTGGTGAAGAAACTCAAAGGTGGTTCTGAATTCCAGGAAGTACAGGTTTCTGCTAAAGTGCTGGAGGTCTGCGCCAAAAAAGGATGCTGGTTGAAATTGGAATTGGCAAACGGAGAAACCGCAACCGTTAAGATGAAAGATTATGGTTTCTTTTTGCCTGTAGCGGCCACTGGTAAGAATGTTGTGATCAACGGGACAGTCAATCTGAAAACCGTATCGGTAGCGGAGCAGAAACACTATGCAGAAGATGCCAAGAAATCACAGGCAGAGATCGACGCTATCAAAGAAGCCAAGCAGGAAGTTCGGGTAATGGCCAGCGGCATCGTGATAGCCCAGTAGGATGTTGAGCGATGAGAGGCGAGGGTTGAGATTTATCTAAACAAATCTCAACTTTCATCCTTCATCTTTCATCGTTCGTCTAAAGATGACAATCCCATGATAATTCTCTCGCGACCGCATTTCAATTTTGCGGTCCGATGCGATTGGTAGTATTCATTTTATTTCTTCTTCTTTCAAGCACCTCTTCATTTGCGCAGGCTGATTCACTGCGCAATCTGCAAGAAGTGGTGATCACCGCTACACGCCAGGAAAGGCGCCTGGGCAACGTGGCCGTGCCCGTTACCCTTATTCAGCAGCAGCAGATCCGCCAGGCCGGTTCGCTTCGACTCCGTGATATTCTACAGGAGCAAAGCGGACTCGTGATGACCAGCGCTTTCGGGGTGGGGGTGCAGATGCAGGGACTGAATCCGGAGCATACGTTGATCTTGGTAGACGGACAGCCGCTGGTCGGAAGAACCTCCGGCGTATTGGATCTGAACCGGATCGCATTGGCCGGTATCAAGCGCATCGAGATCGTAAAGGGCCCTTCTTCGAGCCTATATGGATCCGAGGCCATGGCCGGTGTCATCAATCTCATTACGGAAGCTCCAGGCAAAAAAGAACTTTCCGGCTCTCTCCGCTACGGTACGGGAAACCCTGATAAAGGATGGGCTTTGCCTTTTGCTTCGAGCGGATTTCAGCAGTTGGATGCCGATCTGCAGGTAGGGTATCAGGTTGGTAAATGGAAGTTCCGCCACAGCAATAATTATCTCTACAACGACGGAATCAGCTTTCGTCCGTTTTCGACCGACCGCATTCCCCGTCCGATCAACCGGCTGACGCATCAAACCACCCTGCTTCGTCCCATCGGAGAACGAACCGAATTCAAACTTCTTCTCCGCGCCAATCAGGATAAGATCGAGCAGGAATTCGCGGTACGAAACAATGGCCAGCTCATTGAATCCTATGGGCGCGAGAAAAATACGGAGTGGAATATCCAGCCTACGATCACCTACCGACCGGGTCAACGTTTGGCCCTTCATTCAAGAGGGTTCTTTACCCGCTACGTTGGTGATCAGCGCTTGTTTTTCGTACAAAAACCCGACAGCAGCTACCTCGATCGTTTCGAACAACATCTTTATCGGTTCGAGCAACAACTCGATTGGACCATCGGTCGCTCTGAATGGATATTTGGTGCCGGTTATCAGATCGATCAGGCCCGTTCCACCCGATACGATGCATTGGACAATCGCAAACAGAACCGTGTAGCATACGCATTCGCGCAGTGGGAATGGAAGCTCAATGAAAAGTTGATCTCAGTGGCGGGGATGCGATACGACGATAACCAATTGTTCGCAGCCGCGCTTACGCCGAAATGGTCGCTTCGTTATAAGCCCAATGAGAAATGGTCGGTGCAGGCTTCGGTGGGACAAGGATTCAAGGCCCCCGATTTCAGGCAACTCTATTTGAATTTCACCAACAATGCCGCCGGTGGTTATTCTGTCTATGGTACACAGGATGCCATTCGCATCATCAACGAGTTGAACCGTCTCGGACAGATCGCGGAGCTGCAACCGGATTTTTCCAAGCTATCCGATCTGACGCCCGAATACTCAACCGGAACCAACCTGGGTGTTACCTATCAGCCGAAACAAACGATAACGGTTCGACTCAACGGATTTCGAAATGATATCCGCTCACTGATCGATGTTCGACAAGTGGCCACACGCATCGATGGGGCACAGATCTTCAGCTACCTGAATGTGAAGCGGGCTTATACGTACGGACTGGAATCCGAATTCAAATGGCAATTCCATTCTCAATGGACATTGCAGACCGGTTATCAATGGCTTCGCACAGGGGATAAAGATGAACTTGATCGCATTAAAAAAGGATTGGAGTATACCCGTGCCCCTGACGGATCGAGTCGGGTGATGACCCTTCGTGAATATGTCGGACTGCCGAACCGCAGTGAACACCAGGCGCAGTTCAAACTGCGTTACCAGCCGGCCGAACATCGATTTGTGTTTTTGCGGTTGCTGTATCGGAGTCGGTGGACCATCGCCAATAGCAATGGTAACGGAGTGCACGATGTACAGGATGAATATGCAAACGGCTTTCTGCAGATTAACTTATCCGGTGGCATACCGCTGCGAAAGAACATCCAGTTGCAGGCAGGCATAGAGAATCTCCTGAATTACCAGGACGTGAACTATCTGCCCAATTTCCCCGGCCGCAACATTTACATGACCCTAAACTTCAAACTCTGAACCCTAAACTCTAAATCATATCCTTATGCGTTTTCAACTCCTCCTTCTGACTTCTCTAATTTCTTTCGTTGCTTGTGAAAAAGACAAGCCTACACCCACGATCGATCAGCGTGCTTATTCCGTGACCACCAGTGGTAATGTAGTTACGGTTCGAAATCTTCCTGGTGACACGATCATCGGGGTCAGTGCTCAGGGCCAGCCCGTGGGTGCCGGGCGGTATACATTCTTCAGCTTGGAATCTGGCCAATGGATTCCGAATGCCGATTCAAATTCAAGTCGTTGGGATTTGGCTTTTGCCGGCACGACTGTACGCGTGAATAATCTGACCAGCGGCCCGGGTAGCGGGGGCGGGTTTGTATTCAATGGTTCCTTCGAAACACTTGCCTCTGTACCGGTCGATTCAACCTTCCGTGTTGATAACCATCCGGTATCTTATGCGATCCCTCGCGGCTCGGGCCGTGCTTGGTATACGTATGATGGTCCCACTAACCTGCTGACTCCCATTCCAGGGCGCACCCTGGTGATCCGCACGGCCAATGGGCAGCGTGCCAAGGTGGAGATCCTCAACTATTACCGTGGTGGCAGTACGCCCTCCGCTTCCGCTGCCGACAGCATCAAGATCCGCGATCAGCGCTTCTTTCATTTCCGATACACGAAATTCTAGTAGAAAGGGGAAGGTGAAGGGTGTTTAAGTATTCACCCTTCATCCTTCATCCTTCAACTCCTAATTGTGTATTTTCGCGGACTGCAAAAAACACTATGTCCGCCAAATACCGCGAGTTTACCGGATTGAATTTGCCCGCCCTCGAAAAAGAGGTGTTGGAGCGCTGGAGTAAAGAGAAAACCTTCGAGCAAAGTATCTCACACCGCGAAGGCAAACCGGCCTTTGTTTTCTATGAAGGTCCGCCCAGTGCCAACGGCATGCCCGGGATTCACCACGTGATCTCTCGCACCCTGAAAGATCTGGTTTGTCGCTATCAGACCATGCGCGGTTTTCAGGTAAAGCGTAAAGGCGGATGGGATACGCATGGACTGCCCATCGAACTCGGCGTCGAAAAAGAACTCGGCATCACCAAAGAAGATATCGGTGTCAAGATCACCGTTGAAGAATACAACCGCAAATGCCGCGAGGCCGTTCTTCGATATAAAGGCAAATGGGATCAGATCACGACCCAAATGGGCTATTGGGTCGATCTACAGCATCCTTACATCACCTTCGAGAACTCTTACATTGAAACCCTCTGGTGGTTACTCAGCGAACTGTACAAAAAAGGATTACTCTACCAGAGCGTCAGCATTCAACCCTATTCGCCCGCCGCAGGTACCGGACTCAGTTCACATGAACTGAATCAGCCCGGCACCTACAAGGATGTAAAAGACACCTCCGTGGTGGCGATGTTCAACGCGATCCGCAACGAACGATCTGAATTTCTCTTCGAAAAAACGAACGGTGCGGACTGTTTCTTCCTTGCCTGGACGACCACCCCTTGGACCCTTCCATCCAACTTAGGTCTCACCGTCGGGGCCGACATCGACTATGTACTCGTCAAGACCATCAATCCTTATACCCACCAACTCATTCACGTGGTGTTGGCTGAGGCCTTGCTCGGAAAGCATTTCAAAGAGGAAGGAAAAGATGGCGACTTCAACGCCTACACGGAAAAAGACAAGATCGTTCCCTGGACCATTCTGCATCACTTCAAGGGATCCGATATCGAAGGTTGTCGATACGAACAATTGCTTCCCTTCGAAGCAAATCGTCCGGAACTGGCAGAAGGCGATCCGTTTCGGGTGCTCACCGATTCATTCGTGACCACAGTGGATGGTACGGGTATTGTACATACCGCTCCTGCCTTCGGAGCGGATGACTATAAAGTCGGTAGGCGATATGGTATCGGTATGCTGACTATGGTCGACCGCGAAGGAAAATTCGTAAACGGACTCGGTGAATTCAGCGGCCGGTACGTCAAGAATTACAAAGACCAACCTGACTACGTCGATGTGAACGTCGACATCGCCGTCAAGCTGAAAAAAGAAAATCGCGCCTTCAAGGTCGAGAAATACGAACACTCTTATCCGCATTGCTGGCGCACCGATAAACCCATTCTTTATTATCCGCTCGACGCCTGGTTCATCCGAACCACTGCACTGCGCGACCGGATGGTGGCACTCAATAAAACCATTCGTTGGAAGCCCGCTTCCACCGGAGAAGGTCGATTCGGGAATTGGCTGGAGAACATGGTGGACTGGAACCTGAGTCGCAGTCGCTACTGGGGAACGCCGCTTCCGATCTGGCGTACCGAAGACGGTAGTGAAACGATCTGCATCGGTACCGTAAAGGAACTCAAACAAAAGATCCGCGAAGCCATTGACGGCGGATTGGAAATGCGTGGACTGAAAAAAGGAATGAACGGATTGGATGAAGCGATCGATTCACTCGTATCCGATCTGCACAAACCCTATGTCGATGACATTCTATTGCTTTCCCCGGGTGGTCAGCCTATGAAGCGAGTACCCGATCTGATCGATGTATGGTTCGACAGTGGTGCCATGCCCTATGCGCAATGGGGATTGCCTGATGCCAGCTCGAATGCATATGGTCCGCTTAGCCCCGAAAACTTTTTCGCCTACCATAAACTCAATGGAAACGATGGCGGTTCGGCTTTTCCGGCCAGCTTCATTGCGGAAGGAGTGGATCAAACACGCGGCTGGTTCTATACCCTGCATGCAATCGGTAGCTTGCTGTTCGATTCGGTTGCGTATCAAACCGTGGTGAGCAATGGACTCGTGCTGGATAAGAACGGAAACAAAATGAGTAAGCGGTTGGGCAACGTGGTGGATCCTTTTCAGACCATCGACAAATACGGAGCCGATGCGACTCGTTGGTATCTGGTGACCAATGCTTCTCCCTGGGATAATCTCAAGTTCGATATCGATGGCATCCAGGAAGTGCAACGTAAATTCTTCGGAACACTCTATAATACCTATCAGTTCTTTGCGCTGTATGCGAATATCGACGGATTCAAGTTTGAAGAGAAGTCAATTCCTCTTTCAGAAAGACCGGAGATCGATCGTTGGATCCTTTCCTCTTTGCATACACTTATAAAGGATGTTCAAGCCGCTATGGAAGAGTACGAGCCTACGCAGGCTGGCCGACTCATAGAGGATTTTTTGGATGAACAACTGAGCAATTGGTACGTGCGTCTTTGCCGACGTCGCTTCTGGAAAGGAGAATATGCAACGGATAAGATCTCGGCGTATCAAACGCTGTATGAATGCCTGGAGACCCTCACACGTTTGATGGCCCCGATTTCTCCTTTCTTCAGCGATCTGTTGTTCCGAGAGCTCAACGCTGTCACCAATCGGCACGCGGTTGACTCTGTTCACTTGGCCGATTTCCCGGTCAGCGACCCGGCTTGTATCGATAGCGGACTCGAGGAGCGTATGCGTTGGGCGCAAGATGCCAGCTCACTGGTCTTGTCGCTTCGCAAGAAAGTCAAGATCAATGTTCGTCAACCCCTACAGAAGATGATGATCCCCGTGCTGGATCCAAACATGAAAAAACAACTGGAACGGGTGGCTGATCTGATCAAGGCCGAGGTGAATGTGAAAGAACTAGACTATCTCGATCCGAACAATACGTTCATACGCAAGAAGATCAAACCCAATTTCATCGCGCTAGGAAAGAAGCTCGGTCCGAAAATGAAGGCCATGTCGGCTGCGCTCGCCGCCTTTTCGCAGGAGGATATCGCAGCGCTGGAGCAATACGGATACAAGGACGTGTTGTTGGAAGGGGAGATCTTCCAGCTTCAAGTGGGAGAAGCCGATATTACCAGCGAGGATGTGCCGGGGTGGACGGTGGCAAGCAAGGGCCGGATCACCGTGGCGTTGGACCTGAACCTGACACCCGAATTAGTTGCAGAAGGGCAGGCCAGGGAATTGGTGAACCGGATCCAGAAGATCCGAAAGGACAGCGGATTTGAGCTGACCGACCGGGTTTCAGTAAGCGTTTTTGCTCCATCTGGGCTGGCTGAGTCGTTCGGACGCTTTAAGGACTATATTTGCGCGGAAATCCTGGCAGACGACCTGTCTTTTGAAAGCGGGCCACAAGCTCAGGAAATAGAAATAAACGGTGAAAATCTGACCGTTACGGTCAACAAAAAAGGCTAATATATGGCCATCAAGAAAAAACCCGCACCCAAGAAAGCTGCCAAGCC
>CANGZN010000023.1 GCA_947458625.1 Chitinophagaceae bacterium
AGATACGTGTAATAAGTTAAGTACTTACACTTAAATATTAGCTTAAAGACCCTGAATCGTAGTGAGAAAACCTTAACAGGGTTGAGGGAGTTGAGATAGTTGAGAATTGACTAAACCTCCTCAACTATCTAAACTCTCTAAACATTGCTTTCAGCTTGCTCCCTCAACGCCCGCAGATCGCGAATGAACCCATTTACCACCTTCGCATATTCTTGATTATCAGCAGCTTCCGCCGGATTCTTCCCCTGATCTTCCAAAAAGACGACCACCTCCTTCAGCGCCGTCACCCCCGCCACCCCCAAGGCAAACTTCAATTTATGGGCCGCTTCCCCGATACTTTTTCGGTCGCCCTTAGCCAGCATTCGCTCCATCTCGATGGTGATCTCATCCACCGATTCAATAAAGGACTTCAGCATGGTCTTAATAAATGCAGGATTGCCGTTGCCCACCCGGTTCAAATAGGTGAGGTCGATAGTCAACCCGGATGTCAGGTGCTCTCCTTTATCATGTTGCGTTTGCACCTCCTCGGTCCGCGCCCCTACGTTTCGAACCAACACCCCCATCAGCTGCGAGGAATCAAAAGGCTTCGATAAGGCATCGCTCATACCCGCCTGTAAATAATTTCTACGATCCGATTCAAATGCATTGGCCGATAAGGCAATGATCGGTATAGCAGCCCGCTCCGGGTCAGGCAATTGCCGTATCGAACGCGTGCATTGGATCCCATCCATCACTGGCATCTGAATATCCATCAGGATCAGATCATATGTCGAATCAGTGGCTTTCTTCAACCCCTCTACGCCGTCGAACGCCATATCCAATTCAATGCCCCACTCGAGGGTCATCTCCTCCACCAGGAATCGATTCAGCGGTACGTCCTCCACCAGCAAGACCCGCTTTCCTTTCAACCGCTCGATCAGCGGACCACTTGATTGAACAGCTGCAACAGAGGCCGCTTCCGTAACTGCTTGCAAGGGAAGATAAAGCCGGAAGGTCGAGCCCACTCCAAGCTTACTTTCCACTTCGATTCGTCCGCCCATCAATTCAGAAAGCTCCTTGCAGATCGTTAAGCCCAGACCGGTACCGGGTCTATCGGTTTGTCCGCGACTACGCGCTTGAACAAAAGGCTCAAATATTTTTTCCAGCGAATCCGCTTCTATCCCGATACCCGTGTCGGCCACCCGAAAACAGATACCCGACACATCGGCCTCCACAACCAATTGAACAGACCCGCTGTCGGTAAATTTCAAGGCATTCGACAAAATATTTCCCAGTATCTGACTGATGCGGTTCACATCACCATTAAAGTATGTAGACAATGCTTCCTCCACCTGCAGGGTTAGCAATAGCCCTTTTCGCTGGGCCGGCTCCCGACAGAGATCCAGCAATCCCTGCATTCGCTTGCGCAGATCGAATACCTCCGGATGTAATTCCATTTTTCCCGAACCGATCTTTTCGATGTCCAACACTTCATTCACGATCGCCACCAGCGACTGTGCCGACTGACGAAGCAACTCCGCATATTGCTCCTGTTTTTCATCCAACACCGTCCGCTGCAACAGATCCGCCAATCCCAATATCCCGTTCATGGGCGTGCGCAATTCATGACTCACCCTGGCCAAAAACGCCTCTTTCGCCTGCGCATTCGCCTCCGCTTCCTGCTTGGCACGCTGCAAAACCGCTTGTGCCTGCTTGATGGTGGTAATGTTCATGCCGTAACCGATCACCAGGTCTACCTGCCCCTGCTCATTCACCACCGGAAACATTTTTCGGTAATGATTCTCCGTTTCACCGGTAGGATTGATCAGCTCTTCCTCCCACTCTGCCTGTAATTGTGTTTCGATGGCCCGGTTGAAGGCCGCACGACGCTCTTGAAAAATCGTATAGGGTCGGCCTCGATAGTCGCAATATTCTTCGTCATTTTTGTTGATGATCCAGGCTCGAAGCTCCGGATTTTGTATGCCCCGCGGATTCACAAAAAGATATCGGTGCTCCCTGTTGAACACCGCGATGTCGGCCGGAATGTTGTTGAGAATTTGCTCATAGAACAACCGCTGCTTTTCAATCTCTGTTTGCCGCACCTGTCTTTCCCGAATCTGCGTGATCTTGATGCCCACCACCGCAGCCAGCGTAGTCAATATAGACTGATGTTTGTTAGTGAAAAAGCTCTTCTGGGGATGCTCACTGTCAATGATACCGATCACTTTTCCTTTGCTGAATATAGGTACGGTGATCTCTGACTGTCCCGACAACTTATCTGAAACATATCGGAGATCGGTTGTTACATCATCGATCACTTCGGCCTTACCACTTTGTGCAACACTGCCAACGATGCCAACACCTAAAGGCAATTCCATGTAATCAGTGATCTGGTTTCCTGCCGGCGCTTTTGGTCCCCATGCCGCCCGCTGCTGCAAAACCCCTTTTTTTTCGTCGAGCATGTAAATGACACAATCGTAAAAATCCAGATAGGCAATACAATTTCTGGCTACCTCCCAAAGAATCTCCTCTTCGGTCTCCTGCTCGTACAGCGTGGAGATGAATCGATTCAGTACGCGCTGAATATCGAGCTCCTCATTGGCCAAACGGGAAAAGATCTCCTGATACACCCACACATGCGCAACGATCTGACCATCTTGTATGATCGGAGTATGATCACGTGACAATAACCGGCCGTCCTTCATGCGTATGATCTCCCCGAAAACCGGCTCACCTTTTTTATAGATGTCCAGGATCCGGTCCATAAAAGCCGTCGGCTCCATGAACACCTCCTTGAAGTGATCAACCAGATCGGACCCGCTTTGCCCCACCAACTGCTCAGGCGTTAACCCGGGATGGAGCAGTCCACAAAAAACCTCGTTCGCAAACAAAACCCGCCGATCCGGAGAAACGACAACAACCCCCTGATGAAGGGCAGCAAGGACAGAAGGAAGTAAATGTAGAATCATGTAAGAACTACCCGAAATATACCGATTTATCCAACTCCGGCCCTTGAAGACCAATCTGTTATCAGCGTCCAGAAAATGACAGCTACGTACAATAGCTTATTAAATAAATAAATAATACGTAAAAAATCAAATTAAATTACGTATAAACTCCTACTTTTAACCTTATATCAGGATACTTTGAAAAAAATCCGCCTTTTTTTGGTTGATGATCATCGAATGATGATCGATATGTGGAGCGCCCTACTCGGGAGCGACCCGCGTTTTGAGGTGGTTGGGTACGCATTAGATGGCAATTCTGCCATAGAAAAGATTCGCCAGCAACAACCGCAGGTGGTACTGATGGATATTACCCTGCCCGGCCAATCCGGGATTGAGATCACGAAAGTGGTCAAGGAAGAGATTCCCGGGGTGCGGGTACTGGCCGTTTCCATGCACAATAACACGATGCTGATCAAGCAGATGCTAAGTACCGGAGCATCCGGCTATGTGTCCAAAACCTCCGGATTCGAGGAGATGAGCCAGGCGATATTAAGCGTGGCTAATGGTCAGCGCTACATCAGCGACGACATCAAAGAATTGATTACAGCCGAACTGATCAACCCGGATACCCAACCCACCGCCGCGAAACTCAACCAACTGACCAAACGGGAAATGCAGATTGTGGAGATGCTGCGCGACGGACTATCCTCCAAAGAGATCGCTGAAAAACTATTCATCTCGAACCGGACCGTAGAAGTACACCGCTACAACATCTTTAGAAAACTCGAGGTCAATAATGTGGTCTCGCTGATCAAACTGGTGAATGAGAACCGCTACTAATGTTGAAGGGTGAAAGATGAAGGGTGAAAATATTCATCTTTCAACTGAAGAGTTCGGCGACTTTCCGGTACCGATAATCGAAGATCTGCTCCAGCTTTTGCCGTACGAATAACCGATCGGCAATCCAGCCGAGTAATCCGAGATGGATCTTATAGTGCACGATGTCCGTCATCTCCACGCCGCCTTCCACTTCGCGAAAATGATGCTGGTGATGCCAAAGCGCGTACGGGCCGAACCGCTGCTCATCGATGAAATACTTGCCTTCCACCACATGCGTGATCTCCGTCATCCAATACATCGGAATGCCCAATACCGGCGATACCCGGTACTCGATCAGTTGCCCCGCATACATGCGTGCGGGCCGCTCCTTCGATAAAATGTGAAAGCCCATTCCGTCCGGAGTGATCTTAGCCAGATTACCGGGATCAGAGAAAAAATCCCATGCCCTTTCCAAGGTGATCGGCAAAACCTGCACTCGTCTCAAACTGCGCGCCTGCATACGTAGTATTCTTTTACTTTCGTTCAATAACCATTCGTTACGCTAAAAGTTCAACGCATGTCGACCCGCACACTACTCGCTCAAAAATTTGAAGAGGCCTACGAAAAACTGAATGATGCGCAAAAAGAGGCGGTGAACACCATCGAAGGACCCGTGATGGTGATCGCCGGTCCGGGTACCGGTAAAACCCAGATCCTGGCCAGCCGTATCGGAAAAATCCTGCTGGAAACCGACGCCCAACCACAGAATATCCTCTGCCTCACCTTCACCGACGCCGGTGTGGTGGCCATGCGCGAGCGACTCATACAATTCATTGGCAGCGACGCGTATAAAGTCAACCTACACACCTTCCACTCGTTTTGTCACCACGTCATACAAGAGAATCTTCGCCATTTCAACAAACGAGAACTGCAGCCCCTCACCGATCTCGAACGTATACAGGTGATGAAAGAACTGATCGATCGGTTCCCCAAAGGTCATCCCCTCAAGCGATATAAAGGGGATGTTTACTACGATCTCGATAACCTCACCCACCTCTTTTCTGCGATCAAACGAGAAGGATGGGAGGTAAATTGGCTACAGGAACAGATCGACCGGTACGTGAAAGATGTCATTCCGGTAACAGACGGACTCTACAACAAACGGGAACAGAAAAAAGGAAACTTCCAACTCACGGTTAAAGGAAAGGCGGAAATAGAGCGGATGGAAAAATTAAAAGCCGCCATCGCCGGATTTCCCGATTATCAATCACTGCTCGATAAAAAACACCGCTATGATTTCGATGACATGATCCATTGGGTCATACGCCTATTCGAAACCGAAACAGAGATCCTCCTCGGCTATCAGGAACAATATCAATACTTGCTGGTCGATGAATATCAAGACACCAGCGGTTCACAGAACCGGATCGTGGAACTGCTGGCCAGCTATTGGGATGAACAACCCAATCTGTTTGTGGTGGGCGACGACGATCAAAGTATTTACCGATTCCAAGGTGCCAACCTGATGAACCTGATGACTCTGGCAAATCGTTACGAAAAAGATCTGCGAAGAGTGGTACTCACCAAAAACTACCGGAGCGTCCAGCCCATTTTGGACGCGGCAAAAGGACTCATTGAAAACAATCAACAACGACTGATTCACCAGTTCGAAGGACTTAGTAAAGAATTGATCGCCGATGGTAAAGAGACCAAAGCCCTTCAGATCCTTCCCGAACTCCGCACCTATGAAAGTGAACTGGCGGAACAGGCACACATCGCCGCCTCGATCAAAAAGCTGATCGATCAAGGCACCAAACCCGGAGAGATCGCGGTGATCTACAGAGAACATAAGCTGGGTGATGAATTGATGAAATTCCTCCAACAGGAATCCATCCCCTACTACGTAAAGCGTTCGATCGATCTGCTGCAAGATCCTTTTATCAACCAAGTACTGAACATCCTTCGTTATTTGGCCGCAGAGCAAGACAACCCGTATAGCGGCGAATATCTGCTGTTCGAGATCTTACACTATCCGTATTTCGAGATCCGTCCCTTCACCATCGCTAATCTCTGCTACGAACTAGCTGAGATGCGAAACAAGAAAAAGATCGATAAAACGTTACGCGGACATCTAAATGGTTTGATCGAACAACATAGCGGAACACTGTTCAGTAACGACGATCAAACCAACAAACTGCTCTCCCTCGCTCGCTTCCTGGAATCAGCCCAAACTAAACTGCATGAAGAGAACCTGCACCGTTGGTTCGAATTCATTCTCAATGAAAGTGGACTATTACCCTGGGCGATGAGTCAGCCCGACCGTGTATGGCAACTCCGAAAACTCAGCAGCCTGTTCGATTATCTGAAGGAAAGCACCCAACGAAACCCCGAGATCAAATTGGGCGAATGGATGGAGCAGATCCGGTTAATGAAGGAAAACGAGATCCGCCTTTCGCTTGTGCAAACGACCGGTAAGGATACGGGGGTGAACCTCATGACTTGTCACGGTAGCAAGGGACTGGAATTCGAGTACGTTTTTCTGATGGGCGCTCGAAACGATGTATGGGAAGGAAAACGAGACAACAATAAAGGATTCCGCTTACCACCCACCGTATTCGAAGAAGAAAGCGATGCGGAGGCTGTTGAGGAACTTCGTCGACTCTTCTTTGTATCCGTCACCCGCGCAAAAAAACATTTATACATCTCCTATCCGAAAGTGAAACACAATGGCAATCTGATCGAACCTTCTCAGTTTTTTGAAGAAGTGAAAAGAACACTCTCTTTAGAGCCAGTAGATATTCGGTTAGACGTCGAAGAAGAAACCCGGTTTGCCTCACTTCGATTCGGCATCGTACGCAAGCCTGTGATCGATCCGGCAGAGCAGGATTGGGTCGACAAGCAACTCGGGCAATTCGTCATGAATGTGACGGCGCTGAACAACTACCTCGATTGCCCACTCAAATTCTATTACAACAACCTGATCCGCGTTCCTTCTGCGAAATCAGAAGCCGCTGAATTCGGTACGGCCGTGCATGAAGCCCTGAAGGATTTCATCAACCACATGATGGGGAACGGCAAGCGCTATCCGGACGCGGACTACCTGGTACAACAATTCCGGTATCACTTGTATTCGGGCAGGGATATATTTACCAAGGAAAGTCTGAAACGTTTTCTGGAACATGGCGAAACCGTACTGCGCGCGTATTACGATAAGTACTATCAGCCTGCGCCTGTTGATGATTTCATCCTCACCGAAACACCACTGCGTGGCGTGGTTGTGAACGGTATTCCGTTGAAAGGATTTACCGACAAGATCCAATTCTGGGGCAACGATATTATCATCAGTGATTTCAAGACGGGTAAACACAGCAAGTCAAGGGGAAGAGGTGATTTCGACCGACCCGGAGGCAAGCATCAGCCATTGGGTGGAAACTATTGGCGACAAGCCGTATTCTACAAGATTCTGGTCGATCACCTGCCCGGGAAAAACTGGAACGTATTGGAAGCCTGCTTCGATTTCGTGGAGCCCAACGACAGTGCCGGATTCGATCGGGAACGCATCGAGATCGGAAAAGAAGACGTGGACTACGTTACCCAACAACTTTCAGCTGTTTGGCAACAGATCCAGAACCGTGAATTCACCACCGGCTGCGGGAAGAAGGATTGTCATTGGTGCAATTTTACAAAGGAACATAAGCTGTATGCCTCTGTTATAGAGACGGATGAAGGATGAAAGATGAAGGATTTTAGGCAAATTTTTCAGCTCTCATCCCTCATCCCTCATCTCTCAACCAATTACCTTTGTCCGAATGCGCGTACGCCCGTTTCTTTTTTTCCTACTCACCGCCTTGGTTACAACGATCACGTTACTGACCCCCACCGGTTGCGCCAATATCATTCCTCCAGAGGGAGGTCCTCGCGACACAATTCCGCCCGTGTTATTGAAGGTTGTGCCTGCCGATCGGTCCACCCAAATAAATACGAACCGCGTCGTGTTCACATTCGACGAATTCATTGAGCTGCAGAATGCACAACAGGCTGTGATCATCTCGCCACTTCCGGCAACGCCTCCAACGATAGAAGGTAAATTGCGGGAAGTATCAGTACGCCTACGTGATACGCTAGAACCGAACACCACCTATACCATTGATTTCGGTGGTGCGATCAAAGATTATAATGAAGGAAATGTGCTGAAAGATCTTCGTTATAGTTTTTCTACGGGCGATCGATTGGATTCCGGACGGATCAAAGGAAAGGTATTGATGGCCGAAAACGGAAAGATCGATACCACCCTCATTGTAATCCTCCACCGAAGCGGTGCTGATTCAGCCATCGTGAATGATCGTCCCGCTTACATCACTCGACTGAATGGAAAAGGAGAATTTGAATTCGGGCAGTTACCCGTACGATCGTTTCATCTGTATGCGATCAAGGATGACGGCGGTATGCGTCGTGTTATGGGCGATGACCAGCGCGTGGCATTTGCCGACAGTTCGGTAGCTTCTTCAAATGATCCGAAAAAAATTACACTTTACGCCTTCGACCTGAAACCGAAAACGAGTACAGCACCTCCTAATACCGCACCGATCGTAACACCAGGCGTAAAAGGGAAACCCGGCGGAACAGCAAATGACAGACGCATTCGTTATACCAACAACCTGAGTGAAGGCAAACAAGATCTGCTTCGTCCGTTTGAGCTGACATTGGAACAACCACTCATCCGTTTCGATACAGCCGGCATTCGATTATTTACCGACAGCGCCTATGTGCCCGTCAGTAACTATGTTGTTACCCTCGACAGTACCCGTCGCAAGATCAGCTTGACTACTCCCTGGGCCGAGAATGTATTATATAGAGTTGTAGTGGACAAAGATGCGCTGAAGGATACGCTGGACCGACAACTGCTTCGCGGAGATACGATCTCTTTCAACAGTAGAAAAAAAGCGGACTACGGAAAACTCTCTATCCGTTTACGCAATATGCAAGGCACAGCAGAGGAGGGAATCAAAACAGAACCGGTGATCCAATTGGTCTCCAATGATGTGATCGTGGCGGATGCCAAACTGGGAAGCGACGGTCTGTTTAGAAGAGATCTTTTTCTACCCGGTACGTATGAGCTACGTATCCTCTTCGATCGAAACGGAAATGGCAAATGGGATAGCGGACAATTATTCCCTTCCCGCATACAGCCTGAACGCGTTCGTCTGCTCGAGAAAAAAATAACAGTGAAGGCGAACTGGGAGAATGAATACGAATTGTAGTTGAAAGATGAACGATGAATGATGAGAACTGAAAAATTTGCTTAAAATCCCTCACCCTTCATCCCTCACCCTTCATCCTTCATCCTTCATCCTACTTACTGACGTATTTCTCCACCGGTAATCGATTCTGAAGACTCCGCGCCAAGGTCATTTCATCTGCATATTCGAGTTCTCCGCCGAAGGAGATGCCGCGGGCGATGGTGGTGACGCGAATGGGCGATCTATCCGGATCTGAATTGATTTTTTTCTGAATATAGTAGATCGTCGTATCGCCCTGTATGGTGGGATTTAGGGCAAAAATGATCTCTTCCACTTCATCTTTTTGAATGCGCTCCAAAAGCGATTCGATCTGTAGTTGGTCCGGGCCGATGCCATCCAGTGGCGAGATGAGTCCGCCTAACACATGATACGTTCCATTGAATTGCGAGGTGGATTCAATGGCGATCACATCCCGTATGCTCTCCACCACGCAGATGCAGGTCTGCTTACGCATCGAATTGCTGCAAAAAGAACATACATCGCCATCAGAAATATTATGACAACGTCGGCAGAACTTGATCTCGTTGCGCATCTTTTGCAACGAATCAGCCAGAAACTCCACTTGCTTGGCATCCTGCTTCAGCAAATGCAACACCAAACGCAAGGCCGTTTTTTTCCCTATGCCCGGCAGTGTCGAAAAAGCTTGCACCGCTTGCTCCAATAAGGCAGAAGGAAGATTCATGGCACGAAGTTAATCTAGCCGACCCACTCCCATCCCCTCAACTTCTCAACCCTCAACCTTCAACCTCTCATCCCTCATCTCTCATCCCTCAACCTCTCATCTCTCAACGAAAAACGCCGTGAACGGCGTTTTTCCCTACTTTCGTGCTCCAGGCGGATTTGTTTATTGTTCAGCCTGTAAAAAACCGAACTAATAAACGTGCAAAACCTCCCGGTTTCCCTCCGCGTTTACAGTTCACAATGAATCGATGATGAAAACGATCCAAGATTGTTTACGTGCCCGTATACTCGTGATTGACGGAGCCATGGGCACCATGATCCAGCGGCATAAGCTCACGGAAGCCGACTACCGAGGCGCCCGGTTTGCCGACTGGCCCACCGACCTCAAAGGCAATAACGACTTGCTTTGCCTGACCAAACCCGAACTGATCACGGCCATCCATCGGGAATACCTCGATGCGGGTGCCGACATCATTGAAACAAACACCTTCAGTTCTACTTCCATCGCCATGGCCGATTACCAAATGGAATCGCTGGCCTATGAACTGAATGTGGAAGCAGCTCGCTGCGCTAAGAAAGCCGTCTCAGACTGGTATCGCGATAATAAAACCGACAGCAACGAGCATCCGAAATTCGTAGCCGGCTCCATGGGTCCGCTGAACAAAACACTCTCCCTTTCCCCCGACGTGAACAATCCCGGTTACCGGGCGATCCATTTTGATGAAGTCGTGGAGTCGTATACCGAACAAGTGCGAGGCTTACTCGATGGCGGCGTAGATATTATCCTCGTCGAAACCATCTTCGATACCCTGAATGCAAAAGCAGCCATCTATGCCATTCAAAAACTGGCAGATGAATCCGGTATCCCGCCACTTCCCATTCTGATCAGCGGTACCATCACGGATGCATCGGGACGAACCCTGAGCGGACAAACACTCGAGGCCTTCTATACCTCCGTGATGCATGCCAACCCCCTGAGCGTAGGACTTAACTGCGCTCTCGGTGCCAAAGAAATGCGTCCGCATATCGAAGAGCTCTCCCAATTGGCAAGTTGTTTTGTCTCCGCCTACCCTAATGCCGGCTTGCCCAATGCGATGGGTGAATACGATGAACATCCGGAAGACACCGGACATTATCTGGAGGACTGGGCCCGCAACGGATGGGTGAACATCGTGGGCGGATGCTGTGGAACTACACCCGATCACATCCGTCACATTGCTCAACAAGTGAAGACGATCAAACCCCGCCCACTCCCCATATTACTTGACACACTGACCGAAACTGAAGAAGCATAATTACCATGGCCGAACGGAATCAGATCAAACCCTACTTACGGTTATCCGGACTCGAACCGCTGGTCGTTCGACCCGAAACCAACTTCGTAAACGTCGGCGAACGTACCAACGTCACCGGCTCCAAGAAATTCGCACGGCTTATACGTGAGAATCAATACGAAGAAGCCCTCAGTGTAGCCCGTCAACAAGTCGAAAGCGGTGCTCAGATACTCGACGTAAACATGGATGACGCCCTCCTTGATGGAAAACAGGCCATGGTCACCTTCCTGAACCTGCTGCAGAGCGAACCCGATATCGCGCGCATCCCCATCATGATCGACAGCTCCAAATTTGAGATCATTGAAGCCGGACTCAAATGCGTACAAGGGAAATGCATCGTGAATTCGATCTCCCTCAAAGAAGGAGAAGAGAAATTTCTCGAGCAAGCACGAATCTGCAAACGATTCGGCGCCTCCGTGATCGTGATGGCCTTCGATGAAAAAGGCCAAGCCGATACCAAGAACAGAAAAGTGGAGATCTGTCAGCGCGCGTATGATCTGCTTACGATAAAACTGAATTACCCGCCACAAGACATCATCTTCGATCCGAACATTTTTGCAGTCGCTACCGGACTCGAAGAACATAACAATTACGGTGTCGACTTCATCGAAGCTACCCGGGCCATCAAAAAAAGAATGCCGCTCACCCATATAAGCGGTGGGGTCAGCAATTTGTCTTTCTCTTTCCGTGGAAATGAACATGTCCGCGAAGCCATGCATGCCGTTTTCTTATTTCATGCCATACGCGCTGGTATGGATATGGGTATCGTGAACGCCGGACAACTAGCGCTGTACGACGAAATCGAACCGCAACTGCGTGAACTATGCGAAGATGTCATCCTCAACCGCAACAACGACAACAATGAGGCGACCGAAAAGCTCATCGCCTTTGCGGAAACCGTTAAAGCGAAGGGGAAAACAGAAGTTAAAGATGAAGCTTGGCGAAATGCCTCTGTGGAAGACAGACTCAAACATGCCCTGATACATGGCATCACCGATCATATTGATATCGATACGGAAGAGGCGCGCTTGAAATATCCAAAACCGCTGGAAGTGATCGAAGGTCCGCTGATGAATGGTATGAACGTGGTTGGCGATCTATTCGGTGCCGGTAAAATGTTTTTGCCACAAGTGGTGAAAAGTGCGCGTGTGATGAAGAAGTCTGTAGCCTGGCTCACCCCTTTCATCGAAGAAGAAAAAAGAAACAACCCCCTTGCCGCACAAGGATCGGCCCCAAAAGTTTTGCTGGCTACGGTTAAGGGCGATGTACATGATATCGGAAAGAACATCGTAGGGGTTGTACTCGGCTGTAATGGGTACGACATTGTGGATATGGGTGTGATGGTGCCGGCAGACAAGATCCTGGATACTGCTGAAAAAGAAAAAGCTGATGTGATCGGACTCAGCGGACTGATCACCCCCTCACTCGACGAAATGGTGCATGTCGCGGCCGAAATGAAACGCAGAGGCATGACACAACCGTTATTGATCGGTGGCGCCACGACTTCCCGTATGCATACCGCGGTTAAGATCGATCCGCAATACGAACATGGTGTCATACATGTATTGGATGCCTCCCGCAGTGTGACCGTTGTAAGCAGTTTACTGAATAAAGAAAATAAAAAAGAGATCCTATCCAACACGCGTACGGAGTACGAAACCCTTCGGAAGCAATTTGCCAATAAGGATAAGAAGAACCTAATCCCCTACGAAGAGGCGGTTGTGACCAAAGAATACTTCGACTGGAAGAACTACCTACCCACAACACCCAAACAAAAAGGCACACAGATTTGGAAAAATATTGATCTGACCACCATTGCGAAGTACATCGATTGGGGACCCTTCTTCATTGCCTGGGAAATGCCGGGGCGTTTTCCGCAGGTGTTGGAAGATCCCATCTATGGCGCCGAAGCACAAAAGTTGTTTGCTGATGCGAACCGACTGTTGGACCAAGTGATCAAGGAAAACTGGTTCCGCGCGGAAGCAGTATATGGATTTTGGCCGGCACAGAGCAATAATGCCGACTCGATTGAAGTGGAGACCGAGCAAGGCCTTGTTAAACTGGAAATGTTGCGTCAGCAATTGAAAAAAGCGATCGGGCAACCGACTTTCTCCTTGGCCGACTTTGTTCGTCCCGAACAAGCCGGCGGCAATGATTTCATGGGAGGCTTTGCCGTTACCATACACGATGCGCAAAAACACATACAGGCCTTTGCTGCCGTGCAGGATGAATACAATAAGATCATTGTGCAGATACTGGCCGACCGAATGGTTGAAGCACTGGCAGAATACTTACATGCCTGTGTTCGAAAGGACTTCTGGGGATATGCCCCGGATGAATCGCTATCCAATGAAGCCCTCATCCGCGAGGAGTATGCCGGTATCCGTCCCGCCCCAGGTTATCCCGCCTGTCCCGATCATACGGAAAAACTGAAACTATTCTCGATGCTGAACGTGACCGAAAACATCGGCATTTCCCTAACCGAAAGTCTGGCGATGAACCCACCAGCCTCTGTTTGCGGCTGGTATTTTGCACATCCGGAAAGTCATTATTTCGGGTTAGGCAAGATCAAAGAAGATCAACTCGCCGACTATGCCAAGCGAAAAGGTATGAGCATGGAGGAAGCGACGAAGTGGCTGCGCACAGTTATTGAGTAGAAAGTAGAAGGTAAAAGGTTTAACCGTTTCTACCTTAAACTTTCTACAGAATTCCTCTCCCCGCCAATTCTCCCCGTAACTGTACGGCATCCTGAAAATGAATCGAAGGAATGTTAAGCGCCTCGGCTGCTTGAACATTGCGAAGATTGTCGTCAATAAAGATTGATCGTTCTGGAACGATCTGATAACGATCAAATAGGATCTGATAGAATTCTTGGAACGGTTTACGCGTTTTTTCTTCTCCGCTTACGATTCTGCCATCGAACCAATGTAAAAAATCGAATCGTGCCAGTGCGATCGGAAAGGTTTCTGCACTCCAGTTGGTGAGTGCATAGAACTTATATTGCTGGGTCGACCGGAGATCCCGAAAAACATCCACTGTCTCGGGAATGGGACCCCGTAGCATATCTTCCCACCTGCCATAGAAATCCCGAATAGCGGATTCCCATTGAGGAAACTCGGCGATCTTTTCAGCGGTCGCCTGTGCGATCGGATAGCCTGCATCCTGATTTTCATTCCAGTCATTGGTACAGACGGTATCGAAAAACTGAGTACGCTTTTCGATCGAGTCAAAATAGTGCTCGTCGTATACATAGGTGGTCTTCCAGTCGATCAAAACGCCACCCAAATCCCAGATGATCGTATCGACCATATGCTACTTGTGGTTATACTTAAGTTTCAGGGAGATCATGAGTCCGGTCATGCATAACATAACGGCATTGGTGATGATGATGACCGGATCTTCTCTCAGTACACCGAATGCCAGCCAGAGGATCTGATTGGTGAAGGCGATCACAAACATGGCGAGTGCCACATCCTTAGCGGATTTAGTTTTCCAGGTCTTGATTACCTGTGGCAAAAATGTAAAGGCAGTTAGTAGTCCGGCTACATAACCTAAGATATCAACACCTGACATGTTCATGTTTTTAATTGAGGTGTAAACTTAATGCAAATAATCGTCATCGCTTTTCAAACAACCACCAGAGTCGTTTACGGGGTTTGACAGTATAGTGTTTCTGAATGTAACTAGCGATGAAGTCCATGGCTTCATCGATATCATCCGTGAATTTAACCAGCGACAGATCATCAGGAGAAATGGTGCCTTGTTTTTCCATATCCGCAATGGCATCCATCAACGGTTGGTAATACTGCTTTCCGAAGAGCACGATGGGGAATTTCGTGATGGTCTTTGTCTGAACCAAGGTGAGTGTCTCAAAGAGTTCATCCATGGTTCCAAAACCGCCTGGCATGATGATGAACGCATAAGAATATTTCACCAGCAATACTTTCCGAACAAAGAAGTGTTCAAAGGTGATGGATTTGTGCAGATAGGGATTCTCGTGCTGTTCGAAAGGAAGGAGAATGTTACAACCGACCGATAGGCCGCCCGCTTCGAATGCACCTCTGTTGGCAGCTTCCATGATGCCCGGTCCGCCCCCAGTCATAGTAGCCAGTCCGAGTTTAGCGATTCGCTCCCCGAAGGCACGGGCTTGCTGATAATAGGGATGATCCTCTTTAAACCGAGCCGATCCGAATACGGTGATGGAAGGCCCCAAGAAATGCAGGATACGAAATCCTCGGATAAATTGCCGAAAGACTCGCCAAGCAAACAAGAGTTCATAACCTCGACTCTTGGGACCTTCAAGAAATATGTGTTCCTTGGGCGGAATGATCGGAGTCTTGATCTCCTTCCCGTGTTTGTTATGCGTCATATCCAGTAAATTGCCTTAGCACTAAAATTACCTGATTTATCCGATGCGCATCATATCCTATAATGTAAACGGTATCCGGGCTGCCATCCGTAAAGGATTCCTGGAATGGCTGGCTACCGATCCGGCCGATATCATCTGTTTGCAAGAAACAAAAGCAGAACAGAAGGATATCGACACAACTGAATTGCACAAGCTGGGATATCATGACTATTGGTTTTCAGCAAAGAAAAAAGGATATAGTGGTGTGGCCGTATTTACCAAGATCCTGCCCGATCACGTCGAATACGGGAACGGACACGGTACTAGCGATGAAGAGGGTCGTGTGATCCAACTTGATTTCGGAAAGATCCGGCTGATCAACGCCTATTTTCCGAGTGGAACCAGTGGCGAACATCGTCAGTCCTTTAAATATGAATGGTTGGATGAATGCACCGCCTGGCTGAAAAAACTCCGCAAGACACATCCTCAACTGATCCTTTGCGGCGATTACAATATTGCGCACCAAGAGATCGATATCCATGATCCCAAGGGAAATAAAAACACGACCGGATTTCTTCCACAGGAGCGGGACTGGATGACTCAATTTTTTGAGAGCGGATGGATCGATACATTCCGTCATATTCACCCTGAACCGCACCGCTACAGCTGGTGGAGTCAGCGGTTTCCTTCAGTGCGACTCAACAACAAGGGCTGGCGGATCGATTATATCAGCATAACCGACACCTTGCGATCTAAACTGAAGGATGCCGAGATTTTCCCGGATGTGAAGCATTCCGATCATTGTCCTGTTTACCTCGAATTAAAAAAATGAAACCACTCATCTATAATATCACCATCAAAATCAGCCATCCCATCCATTCCGATTGGCTACGCTGGATGCAGGAGGAACACATACAGGACGTTGTGTCTACCGGCTGTTTTACGTGCGGACGATTGCTACATCTGCTGGAGTCGGACGATGAGGAAGGCATAACCTATGCTGCGCAGTATGAGGCTCCCAATCGAGAGCATTACGATCGGTATATCCGGGAATTCGCTGAAGGAATGAGAAAGAAAGGGTATGATAAATGGGGAGATGGCTTTATTGCGTTCCGAACGATCATGCAGGTTATTTGATCCGACTTACCTTTACAGATATATGAATACCTCCATTGCCGACATACGAAAGACCTACGCGCAGGCGCAATTGTTGGAATCAGAAACCGCTTCCAATCCGATACAGCAATTCGGAAAATGGTGGGAAGAAGCAATTAGAGCACAGATCGATGAGGTCAATGCCATGACCTTGGCAACCGTCGATACGGAGGGCTTACCCGATGCTCGAGTCGTGTTACTAAAAGGGGTGGATGAAGACAGTTTTCATTTTTTCACCAACTATGAAAGTAATAAAGGACAGCAATTGACCTCTAACTCAAATGCTGCAGTGGTTTTTTTCTGGAAAGAGTTGGAGCGACAGGTGCGAGTACGAGGAAATATCGAACGATTGTCCGAGGCGGAAAACGATGCCTATTTCAGCAGTCGCCCCCGAGAAAGTCAGTTAGGAGCCGTTTCGTCTCCGCAGAGTACGGTCATTGAAAATAGAAATTGGCTTGAAGAGCGATACAACAGTATCAAAGCAGCCTTTGAAGGAAAAGAGATCGTTCGCCCTGACCATTGGGGCGGTTATCGGTTGACCGCTCATTCAGTTGAGTTTTGGCAGGGGCGTCCGGGACGCATGCATGACCGTATCAAATACAAAAAGGACCCGAGCGGGTCCTGGTTACGTCAACGTCTGGCGCCGTAGGCGCAGCGATTACTTGGCGGCTTTCTTAGCAGCGTTCTTCTTGGCTACTTTGGGGGCATTGGCCGGACGGCTTTTCCCGAAAGAACCCTTGAAACGCTTTCCCTTTGCGGTTTTTTTATCTCCTCTTCCCATGATGATTGATATGAATGATTGATGTTTACAGTTTGTCTGACAATTCTTTTCCAGCCTTGAAACGAGCGACTCGACGCGCTTTGATCTTGATCACATCGCCATTACCCGGGTTTCTTCCTACCCTGGCTTTACGTTTGTAGGTGTCGAAGGTACCGAAACCGACCAGCTTCACCTTACCATCTGCCTTCAACGTCCGGGTCACGGCCTCGATGAAAGAGTCCAGTGCGGCGTTGGCCTGCACTTTCGAGATCCCGGCATCTTCAGACAGGCGTACGATCAGGTCTGCTTTGTTCATAAGCTGGTTTTCGAGCCGAGCGAAGGTACTGAAAAAGGGCCTTTTTAGTTGAAAGATGAAGGATGAAGGGTGAATTTTTTATCCGTACTCAAATCTCGTCCTTCACCCTTCATCTTTCACCCTTCACCCTTTACCCTTCACCCTTCATCCCCTAGGCGGTTCTTCCGCCTGACTGTCCAGATGAGCCAATCGCTGACGGGCAGCAACGAGTTCATTCATTTGTGTCTTGAAATGGTTGTATTGCTCCTCGTTCTCTTCTGTCAGACGATGATGGGAGTTATTCAATGATTCACGGTGTCGTTCACTATCCTCGAGTTGCTCCTCCAGTTCCCGAATTCGGGTATTTGTTTGTTCCAGTGCCTCTGCTTTGGAACGGGCATGAATGAGCTGCGATTCCAACTGAGAGATCTTCTCCAGCAGTTCATCGTTCACATCGCCTGAACCACCTTCCGTTGCCTGCAATTGCTGGATCTCATCTTCCCTATCCATCAGTTTCAACTCAAGTTCTTCGATTCGTACTTCAGCCCGGTGCAGATCAGCCTGCAGGGTTCTACCTTGGTTCATGTTCAAGTGAAGGGAATCTTCAGCACGCGGGATAGGTGCAGAAAGCGTCACTACTTGTTCGATTTTTCTTTCCAGTGTCTCGCCGGATCGCAGCGAACTCGTCAACAATTCACGATAAATGCGGTGCTCTTGCTTGGAATGATTCAGTAGTTCTTCTTTGGATGAAAGAGCGGATTCAAGGGAGCTGCATCGATTCGTTGCTGTTTCAGCTTCTAGACGAAGCCGATCCAACTCTCTGGACAACGTGCCTGTTTCCTGAAGAAACCGATTCTTCCAGCGAGCTGTTTCCTCTCGAAGTAATTTTTCTTTTTGTGAAGGGTCCTGTTTGACCAACTGGCGTTGTGTCCACAAGAAATGCAAGGCAAATCCAATGGTGAACAGCAGCGCTGCCCATACACCGATCTCCGCACCGGTGAGGATGACTAGTAATACTTTCATGTTCGCACGTTTCGTACGCAGCAGTGATCAGTAGGGGCGGAGGCGGAAATTCAGTGGAATTGGACACGGCAATGTAGTCCCTCGCGAACGAAAAAGACGCGTAAAAACCCTACGTAAATCTACGATGTGGATTATTTAACCAGCGTACCGACCTTTTCTCCGCTGATGACGCGGCGAAGATTTTCGGGCTGATTCATATCAAACACGATGATGGGAAGCTTATTCTCCATGCACAGCGTAAAGGCAGTCATATCCATCACCTTCAGCTGTTGAGAAATGCACTCCTGAAAACTGATGGTCTCATATTTTTTAGCAGATGGGTCTTTTTCCGGGTCAGCCGTATAGATTCCATCCACCCGTGTTCCTTTCAGGATCACATCTGCATTGATCTCGATCGCACGAAGCGAACCGGCTGTATCGGTCGTGAAATACGGGTTACCGGTGCCAGCACCGAAGATGACGATGCGACCTTTTTCAAGGTGACGAATCGCACGTCGACGAATGTATGGCTCAGCAATCTGTTCCATTTTGATGGCAGAAAGAAGACGCGTGTACAAACCAACTTTCTCTAAACTCGCCTGCAGCGCCATGCCATTGATGACCGTGGCCAGCATGCCCATATAATCACCATGCGCCCGCTCGATGCCCGTCTCTGCTTCATTCATCCCTCGGTAAATGTTTCCACCGCCGATCACAATGGCTACTTGCACGCCCAGGTCTGCGATCGCCTTCACGTCTTTTGCATATTGAGCGATAACATCGGTATCAAAACCGAAACTCTTATCACCCATCAAGGATTCTCCGGAGAGTTTGAGCAGTACGCGCTTGAATTTGGGAAGCATATACAGTTGATTTCTAAGTAAAGATATAGAACTCAAAAAAAAGGGACCCGATATTGGATCCCTTTGTATTTGATGTTTTTTACATTAACCGAGTGCTACACGTTTGAACGATGTAACGGTCACGTTACCGGCTTCTTTCAGGTAATCGGCAACCGACTTGCTGCCGTCCTTCACGAAAGCCTGTGCCGTGAGGGTTTGTTCTTTGAAGAATGCACCCATCTTACCCTCTGCGATCTTAGCGATCATCTCAGCGGGCTTACCGGCCATCTTAGGATCCTGATTCATCAGTTCCACGATGATATCTTTTTCGCGGGCGATCACATCGGCCGGAACAGAATCGGCATCCACGGCTACGGGATTCAGGGCAGCGATCTGCATCGCTACGTCTCTACCCGCATCAGCTGCTTCTTTGTCCATGCCTACCAATACCCCGATGCGGTACGCGCCGTGGATGTAAGAGGAAACGAACGGAGCGTCGATGCGCTCAAATTTGGTTACACCGATCTTCTCCCCGATGGTAGCAAGTTTTTCGTCGACCAACGCGGCTACGGTCAACTCGCCGATCTTCACGTTCATCAGCTCATCGAGACTCTGAACATTGTTTGCCACGGCAGCATCAGCGATGCTTTTACCAAAGGCAACGAAATCGGTATTCTTTGAAACGAAGTCGGTTTCACAGCTGACGCAGACCACGATACCAGTCTTGTTATCGGCGGTTGTTTGAGCGATCACTACACCTTCTTTTGCTTCGCGATCACTGCGTTTAGCAGCTACTTTTTGTCCTTGCTTGCGCAGCCAGTCGATAGCGGCCTCAAAATCGCCGTTTGTTTCGGTCAGGGCCTTGCGGCAATCCATCATACCGGCGCCGGTAGCCTGACGAAGTTTATTTATATCCTGTGCACTGATTGTTACGGTTGACATGATTCGATTGATTAATGATTCAACATGGTTCCGCCGAAACGGAACGTTCACATTCACAAGCCGATCCGA
>CANGZN010000024.1 GCA_947458625.1 Chitinophagaceae bacterium
AGTGATGTCGTTGGTAAATATTTGCACGATTCGACCGGAGCTGCATTAGGCGGTATACTACCTCAATTGTTCGACAGGAAGCGTTACAATGAAGATGGCGTGGGTGGTATGCACATCTATTCACCCTGGTGGCTGGATAATAAGAAACTGGATTTCCCGAGGGGTTATCACATTGAATATTGGGGCGGTATGAGTCAACCCTCCTACGGATTCAATTGGGGCATAGAAGGGCTCAATGGAAAATACCTGGTGCATGGAAAGAAAAAAGAGGCGGGTGGCTACGGTGCCTCGTTGAAAGAAGATCACCGATATTTCTACGGATGTGGTGTAGGCATGGCCGGTCGCGGTGAAGCGATCCCGTTGGAAAGCAACTATTGCGCCATCGATAATACAGCTGTCGATAAATACGGCATACCTGTTTTGAAATTCAATGTGAAATGGAGTGAACATGAGATCCGCCAGGCCAAGCACATGAAAGAAACGTTCAAAGAGGTCATGCATAATATGGGCGCAGTGATCACCTGGGGCGGCGACGATGATGAATCTAATCAGTGGGGATTATCCAAACCCGGAGAGATCATTCACGAAGCAGGAACCGTTCGGATGGGTAACGATCCGAAACGATCGGTACTAAATGCCTGGAATCAGGCACACGACTGTAAAAATCTCTTTTGTGTAGATGGCGGTGCCTTTGTGAGCCAGGCGGATAAAAATATCACCTGGACCATCCTTGCGCTTAGCATGCGCACCTCCGAGTATATCATCAATCAGCTGAAACAACAACAACTTTAATCGTATTCAATGGATCGTCGGTCGACCTTAAAATTATTAGCCACCGGTGCACTCGCCGGACCGGTTGCACTGACCGGTTGTGAAACAGATCAAAAAAAGGAGCAGGACATCACCTTTAACCTGGATCGCAATCCGGACGAGGTGGCACGTGAAAAAAAACTCATTGCAGAGGGCCCCTTCTTTACGCCTGAAGAAATGGCCACTATCACTTTATTGGCTGATATCATCATACCCAAAGATGAGATCAGCGGCTCCGCCAGTGAGGCCGGCGTACCGGCTTTCATTGACTTTATTGTACGAGACATGCCCGATCATCAGATCCCCATGAGGGGCGGGTTGCGTTGGCTGGAATTGCAATGCTTGTCCCGTTACGACAAAGGATTTGCGAAAGCAACCCCTGCACAACAATTGGAAATCGTGGACGAAATCGCCTATCCTGATCGGGCCAAACCCGGAATGAAGCCAGGCGTGCAATTTTTCAACCTGATGCGTAACTTGACCGCCAGCGGTTTTTACACGTCCGCCATTGGGGTAAAGGATCTGAATTATCTAGGAAACCAGGCCAATCAATGGAAAGGTGTACCGGACGACGTACTGAAGCAATATCAACTCTCCTATACTGAAAAAGAAAATCAAGACTGTATTTAAATTTACAAAATGAAAAAGACAATCCTCTTACTGACATTCCTTACCGTATTGATCTCCCCATTACTGGCACAAAACAATGTGTGGCTATATGAAGGCTGCAACTATACCGGCATGAGTTATTCATTGGGGGTAGGCCAATACAGAGTTTATCAAATGAAGGTCGGGAACGATCGCCTCCAAGGCATTCAGGTTCCCAATGGCCTGAAAGTAACGATCTACGAGCACGATAATTTTCAGGGAAAATCAAAAACCTATTTCAACAACCAAGCCTGCCTGGAACCTGAATTCAGAAGCATGGCGTCTTCTATCATTGTAGAAAATGCTTATGGGCAGCCAGGGGGTGTGTCCAATGACTTTGTCACTTTCTACAATGATTGTTCTTATCGCGGTTATTCACAATCGTTCGGCCCCGGCATTTACAGCGGTGCGCAGATCGGCGAATTGAAGTTGAATATCTCATCGCTCAAGATACAAGGCAACTTGGTGATCAGAGCCTATCTGAACAATGAATACAACTCGGGCCTTTCTACTACACTGGAGAATTCTTCCCTATGCCTTCCCGCTCAATTCAATGACAAGATCGGCTCCTTCACGATCGAATACAAAAGCAACAACAATGGCAACAATGGAAATAATGGCAATAACGGCAATAACGGTGGCGGACCGCGTCCACGCACTTACGCAACTTTATACAGTGAGTGTCAATATGAGGGAAATTCTTTGCGGTTGCAACCGGGATATTATGACGGAAGTAAGCTCGGTATTCTCAAGTACGGCATTCAATCGATTGAACTCCCGGCCAACCTGCGCATCCGCGCTTACTTGAATACAGAGAATCTTACCGGTTCCTCCTTCCCGATCAATAGTTCTACTACTTGTTTACCCGGACAGTACATCAACCGTATCGGCGCCTTGATCGTGGAAGAGAACAACAATCCCTGGGGCGGCAGCGGCGGTTCGGGTGGTGGGTATGGCAACCCGACAGTGGTGCTGTACATGGACAATGATTACAGCGGACAAGCTGTATCCCTGCAACCTGGCACCTACTCCAGTCTAAGTATGGCCGGTTTCCCGGAGCGGGCATTGAGCTCGATCCAGATCCCTTCCGGCTATCGTGTTGTTCTATATGATCAGCCGAACCTACGTGGCGCCAGCTATACCCTGACCTCCTCCCGCATGAGCCTAAACCTGATGGGATGGAATGACCGGGCTGTATCAATGGCGATCTATCGTTAATGATCGGTTATCGGCTAACTTGCGAAAGAATATGATCTCCCCGAATACCATCCAGCAAATTCAGAACCGGGCCGAGATCCTGGATGTGGTGGGGCATTTCGTCAAATTGAAACGAAGAGGCACCAACTATCTGGGTCTCTGTCCGTTTCACAACGAAAAAACACCCTCCTTCACGGTCTCTCCTGGCAAAGAGATTTTCAAGTGTTTTGGATGCGGGAAAAGTGGTAATCTCATCAGCTTCCTCATGGAGCATGAGAAATACGGTTACCCCGAAGCACTCCGCTGGCTGGCCAATCGCTATGGGATCGAGATCGAGGAAAGCTTTGCTACTGATGAACAACGACAACAACAACAACAGGCCGACAGCCTTTATATCATCAATCAGTTTGCGCAGGAATGGTTTTCTGAGCAATTACTTAACACCGAGGAGGGACAAGACATAGGCCTAGCTTATTTCCGGGAAAGAGGGTTTAGCGAGGAAACGATCCGCAAATTTCAATTGGGTTTCTCCCCTGAAAAGCGGGATGCGTTCACGCAGGCGGCATTACAAAAACAATACAACCCGGAATTACTTCAAAAGGCCGGACTGATCGCCAACCGAAATGATCAATGGGTTGATAATTATCGAGGCCGTGTCATCTTCCCCATTCATAACCACAGCGGGAAACTATTAGGATTCGGAGCCCGCATCCTAAAGTCAAGTGATAAAGCTCCTAAGTACATCAATACACCGGAGAATGAGATCTACGTAAAAAGCAGGATCCTGTATGGGTCTTATTTCGCCCGGCAGTCGATGGACAAGTCCGATGAATGCCTGCTCGTAGAAGGGTATACTGATGTGATCTCCCTCCATCAGGCAGGTATAGATAATGCAGTAGCCAGTGGCGGTACAGCCCTTACGCCCGATCAATTACGATTGATCCGTAAATACACCGATAACCTGACGATACTGTATGACGGTGATGCGGCCGGAATCAAGGCTGCACTTCGGGGAATGGATCTGGCATTGGAAGAGGGACTGAATGTTCGATTGGTCTTGCTACCCGATGGACATGACCCGGACAGCTATGTACGCGCAGTTGGGGTAGCAGCCTTCCAGGAATTTATTCGCCAGAATAAAAAAGACATCATTCTTTTCCAGTTGGAAGTCGCGTTGCAAGACGCCGGATCCGACTCCATTCGAAAATCAGCGGTCGTGAACCGGATCGCAGAGACGATCGCGCGGATCAACAAGGCGGAGGATTTCACTCGTCAGCAGGATTATATCCGGCAATGTGCAGACTTGTTGAAAATTGATGAAGGAGGCCTTCATAGCCTTGTCAATAAATATATACGCGACCGCGTTTCGCTGATCGAAAAGAAAATGCCATTTGACGAGGCAAAGGCGTTTGAACAAAATGCGCAAGAGGCCGCTAAAAATGAATACGACGATACCACATTTCAGCTGCTTTTTAAAGACGATCTGCAGGAAAAGGAGATCGCCCGGATATTGCTGGAGCACGGTATGAGACCCTGGGATGCTGATAAACTGGTGGCCGACCACATTTTTGAGGAACTTCTGGATGAATCCCTGATCGACAACCCCGCCGTTGTAAATCTGATCCACCAATACAGAGCGTTAAGACAACAACATACTGAACCGGTCAGTCGAACCCAATTTGTTTATCATCCCGATCAGGAGCTAAGCCGATTTGCCGTCTCACTCCTACAATCACCCTATGAAGAGAGTCCACGATGGAGAGACAGCACCACCACTTATAGTGGTTACCAAGCCCGGTTGTTCGAACAGGACTATGAGGAGATCCTAAGACTTATTCAATCCCCCGGTGCTGACGGATTACAGAAATACCTCTTGATCGAAGAAGACAGAAGCCTGGAAGAAGTTCATTCCGCCATCACGTACCTTAAATTGCGGAAGATCAAACGCATGATCCTGGAAAATCAGCAGGACATGGAAAAACCACATTCCCCTGAAGAATTCAGGATCCTGCACCAAACGCATATACACCTGAAACAAATGGAGATCAGTCTGACCCAGACCATGGGAACAGTAGTATGGAAATAAAAAAGGCCCCAAAAGAGGGCCTTGTGTACTTACTAACCGAAATATCTTTTACTCAGCGATTACTTCTTGCGTCAAAGTAATAGTTGCGGCGATCAATTCTGCGCGACAGAAACGCAACGCAGACCAAACATGGTCCAATTCCACCCGATCAATGCTCTCAAACCCCTCTCCGGTCAAACAATTCCAACTGGTATCGCGATTCAGATCGGTCACGATCTTAGAGGTCGTTTTCGGGTAGGCGACCCAGAATTTGGTTGAATCCTTCAACGCCGGCAAAACATCCCGAACAATGCCTGTCAACTGATTTTCATTGACAGCAAAAATGAGTGCGAAATCAACCTTGCGGGATTTCAGCAGCGGGGTAATATTCTTTGCGAAAGATAATTTACTGAACTGCTTTTCGATCGAAGAGGGCAACCCCTGGATCAGCAAATTCTTTTCATCCGCCAATAACAATTTCTCAGGTAGGGTCTGTGACATGTAGTACGATTGGTGAACAGACCGGCCACTGATTCAGATCATTCAGCCGGGCGACAAAAGTACGCCGATTTTCGGCTTTTGCCAAGGAAAGCTGCGAATGAAATGAAACACAATAAGCAGTTCAAACAAAGCCTATAAGCTACTGATTGTCAGATTTTTGACCTTTCATAAATTTCCAATGCTTCGGGCATGATACGTTCCAGGCGTTCGATTCGTTTTCCTTCGGAGGGGTGGGTCTTCAAAAATTCAGGAGCCTTGCCGCCTCCGGCTTTTTCCATTCGCTCCCAAAGACCAATTGCTGCACGTGGATCATATCCTGCCATGGCGGCCATGATCAGTCCCCAACGATCTGCATCCAGTTCATGACTTCTGGAAAAGGGAAGCATCACCCCAACCTGTGAGCCCACACCGTATGCGAGCAAAAAGAGATTTCTGGTTTCCTGAGGCTTATCCGATAGCGCCACGGAGAGCGCTACACCGCCCAATTGTTGTACCAGAGCCTGACTCATGCGCTGGTTCCCATGCTGCAGCAAGGCGTGACAAACCTCATGACCCATCACCGCCGCTAAAGCATCCTCATTTTGGGTGATTGGCAACAACCCTGTGTACACAACGATCTTACCTCCAGGCATGCACCAGGCGTTGACTTGGTTATCCTGTACGAGGTTCACTTCCCAATCATATCCCTTCAATCGATCGCTTAAGCCTTTCTCAGTGTAGAGTTTATTCACCGCTTTAACGATCCGCTCCGCGACTCGATTTACCATGCCGGCGTCTGCGGTAGCGTTGGTTCCGATGACTCGTTTCCCTGTGAGGAATTGACGGTATTGATTATTGGCAAGTCCCTGCAACTCGGATTCAGGCAGGAGCGTAAATTGCTTCTTTCCGCTCAATGCATTTTGAGTGCATGAAATGGGAAAAGAAGCGAGCAGAAAAAGGGCGATCAATACACGCATGGGTAGATTGTTATATCCGACCAAATCTACTTATCTCTTCTTTAAAAAAAAATGAATGTGGGCAGTAATCAATCAGCTTTTTGCTGCTTGCGACGGTCGCGATGCTTGAAAAGGGGAACCTTGCTTTCATCTCCTCGTAACAAACGGCCGATGTTCTTTTGATGTGTCAATAGCACCAAGAGGGCAACCGATATGGCAAATACCCGATAGAGGGGATTTTCAACATTAAAAACAACCAGGATGAACACTGGAAAAGCAATACTGGCAAGAATTGAACTGAGTGAAACGAAGCGGGTCAGGTAAAGAACCAGCAGAAACACCCCTACACAGGATACGGCTGTCCAGGGAGATATGCCTAGTATCATGCCAAATAAAGTTGCTACTCCTTTACCCCCTTTGAATTCAGCCCATAATGGAAATATATGCCCAAGAACCGATGCCAATCCCAGGCAGGTCTGCAGATTGTCCATTCGCCATTCAGAATCGATGTACTCCGGGAGTAACCAGGCAAGTTGAACGGCGGCCATTCCTTTTAGCATATCTAGAACCAGTACGGCTGTACCCCATTTGGAACCCAATACCCGATAGGTGTTGGTAGCCCCGGGATTACCACTTCCGTAGTCCCTTATATCAAAACCAAAAAAACGCTTACTGACCCAAACAGAAGTGGGTATACTACCGATCAGGTAGGCCAGTATTAGAAGTAGAAATTCATTCATCGGTCGTACAAGGAAGTGTAAAACTAACCAAAAACAGAATCGGTAACAAAAAATTAATACGACCTATCTTATTGATATTGAATAACTTGAATACAGATCCAGCCTTTCTCTTGGGTATAATCGATGCGTTTGAGTCCGACTTCCCCCAGTGCCTTATCCATAACCAAGAGATCTTCTTCCAAAATCCCGCTGAGCAAAATCATACCTCCGGGGGCCAGTACGGCACCGATTCGACCCATATGATCCAGCAATATATTCCGATTGATATTCGCCAGGACGCAATTAAATGGTCCCTGTTGTTCGATCCGGTCCGAGCAATGAAAGGAAATATCTGAAACCTCGTTTATCCAGGCATTATCGATTGCATTTTCAATACTCCAGTCCTCAATGTCGATACCGACCACCTCTGCTGCTCCCATTTTTTTAGCTAGGATCGCGAGTACGCCCGTGCCTGTTCCAAAATCCAAAATCCGATCACCCGGTTTGATCGAGTGGCGCATTTGCTGAATCATCAAACGGGTGGTGGCATGATGACCCGTACCAAAACTCATTTTAGGTGTCACCACCAGCTCCATTTCAACCCCCTTAATGGGTGCATGGAAATCCGCCCGAATACCTACAAAATCATCTACCACTACCGGCTCAAAATTGGATTCCCAGAGCAGATTCCAGTTTGTTTTTTCTATTTCTTCAAGTGAATATGCGATCGATCGCAGATCTAGCTCATCAAAGACCTCTTGGCGGTTCCATTCGTCATCCGGACGATAGGCTTTTAGTCGGCCTTCTTCCTCTTCAAATCCTTCAAAGCCCTCAGCTGACAAAAAAGCCACCAAGGCATCCGATGTTTCGGTTGAATCAATCACCATATTCAAGCACAGGTAGCGTTCCATTGGCTGAAATTAAAAAGACCCTGACAAGCAGGGTCTTGATCAATTATTGATTTGGTTGTTCGTCTTCCGGATGTGGAGGACGAGGTCCTGATTCAGGTTTTGGCATCAACACTTTACGAGAGAGTTTGAACTTACCGGATTTAGGATCGGTTCCGATGAGTTTCACTTTCATGTGATCACCCTCTTTTACGATTCCATCCAATGTTTCTAAGCGTCTCCAGCTAACCTCTGAAATGTGAACCAGTCCCTGCTTACCAGGCATGAATTCAACAAAGGCTCCGAAAGGCATGATCGATTTAACCGTCGCATCATAAACATCACCCACTTGAGGTACTGCCACGATCCCTTTGATCCAAGAGACGGCTTTTTCAACCCCATCTTTGTTGACACTGAAGATGCTGACTTCACCTCGGTTGTTGATCTCTTCGAGTGTGATGGTTGTACCGGTCTCACGCTGGATCTCTTGAATAACCTTGCCACCTGGCCCGATCACCGCACCGATGAATTCCTTATCAATGAAGAGCTTCACCATTCGTGGTGCATGTGGTTTCACTTCTGCACGGGAAGCCGGTATCGAATTGTACATGTGATCGAGGATATGCAAACGAGCACGACGGGCCTGATCAAGGGCTTGTTGCATGACTTCCATTTTCAGTCCGTCTACTTTGATATCCATTTGAACACCACAGATACCCTCACGAGTACCGGTGACTTTGAAGTCCATATCCCCCAGGTGATCTTCATCGCCGAGGATATCGGTCAAGATCGCATAGTTATCAGCTTTTGAGATCAGTCCCATCGCCACACCAGACACGTGCTTGGGAATACCCACACCTGCATCCATCAAGGCCAGTGACCCGGCACAGACGGTTGCCATGGAAGAAGAACCATTCGACTCCAGAATATCACTTACAATACGTACGGTGTAAGGGAAATCTCCACTCGGCATCATCTGCTTGAGTGAACGCTGGGCTAGATTTCCGTGTCCTATCTCACGACGGCTTTGTCCACGCATCATCTTCACTTCTCCGGTAGAGAAAGGCGGGAAATTATAGTGCAGATAGAATTTAGAATCGACTGACTTGGCAGCACTTTCTACCAATAGTTCGTCCATGGGCGTTCCCAGTGTAACCGTGGTCAGTGACTGCGTTTCACCGCGTGTGAACAAAGCGGAACCGTGTGGAGAAGGAAGAACATCCACTTCCATATCGAGGGAACGGACGGTTTCCAGATCACGACCATCCAAACGAACACGTTCGTTCAAGATCATATCACGAACCACATCATACTGCAGGTCGCTGTAGTAGGTCGAAGTCAATTTCTTGGTCAGGTCCGGCAACGACTCACCTGCTGCCAGTCCCAGATCCTTTTTCAGGAACTCAATCACTTCAGCTTTGATGGCGCTGAACCGATCGCTACGCTCATGTTTACTGAGCTGCCCCTTAGCTACTTCATACACTTTAGGCTGTGCAAAGGCATAGATCTTATCGCGAAGTGCTTCGTCAGTAGCAGGCTTTACATAATCACGTTTGCCTTTCACACCGGCCAGATCACGAAGCTCTTCCTGGGCTTTGACCTGAATGCGGATCGCATCGTGTGCGATCTCAAGAGCCTTGCAGAGATCTGCCTCAGAACATTCTTTGGCTTCACCTTCCACCATCATCAGGTTTTTATCCGTAGCCGCAATGATGAAATCCAGATCTGAAGTCTCCATTTGTGTGCGCGTTGGATTCACAACGAACTGACCGTTCACCCGTGATACACGCACTTCAGAGATGATCTCCTTGATGGGAATATCGGAAACAGCCAGTGCTGAAGAGGCCGCCAAACAGGCTAACGCATCCGGCATGATCTCGGGATCACTGGAGATCAATGAAACCAATACCTGCACTTCACATAAGTAATCCTCCGGAAAAAGGGGACGAAGCGCCCGGTCGATCAATCGGCTCGTGAGCACTTCATAGTCGTTCAATTTAGCTTCACGCTTAAAGAAAGACCCGGGGATACGACCGGCAGAAGCAAACTTCTCCTGGTAGTCGACCGACAGCGGAAAGAAACTTTGTCCTTCTTTGGGGTCTTTGTTGGCGACGACTGTGGCGAGGATCATGCAATTGCCACAGGAAACGGTAACGGCGCCGTCAGCCTGACGGGCCAATCGGCCGGTTTCAATGGTGACTTGGCGGCCATCACCCATATCGAACGTCTTACGAATTGGTTGTTGTAACATGTACGTTGTTTTGTGATCGCAACAATAAATACAGTAGCGATCGGTGGAAATGATCCCGATACTACGGCCCGTTGCCTCGATCTGCTTAGGAAAAAACCCTACGAACGGTAGGGTGTAAAACGAAGCAAGCCCCGGCCGTGTAGCGGGGGCTTGTTATTATTTGCGGATACCCAGTTTCTCGATCAGGGCGCGATAACCAGTCAGGTTATGCTTCTGCAGGTAGTTTAGCAAGCGCTTACGCTTACCAACCAGTTGCATGAGCCCGCGGTGGGTAGAAAAGTCTTTCTTGTTGACTTGCAAGTGACTGCTGATGTGGCTGATACGCTCCGTCAACAGCGCGATTTGTCCTTCAATAGATCCGGTATTCGTTGCATCACCGGCGTAGGTCTTGAAAATGTTCGCTTTTTTTTCAGTTGTTAGTGACATCTTTTTTCTTTTTGGTTCATCCGATTTTTTTCATCCAATTTATTAGGGGGCAAAGGTACAGAGCATTCCTGTAACGAACAAGTGAAATTTTATAGGAAAATGCCATGAAAGTCAAGGCCTTAGCCACAATCCGGTAGCTTTGCCGAATGGAAATGTCTGCCGATACCCGTGCGATTTTGGGCCTGCAGCTCCCCACCGACCCCCGCTGGGTAGACCTAGCGGCACATTCACTTGGGGAGATCCTGACCGACCATGCCTATTGTGAGCAGAAGGCCGCCACCACCTGCATCTCGCTGATCCAGCGCTACAGCCAATACGAGGAACTAGTAAGCGCACTGGCTCCGATCGTAACCGAGGAATGGGGACATTTTCGGTTGGTTTTGGCGGAATTGCATAAACGCGGACTCACGCTCGGTAAGCAGCGAAAGGATCAATACGTAAACGCCCTCCTGGAATTTCAACAAAAAGGCGGTGACCTGCAAACAAGGATGCTCGACCAACTGCTGACCATGGCCCTGATCGAAGCTCGAAGTTGCGAACGGTTCAAACGATTGAGTGAAGGTCTGGAAGACCCCTATCTGAAAAAATTTTACCGACGCTTCATGGAGAGCGAAGCCGGACACTACACACTTTTTATTGAGTTAGCAGAAAAATACCTGGACCCCCAGCGCGTTAAGAACCGTTGGAAAGAATGGCTCGAGTATGAAAAAGAAGTGATCGGAAAATTGGAAATACGCGGCGACCGCATCCACTGATCATGACACTCCCCCGCGCCCTCAATCAACTCCTGACTAATTATGGCGAGAAGTTTATTTCGGCAGAACCCATCACGAACGGACTGATCCACCAAACCTTTCGGCTCAACATCGATGAGGAATGCTACCTGCTCCAATCGATCAACACGAATATTTTCACCGACCCACTCGGATTGATCAACAACCACCGAAAGCTCTACGACCATTTTTTATCGGACCTGAACCCTTTTCCCCAACCGCTGGCCCGTCCGCTGCCATTCCCGAATCACCAATGGATAGTCGAAGATGAACACCAACAAAGCTGGAGAATCAGCACCTTCATCCGTAATACGCATACCCGAAGCGCTGTAGAGAACCCATCGCAAGCAGAAGCACTGGCCCGGTTTTTCGCCAGCTTCACGTTACATGCTTCCCTTCTGCATACAGATAACTGGCATATCCCCATCCCCCGCTTCCATGATCTGCGTTTACGATATGAACAATTCAAGGATGCGATCCGAACGGATAAATCAAACAGATCAAGAAACTGTGATGCATTGATCCGGCATCTGCAACTCCGCGAACCCTACATTGCCATCTACGATAATATGTCGGAAAACGAGCATTTCCCATTGCGGATGATGCATCATGATGCGAAACTCAGCAACATATTGATCGATGATCGAACAGACAGCTGGCGCTGCCCGGTCGATCTGGATACCGTGATGCCGGGCTATTTTTTCTCTGACCTAGGCGATATGATCCGTTCGATCTGTAACGGCTCCCTGCGTGAGGATAGTCCGCCCGAAGAAGTAATTTTTCAGACCGATCTCTTTGAGTCATTATTAAGCGGATACGGTTCTGCTATGAGCGATGCGCTCACGCAACAGGAAAAAGATCTCCTGCCGCTTTCCGGTATCTTAATGACTTTTATGCAAGCAATGCGCTTTTTGTCCGACCACCTGAATGGGGACGTTTATTACTTCACTGATCGAGCGAACCAAAATCTGGATCGGGCACTGAATCAATTCACGCTGCTATCCCAAATGGAAAAATACCTGACAACTACCGGCAGACTAGATCGACTGCCCTGAGAAATAACTGAGCTCATCCGTAAGATCCAGCTCCGGATGACGCTGTTGTAATTCGATGGCTTTTTGAAAGTGACTTTTCAAAAACTGCCTGTGCGCATCCGTGTCGGGGTATTGTACTCGGTGACGGCGTGCCGTGACCAATGCCCGAATCTCTTCAGTCAGAATCTGTGTAGTATCCGAAAAAGCATAAGTGGAAAAACGCTCGAGCACAAATTGTGTAGCGGCATAATTGGGGTGCACGAGGTCGATATCATAAAACCGATGATCACGCAATACATCAATCACGTACTCATAGGCTGGAAAATAATAACTATCGCTTACCTGTTCGGTCAGGATCTGTACGGCTTGGATCAACCGAGCTTTACTCCTATTATTTTCCACCACTCCGTCCCGTATGTGACGAACCGGACTGATGGTGAGCATCAACTTCATCTTCGGATTGAGTGCACGTAAACCATTAATGGAGTGCGTCAAACTGTTTACGATCTCCTCCACCGTCATCATTTCTTTGCTGAACCAAGCGGCCGGCGCGCGATGGCAATTCGCAACAGCCGATCCGATATTCAATCCGCCCGAGTCGGCCCGATCTGTTAATCGATAGGTGAATGCCGAACCCAATGTCAGAACAAGCCAATCGGCTTGCTGGATAAAATCATGTGTAGCGGCGATCGATCCGTTTATTCGTTGCAATGCTTCATTTACGTCAGTAGCAGAGAAACGTGAATGATGATGCCAACTATGCCAACACTCATTCAAATAAAAGAGATCGGCTGGTTTATAGGTACGTCTTTGCTGATAATCTCCCAATGCCTGACAGATCGCGTCGGGTCCGAATAGGATACCGTGCGGGTTCTGCATCACTGGAAATTTCCATTCCCTCAGGGCGTCCCCGATGTGTTCGGTGAAGCAGGATCCCAACAATAAGATCCGTTGCCGATGATCGATCGGTGTCGGTAACGGGGCCGGCGTCAGTGATAATTGGAACTGCATCAGTGGAAGATCGTTTGTGCCAACTGAGCGGCTACCTGGAATCGATCGAGATCGATGGAAAGCGTTGGATCTGCAGTAGAGAGATAATCGATGAGTGAAGATGTGTTGATGTTACCGATCAGTTCATCTTCGGCAAACGGACAGCCACCATGACCACCGATGGCTCCATCGAAGCGACGACACCCTGCTTCGTATGCGGCTGCGATCTTCTGGGTTTGTCCTTCCGGTCTGGCATGAAGATGTACACCCCAATGCAGCGAGGGGTACTCCTTCCTGCATGTTGTAACCAGTGCAGCTATCTGTTCGGGCGTTGCGAGTCCGACCGTATCCGCCAATGAAACTGTTTTTATCCCGGCCTGCTTTAATTCACCTGCCAGTGTCAACACCTGATCTTCGTGATACACCTCTCCATACGGATTACCGAATCCCATCGAAATGTAGATCACCAGTTCTGCTCGGTTTTGCGCTGCCCGTTCGTGCAATCGTTTTGCGAGATCAAGGCCCTGTGATACAGATTGTCGGGTATTGCGTTGTTGAAAGGTTTCTGATACGGAGAGCGGATATCCCCAGTAATCTACGAATGAAAACTCCGCCGCCTGTTCTCCGCCTCTTTCATTGGCGATGATCACCAACAATCGGGTATTGGTATCTCGAAGGTCCAAGGCCTTCAGGACATCACCGGTATCGGCCAGCTGTGGAACTGCTTTCGGGGAAACAAAACTACCCGCATCGATGGTGTGAAACCCAACTGATAATAAGGCTTGTAAATAGGAAACTTTTTTATCCGTCTGGATGAATGCTTCTTTTCCTTGCCAGGCGTCCCGCGGGCATTCGATCAATTGAATTGGATCAGCCATGGCTACGTTGTTTCATCGCTTCATACAGCATCATACCCGTCGCCACGGACACATTCAGGCTGTCAAAATCACCAGCCATTGGAATATGCACCTGTTGGTCCGCCGCTTTCAATAAAGCCGGATAAATACCTTTTTCTTCACCACCCAAGAGAATGGCAACGGGTTGCGTAAGATCTGCTTGACTTATGGCGATACCTGAACGCATGACACTGGCCAGTACCTGAATGCCGTTTAAATGTAATTCATCGATTGCTTTCAGCAGACTATTAACCCTGCATACCGTGATCTTTTCCAATGCGCCCGCAGAAGTCAGGATGGCATCTTCCTGCAACGCGCCAACTCCTTTATCTGGTATAATGATCGCATGCACGCCGGTACAATAGGCCGTACGGGCAATGCCTCCGATGTTTCGCACGTCCGTGATCCCATCTAGAATCAGAAACAGGGGCGTCTCACCCCGATCAACGACCCAGGAGATCACATCCTGTAACTCTTGATAACGCACCCGAGCTTTTTGAGCAACACATCCCTCATGTGCCTCCACATGAAAACTATCGAGTTTGGCAAGTGGAACCATGAGGATCGGAACCGATCGTTCGGCGGCTGATTTTCGGATCTGCTGGACGGCCGGACCGAAGGCCTTTTGATCCAGGTAGATACGATCCAGTGGCATCCCGGAGCCAAGTGCTTCCAGCACGACTTTGGGTCCGATGACCAATGTACTTTTTTTAGGACGGGGGGCGCTTTGTCGGAATGATTTCACAGAGCAAAGAAAAGAAAAAAAAGGCCCATCCGTGGATGGGCCTTCATGATTCAGTCAGATTGATCAGAGACCAAAAGCTTTTTTCACTTTGGAGACATAGTCCAACTTCTCCCAGGTGAACAGTTCCACTTTTTTGTGGATCGTCTTCCCTCCGGGTGCGATGAAGCTTTTTGTTTTAACCTCCGGGTTTCTTCCCATGTGGCCATAGGCAGCTGTCTCGCGGTAGATCGGACTGCGCAATTTCAGGCGCTTTTCAATAAAGTAAGGGCGCATATCAAAGACACCCTCAATGATCTTACTGATCTGTCCGTCAGTCAGATCAACTTTTGCCGTACCATAGGTATTCACGTTGATGCTGGTAGGTTGGGCCACACCGATGGCGTAGGAAACTTGCACCAGTGCCTCACTGCACACCCCGGCTGCAACAAGGTTCTTGGCGATGTGACGAGTTGCATAGGCTGCAGAACGATCCACTTTAGAAGGATCTTTACCACTGAAGGCGCCGCCACCGTGTGCACCTTTACCGCCGTAGGTATCAACGATGATCTTACGTCCGGTGAGGCCTGTATCTCCATGCGGACCACCGATCACGAACTTACCGGTTGGGTTTACGTGATACTTGATATTCCCCTTGAAAAGATGTGCGTAACGCTTGTAACGTTTCTTCACACGGGGGATGAGTATGTTGATCACATCCTTTTTGATGCGCTCCAACATTTTAGGTTCAACATCGAAATCATCGTGTTGCGTGGAGATGACGATAGCATCAATGCGGATCGGTTGGTTATTATCGTCGTATTCAAGTGTGACCTGACTTTTGGCATCCGGACGGAGGTAAGGCATTGGAGATTTCTTCTCTCGACGGATAGCTGCTAATTCAATCAACAAGTTGTGAGCAAGATCCAAGGCCAGGGGCATGTAATGCGGGGTCTCATTGGAGGCATAACCGAACATCATACCCTGGTCACCGGCACCTTGATCTTCTTTTTTCTTACGTTCTACCCCTTGATTGATATCGGCTGATTGCTCATGAATGGCGGAGAGGATACCACAACTGTTGGCCTCGAACATGTACTCGCTCTTGGTGTATCCGATGTCTCGGATCACTTGACGGGCGATGTCCTGCACGTCGAGGTAGGCGCGCGATTTAACTTCGCCGGCCAGTACTACCTGTCCGGTTGTAACCAGCGTTTCACAGGCAACTTTTGATTGCGGATCGAAAGCTAGAAAATGATCGATGAGTGCATCGGAGATCTGGTCCGCTACTTTGTCGGGATGTCCTTCACTAACGGACTCAGAGGTAAACAGATAAGGCATGCTGAATTGGGTTTCAGCAAAGATAAGAGTCGTATGCTTTTCTTTTCCTCTGTATAAGAATCAAAGCTTGGAATAGACCAACCGTAAGCGCAGGCGCTTGGTGGCGTCTGGATAATTACCTCCCGCCAGTATGATCCGGCCATAAGCAACGCGGTCGGTCACGAACAGTTGATTCCGGAGCTGATAAGAAGGTGAGTAGATAAAGGCCCGGATGGGAATGTAGATGCGAAGGGAATCGTTTCGAAGCCGCTGTGTGACCATTGTTTGCACATGACGTGTGATGTTGAAACGGAAGGTGCTGTCTTTTGTTAACTGACCACCGAATAAGCCGATATCATATGTAAAAGCTGTGAAGTTGTTTGACAGCAGCATGTCGCTGTCAAAGGAGTAAGCCGTATCACCTCGGGGGCTGATCCGGTCCATGAAAAGACCCAATGGATAGGTGAAGGTGCCTGACTGCAAACCGGGTATAGGAGTTGCGATCAACTCTGCACGGTGTACCACCACGTTACGGAAAGTATCGAGGGCCGGTATGCGTATCTGTGCCATCGAGCCGGGTGTGGTGGGCAAATAGATCTTATCGTCGCTGGGAATTCCGTTATTCAAATAACTCAGCCAGTTGCCGCCGGGGGTACGACGTACCAGGTTTGCCTGACCGCCGGTTGCGTGGAAATAATCTGCTTGCGTTGTGTCGGTAACACCATTCTTCGTGAAACGGAAATAGACCGTGAGTTTGGTCTTCAGCACATCGGTCGGATTGATGTAAACCAAGGCATTCCCCGACATGTCCGCCTGAATGGCAAAACCTCTAAAGAGGCTCTTGAAGATAGAGTCGTTCCGATAGCCCCCATTAGCCGTATTCGTTGTATCGTAGTTCACGAGGCGACGACCCAAAGCGGTATCAAGTCGAATGCGAATGGCATTAGCGATCTTTGAGGTATCCCGCTTACGGATGAACTGCACTGAATCGCTCAGGCGTTTAACCTGAAAGGTCTTATTACCCAGTTCAGGACCAACCGTGCTGAATGCAGGGTGGCTGTATCTATAACCCGTAGTATCGTTGAACCCTGCATTTTGTGCAATCTCCCGCACCCGCAACGTGAGGTTGCTGTTGGTATCGCCGTAAGACGCCTGATAAGAAAGTGACAAAACAACGGAATCCATTTTTACGGAATCACGGTTATAATACGGATAGAAGAAATAATTGGGATGACTGATATTGAAGTAAGCATCCGCATGCGTACTGCCAAACTCCGGATCATTGATATGACCCAAGGCCAGTTCATCGTTGAAATAGACTTTCGTGGTATCCAGCAAATTGCGATTATCCGCCTCGGTGGCAAGGAACGCTTCGAATGTATTGATGTTGTCGACCGGAGGAATCAGATCTCCGCCCAGCCGGGTCGATTCATTGATGCGTGTACAAGATGATAAAGCGATCAGGGTCAACAGACCGAAGTAGATCACATGAAATTTTCCTGAAACGATCGGTCTTGCCATAAGATTAGATGAACAGAATAAAGGGTTAGCCGGCAAGGTCGTTATAGAGTTGTAAATAGTCTGTTAAATCCCCATCAGGATTATAAGGCAAGGTTTTTTTGCCGCGGACTTTTGAAAACTCCTCTGTTAGTTTCTTGTCGATTTTTTCTGCCCCGAATGTGATGGCATCCGCATACTGAGCACCACCTCGGAACATCGAGATATTCGAACCGTCTTTGAAGGCTTCCAGATCTTTTTCTTTCAGGGAAGCATGAATCATCGCCTTCTGAAGAAACCCGGATCCCATTTTTTCTTTATGCGTCAGTTCGCCCAAGGTAAAGACCACCTTGCTACGGGCAAAGACAGGTTCTTTCTTGTAAACCGTTTTGAGATAGGCAGGGATCAAACCGGTCATCCAGCCACTACAATGGATGACATCAGGGGGCCAACCGAACTTTTTGACTGTCTCCAACGCCCCTTTGCAGAAGAATACCGTGCGAAGATCATTGTCGTCGAACCAGTTTTCCTGCTCATCATGAAAAACGAATTTCCGTTTGAACAGCTCTTCATTGTCCAGAAAATAAACCTGCAATCGGGCACTGGGTAAAGAAGCTACCTTGATTTGCAGCGGGAGATCGTCATTATCCACCGTCACATTGATGCCGGAAAGACGAACCACTTCGTGCAGTCGGTGACGACGCTCATTGATCGTGCCGAAACGAGGCATGATGCAACGAACTTCGAAATTGTTATCATTTGCTTTGATCGCCAGCCGATTCACGATCTCTGAAAATTCAGTCAGCTCCAAATAAGGAGACATCTCATTGGCGATAAAGAGAATGCGCTTTTTTGCTGACATCGGCGTACACTTTGGTTGGACGTGGGAGGAGCTACTGCCCCAGATCACGGCATGAAGGCAGCAAAAGTACAGAAAATAAGGAAAATCAGTGTTTTCAAAATGCGGATGGGCAGACATTTGGTAGCTTTACGCATTGAGTATCATGTCGAAGCGCCTCACCAAGATCGGATCTAATTTATTCTACGCTGCACTGGCTTTGTTTTTTATTTGGATGTCCCTCAGGCATTTGAATGCAGAACAATGGTCGGAAATCCGGCGGGCCCTGCAAGGGACCCGGTACGGATTGATCATTCCCGTGATCGGGGTGCTGTTTCTGAGTCATTGGGTCAGAGCCCTTCGGTGGCGGTTGCTGATCGGCTCACTCGGTCATGAGGTATCACGAAAGGACACCTTTTATGCCGTGATGGTTGGGTACCTGGTAAACCAAGGCGTACCCCGGCTGGGCGAAGTGATGAAATGCACTTTGCTCGGAAAGAAAGCAGGTATACCCGTCGAAAAATTGATCGGCACCATCCTGCTGGAAAGACTGTTCGACGCCTGCTGTCTGTTGGTGTTTTTCGGACTTACACTGGCCATCCAGCCCGATCTCTACGATAAATTAATCAAGACCTTTTTTGAAAACAGTTCTTCCGGCGATACTGCTTCTGACAGCGGACTTGCGATTTGGATAATCGGACTCCTGTTGATAGGTATCGGAGCCTTTATGTGGTGGAAACTAAGACATACCCGAATCAGTGAGATCAACGAGCGGCTACGTCGGTTTCAGCGCCAATTCCTGGAAGGGCTCCGGTCTATCCAACACCTCAAAGCGAGAGGGACCTTTTTATTTCTCACCCTCATCATGTGGATCTGCTACCTGGCCGGCGGATACATCGGTCTACTGGCTTTTTCTGAAACGCAGGACCTGGGTATTCCGGTGGCCTTTAGCATACTATCCGCCGGTAGTGTGGGTATGATCGCCTCCCCGGGTGGAATCGGCGCCTACGCCTACCTGATCCAAAAAACAATGGAACTTTATGGGGTGGCGCTAGCTCCGTCCATCGCATTCGGTTGGCTGCTGTGGTTGGTTCAGACAGGAGTGGTATTAATCGG
>CANGZN010000025.1 GCA_947458625.1 Chitinophagaceae bacterium
CGAAAAGTTCGATGCTTCGTTGCTGCAGATCCGGCTCGCTGTATCGGGTAGGATGAAAGGAAAATTTGATCTGTATGCGTTGTTCATCCCAAGCCAATTCTTGTCCGATAAGTAAAGCACTACCCATCATATTAGCTCCAACATCGCCCCAGCTCCAGCCCCAGTCGGCACTTCTTCCATCCATGTACTCGATCAGCGTTTGAAAAGCAGTACCGGCCAAACCTCCGACCCAAATACGCGTTTTTTTGGAGGCTCCAGCCCACCGGAACAACTCCATACTGGTTTTACCCTGTATGTAGGTTCCATAAATGTGCCCGAACTTATCCATTTGCTTCCACTCCCCCCAGTCATTGAATACATGCCATTCTCGCTTGGGGTATTGGCTATACCAGGTTTGATTCAAGGCGACAAAGGCGCCTCCATAAGCAGCTGCCTGTATAGAACTTGCCCAGATCATTCGGTTTTTGTGTGAAGTCGTGTCTGTAAAAGTGGAGTCCGATAAAGTTGAATCAAATGCTTGCCCGGCCAAAAGACAAGGCATTAAAAGACATGCAATAAATATGAAGCGGGGCATGCCCTAAAGGTATTCAATCAGGTTCGCAAGGCTTATTGGATTTGGTTATTTTCGGGCAAATTTCAAGTATGAACGAGCTGATACAGAAGCGGGTTGAGTTGTGGTTATCAGATCAATTTGATGCGCAAACCCGCGAGGAAGTAAAACAGTTACAGCAAAACGACCCTGCTGCGTTGGCGGACGCTTTTTACAGAACCTTGGAGTTCGGCACGGGCGGATTGCGGGGCTTGATGGGTGCGGGTACCAACCGTATGAATAAATACACCGTGGGAATGGCCACGCAGGGATATGCGAATTATTTGAACCAGTGTTTTCCTGATGGAGTAAAAGTTGCCATTGCTCATGATAGCCGAAACAACAGCCGCTTCTTTGCGGAAACAGCCGCGCAGGTTTTTGCGGCTAATGGTATTGAGGTATATCTGTTCGCCGACATGCGTCCGACCCCGGAGCTTTCATTTGCCATCCGCCAGCTGGGTTGCCAGGGCGGAGTGGTCTGCACCGCTTCACACAATCCAAAAGAATACAACGGATATAAAGCTTATTGGGATGACGGCTCACAACTGGTGCCTCCGCATGATAAGAATGTGATTCTTGAAGTGGAAAAGATCGAAAACGTCAACGATGTGAAATGGTCGGGAGGGGAAGATCGCATTCATGCACTCGGTTCGGAGATGGATCATGCCTACATCAACATGGTCAAGGGACTAAGCATCTATCCGGATATCATCCAACAACAATCCGATCTCAAAATCGTGTATACGCCGATCCACGGAACCGGGATCAAGTTGGTGCCGGATGTATTGAAAGCATTCGGTTTCAATAATGTGCACATCGTTTCGGAACAGGCCATTCCCGATGGAAATTTTCCGACGGTTGAATATCCGAATCCGGAAGAATCAGAGGCTATGAGTTACGGCTTGAAGCTCGCCAAGGATTTGGATGCGGATATCCTCTGTGGAACCGACCCCGATGCCGACCGCTTGGCCATCGGGGTACGCAACGACAAAGGGGAGTGGGTGTTGATGAATGGAAACCAAACCGCGGTATTGGCATTTAATTATCTCATTGAAGCGCGGAAGAGCAAAGGGATCGCCCAACCAAATGACATGGTGATCACTACGATTGTGACGACGCCGATGATCGATGTGATCGCTGAAAAAAATCAGGTCGGATGTTATCGGGTACTGACAGGTTTTAAGTGGATCGCCGATCTGATTCGCCAAAAAGAAGGGCAGGAGCATTACATCATTGGGGGTGAAGAAAGCTTTGGTCTGATGATCGGAGACAAGATCCGTGATAAAGATGGTGTTAGTGCCGTGGCCTTGCTATGTGAAATGGCGGCTGTAGAACGATCCAAAGGAAGGAGTTTGTTTCAGAAGCTGATCGACTTGTACGTAGAGTATGGACTTTATAAAGAAAAGCTCATCTCCATCACCAAGAAAGGAATGGATGGTCAAGCACAGATCGCAGCCATGATGAATGGTTACAGGGAAGCTTCTCCGGCTCAGATAAATGGGGTGGAGGTGCTTCGGACCTATGATTATCAACTGCAGCAATGTAAAGATCTGCGAAGCGGGGTCAGTACGCCCTTATCCCTTCCTGCATCAAACGTATTGATCTTTGAACTGGCAGATGGTAGTCTCATCGCTGCCCGCCCAAGCGGTACGGAGCCAAAGATCAAGTTTTACTTCAGCGTACATGCTGAGTTGCCACAGGCTTCGGATCATGATGCAGTTGATGCCCTTCTGGAGGAGCGCATTCAGGGAATTATCGTGGACATGAAATTGAACGGATAAGCAATGCGCAGACCAACAGAGGATACGCTTCGACATCAAGGGTTGAGAAATAAATTGATCGCTCAGTTGGAAGCCAAGGGAATCAAGGACCCGCAGGTTTTAACAGCTATGGGAAAAGTGCCCCGTCATTTTTTTCTGGATATCGGTTTTGATGAACTGGCCTATACCGATCGATCATTCCCGATTGAGGCTGGTCAAACCATTTCTCATCCGTATACTGTTGCCTATCAGACGGAGTTGTTGCAAGTAAGCAAATGGAGTAAGGTATTGGAAGTAGGTACAGGAAGCGGATACCAGGCTGCGGTGCTGGCGGAGATGGGTGCACAGGTGTTCACCATTGAGCGTCAATCAGCGTTATTTGAGCAGCGAAAGAAATTCAAATGGTTGATGGATACCTACCGACTTATCAAGTTTTTTTATGGAGATGGCTATGCCGGTCAGCCTACGTTCGCGCCCTTTGATCGGGTCTTGATCACAGCCGGCGCACCGGCCGTGCCCGAGGGGTTGATTCCACAACTTAAAGTTGGTGGCATATTGGTTGTTCCGGTAGGAGAGGGTGATGCACAGCGAATGCACCGTATTGTACGGGTCTCAGCATCTGAAATAAAACAGGATGTATTCGATGAATTCAGCTTCGTACCGATGCTGAAGGGAAAGTCCTGACCGCTGGTACTTTCCTTTTCTTAACTTGTGGGTCATAATTTTTCTATGCGATACTTCCTTGCCATTCTTTTTTCGGCCCTAACGGCCGGTTTGATCTTTCTTCTTGATCGTCCACTCGGCGCCTTGCCGCCCCTTGGCCCATTACTCGGACCGCAGCATGGATTTTGGCAGAATGCGGAATCAAAAGACCATGACTTCGGTGGATCTTTATCACTTGCCGGATTGAAAGGCAAAGTGGACGTTCAACTGGACGATCGGTTGGTTCCGCATGTATTCGCAGAAAATGATGAAGATCTCTACTTTGTACAAGGATACTTGCATGCACGTTTCAGGTTATTTCAGATCGATCTGCAAACCCGAGCCGCGGAAGGACGGGCCAGTGAGTTCGCTGGTGATAAGGCCATCCGATTCGATCGGGAACAACGCCGGTTGGGTATGCGGTTCGCGGCAGAGAATGCATTGGCAGAAGTTGAAAAAGATCCGGAATCTAAATTGGTTTTCGATGCCTATACACGAGGCGTTAATGCCTACATTGACGGACTGACACAAGCCGAGTTGCCATTGGAATATAAATTGTTAGGTGTACAGCCAGAGCGCTGGAGCAATATTCGCTCGGCGCTGCTGCTGAAAATGATGGCCCGCAATCTCTCCAGCGGTACCGAGATCGATCTCTCTTTGACCAATGCCAAATCTGTTTTTTTGCCCGATGAATTGAAAAAATTATATCCTCAAGTGCATGATTCACTCATGCCGATCATTCCGGCCGGTACCCCTTTTCCCGAACCCGGCATCACGCCGGTTCGCCCGGCTAACGCAGATTCCATCCTTTTTGGTAAGAGCGGTTTGGAGCCGGTTTTATCAGGCGAAAAACATGCACCGGACCCAAGTAATGGCAGCAATAACTGGGTGTTGGCAGGATCCAAGACAAGTTCAGGAGCACCGATACTTTGTAACGATCCGCATCTGGAATTATCCCTTCCATCTATTTGGTATGAGATGCAGTTACAGGGGCCAAACAGCAATGTATATGGTGTCAGTTTACCCGGCTCCCCCTATGTGATCATTGGTTTCAATGACAGTATCGCCTGGGGAGTTACGAACTCACAACGCGATGTAAAAGATTACTATCGGATCAAATTCAAAGATGATTCCCGTACGGAATACTGGTTCGATGGACAGTGGCGTAAGTCTAAGATCCGTATCGAAGCGATAGTGGTGAAAGGTAAAGGGACGATCTATGATACGGTTGCCTATACGATCATGGGCCCTGTAATGTTCGATGCCTCTTTTTCAGATACGTTGGCTAAAGGAGAAAACCTGGCAGTACGTTGGACCGGCCATGACGCCAGCAATGAGGGAAGAACGTTCTACCAGTTGAATCGCGCTAAAAATTATGATGAGTATGAAGCCGCGATCCAGCATTTTGCTTGTCCGGGTCAGAATTTCGTATTCGCATCCAAAACGGGCGACATTGCTATTTGGCAGCAAGGAAAATTTCCGGCACGTTGGCCCGATCAGGGACTATACGTTATGCCCGGGGAGGATAGCACCTTTTTCTGGCAGGGCTACATACCGTATGCAGAGAATCCGCATGCTAAGAATCCGGAGCGTGGTTTCTTAGAAAGTGCCAACCAGCGGCCGGTTGATGGCACATATCCATATTTTGTTCCGGGCCGTTACATAACGCCTCGTGGGGTGACTATTGAAAAGAAGCTTATGGCGATGAACAGCGTGACGGTTCAGGACGTCATGGATCTTCACTCCGATTATTTTAATTCGCTGGCGGAGGACGTGCGGCCGATTTTGTTGAAATATGTAGACCGAGCTGCGCTCAGCACAACGGAGCGGCGCTACCTGAACCTGTTTGAGCAATGGGATCTGTTGGCTTCACCGGATTCAAAAGGTCAGACCATTTATGAATGCTGGTTCGATAGTTTACAATCCGCCATTTGGAAAGATGACCTGGATAGGGTCAATCCATCCGCTCCATGGCCGGAGGAACAAACTACCATGGAATGGCTGTCACGGGATTCCATTTACATGCCGTTTATTGATGATCGAAGAACCGATCAAATTGAAACCCTGACTGAACTTGTTACGAACTCGCTGAAAACAGCTTCAGTTGTATTGCAAAAGCATGAACGGGAGGGGAAGCTGAACTGGAGTCTATTTAAAGAGCCTTCCGTTAATCACCTGTTGCGCGATGCATTGCCCTCTTTTGCGAGGAAAAAGCTGCCGGTTGGCGGAAATGGAAACATTGTGAATGCGATCACGAAAAGTCATGGTCCGAGTTGGCGGATGGTTGTACACTTGACTACGTCAACGGAAGCCTATGGTATCTACCCCGGCGGACAGAACGGAAATCCCGGTAGCCGGTTTTATGACGATTATATTGACACCTGGGTACAGGGCAAATACAATAAACTCCATTTGATGCGTCGGGGCGAAGAAAGCGCTGCTCGCTGGACTCTTACGTTGAAACCTCTTTAATTTACTCCCATGAAAAGTTTGATCGCTGTTCTTTCTACTGCTATTCTGAGTTTTGTTGCAGGCATATTTTTCCCTTGGTGGACAGTAGCCTTTGCCGCTGGATTGGTCGCCCTGCTGATGCCACAGAAATCATTCATCAGTTTTCTCTGTGGATTTGGTGGCGTGTTCATGCTTTGGCTGGGTCTTACGATTTGGATCGATCGTTCTAACGATGGACTTTTATCAGCTCGTATGGCACAGGTGTTACCGGTTGGCGGTAACGTTGTGTTTTTGCATCTTTTAACCGCGCTAGTGGGGGGATTGATCGGTGGATTGGCGGCTTTATCGGGTAAGCATATTCGAAGTATTTTCAGTTCGGTGGCATCGTAACTAAGTTATCTTTGCCTTGGTTTAGAATTTTGCCCAACCTGCCATTGGGATTCTCGACACGGAATTAAAATTCAAATGCATGGCCCCCTTACACAACCGGGTCTCCAGAAAGGAGCTGAAAGAAAGGCTGCTGGCTGACCCTACACCCCGCACTACTATTTCGTTTTATCGATATTTCCGGATCAACGATCCTGTCTCCTTTCGGGATGATCTGTATAGGCGTTTTCAGTCGATCGGGGTACTAGGACGAATTTATGTTGCAGAAGAGGGGATCAATGCCCAGATCAGTTTGCCTACGGAGAATTTTCCTGCTTTTCGATCACAGTTGGATTTGATAAACGGGTTGCAGCAATTGAGGTTGAATGTAGCGGTTCAGGATGATGGAAAATCGTTTTTTGTATTGGACATAAAGGTCCGCTCAAAAATTGTAGCAGACGGAATCGAGGATCCCAATTTTGAGGTAGACCAAAACGGAAAATATCTTTCTGCTGATGCCTTCAATGATTTGGCGAACGATCCGGATACGGTGATCGTTGACATGCGGAATTACTATGAATATGAAGTGGGTCGGTTCAAGGGAGCTATTGAAGTTCCTTCAGACAGATTTCGGGATCAATTGCCGATGGCCGTTTCCATGCTGGAGGAGAACAAAGAGAAGAATATTGTGATGTATTGTACCGGTGGAATCCGTTGTGAGAAAGCATCTGCGTTCATGTTGCACCACGGCTTCAAAAATGTTTATCATTTAGAGGGCGGTATCATCCACTATGTGAACCAGGTTCGGGAGATGGGCTTGCCTAACCTTTTCATTGGGAAGAACTTTGTTTTCGATGAACGGCTGGGTGAGCGGATCACAGATGATATTTTGGCGCATTGTCATATTTGCGGGAAGGCTGCTGATACGCATGTGAACTGCCTGAATGATGCCTGCCATTTGTTGTTCATTCAATGTGATGAATGTAAGGCTACGCTGGATGGATGCTGTTCCACAGCGTGTAAAACGCAAAAGCAATTACCGGAGGAAGAGCGAAAGCAAATACGCCAGGGTGTAGACCACGGCCACCATATTTTCAATAAGTCCAGACAACGGCTAGGTCAATTATCAGCCTCGAGGAGATCGGATACGGTTCAGTGACTCGTTGATTTTTTCCAGGATCATTTCTTCGTTCATCGGTTCGGGCTGAAACGGTTTTCCTATTAATCGCTCGTATAGTTCGATGTATCGGTTCGAGATGGTTTGTATCCATTCATCTGTCATCTCCGGTACAGTTTGGCCCTCTTTTCCCATGAAGTCGTTCTCGATCAACCATTCCCGTACAAATTCTTTGCTAAGTTGTTTTTGTTTCTCCCCTTTGATCTGTCGATCCTCGAACCCTTCAGAATAGAAAAAACGTGAACTATCGGGCGTATGTACTTCATCCATCAGCGTGATCTTGCCATCAAGTAGACCAAACTCATATTTGGTATCAGCCAGGATCAGACCTTGTGCCGCGGCCAATTGTTTGCCCCGTTCAAATAGGTTCAAGGCGTAGGTGCAAAGTTGATTCCACTGCTCGGGTGTGGCCAAGCCTCTTTTCAGGATTTCTTCGGCGCTGATGTCTTCATCGTGGCCAACTGCTGCTTTTGTGCTCGGGGTGATCAGAGGAGTGGGGAAGAAATCATTTTCTCGTAAGCCCTCGGGGAGGGGTATACCGCAAAGCGTTCGAAGGCCTGATTGGTAAGTACGCCAGGCATGTCCGGTCAAATTACCTCGAACGACCATTTCAATTGCGAAGGGTTGGCATTTATATCCAACTGATACCTGTGGCGCCGGGGATTCGATCAGCCAGTTTGGGCAAATTGATTGAGTGGCCCCAAGCATGTAGGTGGCTATTTGATTGAGAACCTGTCCTTTATATGGGATGGGGCGGGGTAGGACCACGTCGAAGGCCGAGATCCGGTCACTGGCCAACATGACCAGCAAGTTGCTACCAATCGAATAAACATCTCTGACTTTGCCCCGGTAAAAACCGGTTTGGTCAGGCAGTTGAAATAACGACATGAGGCCGAAGTTAGTACCCTCCCAAAACGCACCCAATCGATTGGGGATCAAGATTTCAACATCTTCTCCTTTTCCATGAAAATAAAATTTCCCCAATACCCCCACAATCCCTAATTTTCAGCCAAATTTCAAAAACCAAAACTCCCGTTTTATGAGAATGAGCTACCGATATTTAGCTTCATTGGTCGTTGCGGTACTTTTTTCTGTTCTGGCTAATGCTCAGGCAGTTACCGTATCCGGAACCGTGCGAAACAGTTCCTCCAAAGAAGTTGTTCCGGCTGTTTCTGTGACCGTGAAAGGAACCAGTCAGGGTACATACACCAATTCAGATGGGGGCTTTAGCCTGAAAGTGGCCAAATTGCCCGTGACCCTGGTGTTCAGTTCGATTGGTTTCGAGGATCAGGAGGTTACTGTGAACAGTGCAGCAAGTCCGGTCAGCGTAGACTTTAAAGTCAGCACCAAGTTGGGTCAGGAAGTTGTTGTTGCTGCCACTCGTACAGCAACACGAATTCTCGAATCACCCGTAACCGTTGAGCGCCTGAGCAACACAGCTCTTCGCGCCGTAGCGGCTCCTAACTACTATGAGGCCATCGGTAACCTGAAAGGTGTCGATGTGCACACGGCCAGCTTGACCTTCCGCACCATTACCACACGTGGTTTTGTAAGCAGCGGTAATACCCGTTTGAACCAATTGATCGATGGAATGGACAATCAGGCACCCGGATTGAACTTCGCTGTAGGTAGCGTTGCGGGTCCGGTTGATCTGGACGTAGATAACGTTGAGGTTCTCTCTGGAGCCTCCTCTGCTCTTTACGGATCAGGCGGTATGAACGGAACGGTGTTGATCTCAACCAAAAGCCCATTCAAATATCAAGGACTTAGCTACAACATCAAGCAAGGTTTGATGCACGCAGATGGTCGTCAGCGCTCTGCTTCTCCTTTCTATGATTGGGCGATTCGTTACGCGAAAGTGTACAAGAATAAATTGGGTATCAAGATGTCAGCGCAGCTGGTTCGCGGTTCCGATTGGGAGGCCGAAGATTACCGCAATAGACGCCAGATCGGTATTCTCAGTGCTGTTACCGACGGAAATCGCACCACCGATCCGAACTTCAACGGTATCAACGTATATGGTGATGAGACCAGTGCCGATATGAACGCTTTCTCCTATTTTGTACAGGAGCAAACACGTCGTGCTTTGCTGCAGGGCAGTGGCGGTCTATTCGATGTTGTGAACGCAGCGAATGGTTATTTCACTGCTATTGGCAACCCTCAATTCCCCACGAATGCCCAGATCGGAGCCTTTATCGGCAACCTAGGATTTTTGGGTGGAGCGGGTCAGACAGCTGTTCAGAACATGATGCCTTTCTACCTGGGTCTTCGTAACAACTACTTCAACCGTGCAAGTGTATCTCGTACGGGTTACAACGAACAAGATCTGGTTGATTATGGCACCTTTAATTTTAAGTTGACGGGTGGAGCTCACTACAAGATCAATGATAAGTTGGAGGCTTCTTTCAACACCTATTTTGGATACGGAACCACTGTTTATACAGGTTCAGATCGTTACTCACTGCGTAATCTTAAGATGGCACAGCACAAACTGGAACTTCGTCACAAGAACTGGTACGTGCGCGGTTATACAACACAAGAGAATGCCGGCGAGTCTTTCAATGCGAGTGCCCTGGGAGCTTTCCTGAATGAGACACACAAGCCAAGCGGAACCTGGTTCCCTCAGTATATCGGCACCTTCTCAGAGGGTCGTCGTTTGAATGGTGGGTTAGCCAGTGATTTCGTGCTTCATCAAGCTGCACGTAATGCGGCGGATGCTGGTCGTTTCATCCCCGGCACGACTGCCTTTAACAATGCTTCTCGCACGATCAAAAGCACACCTATCCGTCGTGGCGGTGCTCTGTTCCTGGACAAATCCGATCTGTATGCTACAGACGGACAGTTCAACCTCTCCGACATCTTCCGTTTCACCAATACGGTAGAGGTGATCGCCGGAGCTAGCTGGAAGCAGTGGGTGATGAATTCTCAAGGAACCATCTTTGCTGACACGATTCAGCGGATTCGCCTCAATGAATATGGTGGATACGTTCAATTGAAAAAGAAATTTTTCAATGAGGCGTTGACCATCACTGCTTCAGGCCGTTACGATAAGCAAACCAACTTCAAAGGGAAATTCACGCCTCGCGTATCTGCGGTTGTGAAAGTAGCGCCCGAGAATTTTGTTCGCCTTTCCTACCAGACAGCTTATCGTTTCCCGACCAACCAAAACCAGTACATCAGTTTGGTTACCGGTTCCGGTGCACTCATTGGATGTCTCCCTTCCTTCCAGGATTATTACAAACTGAACTCAACGCTGCCAGGATACACGGCGGCGAGTGTATTGGCCTATCGTGCTGGATCACTTGCTGATTCCAGCCGTCTGGTTCGAGCCACTTACAGCGAGGTGAGACCCGAAACCGTTAAATCCTACGAGCTCGGTTACAAAGGTATCATCGGCAAAAAATTGCTTGTTGATGCGTATGTATACAGCAGCTTGTATCAGGACTTCCTGGTGGGTGTTGCAGTTGCCCAATCACGTAACGGGGCTAACGCTGAGTTGTACTCTCCGTTTACAACCAACAACGTTTCTTATACGCAGAATTCAACTGAAGATGTTCGATCTACCGGTTGGGGACTTAGCCTTCAGTATCAGTGGGTGAAGAACTACGTGATCTATGGTAACGTATTCTCTGACAAACTGAGTGATGTAGATCCTACTGTAGTTACTTATTTCAACGCCCCCAGATATCGTTTTAACCTCGGTATCCGTAATGACAATGTTTACAAGAATTTTGGATTCAACGTTGTTTACAAATGGCAGGATGAGAACTTTTACGAAGGAACCTTCGCAACAGGTTTGTTGCCCAGCTTTGGATGGCTCGATGCACAGGTGACTTATCGTCCTGTAAACACAAAGAGCACTTTCCGTGTGGGTGGTACAAACATCATGAACAAATATCAGCGCACCGGTTTCGGTTCTCCTGCTGTAGGCGGACTGTACTACGTGAGCTATGGATATAACTTATTCTGATCTGTAACCCTTGGCATGAAAAAGCCCTCCCAATCGGGAGGGCTTTTCTTTTCGGTATAGTTTCTTAATTCAGTGGCCGGGTAGCCTGACCGATCTTAAATCCATTTTGATAGATCTCAATGTTATAGTCGCCTTTTTCAAAAGCACCTCGGATCGGGTATTGTACGTTCTGTTTTGATCCCTGGGTGTAGTTCACGTCCACCTGAGCGGTGAAAGTCTTCATTCCATCTTCCTTTGTACTTAATTCGATTAGGGGTTCAGATGTGATCACCTTTCCATCGGGTCCGCTAACGAGAAGCATAATGGGAGTGGGGCCTGAACGGGCGATGCGGTTTTCGATTTCGAAACTGATGACCAACTTATCGACTCGTTTAGCTCTTGAGGTGGTTTTTTCCTTTCCACTTTTACGCTCATCCACGGCCTGTACCTGGATGTTAGAGGCAACAAAAGTTGACCCTTTGTCAACAGTGGAGTTAAGTTGCTCTTTTTCCTTTTTGGTATTGCTAAGATCTGCTTCTAATTCTTCCTTTTCCTGCTTGAGTTGTGCATTGTCGATATTTAGTTTCTTGTTTTCGCCGGTAAGACGTGAAACTTCTGCATCGAGATTCAAGATCCGGTCATTCAGGTCAGCGATCATAAGGCGTGCCTTTTCCAGATCGGCTTGTTTGACATTTCGGTCTTTTAGGATCTTTCGGATTTCGGCTTTTTTAGTTTCGATGTCTGATTGAAGTCCACCTACAGTTTGTTTCAGCGAGTCGCTGATGCTGCCCAGCGAGTCGAGTCTGACTAAGCTCTCGTCAAAAGCCGATTGCAGTCTTAGTTTAGAGGCATCCAGGCTAGTGATATCTGCCTGCTGTTGTTGTATGGTGGAATTTTTGTCCTGTTGATCCATTAGAAAATACACCCAAGTGCCGATCAAGGCAAGGGCCAGGATTCCGATCATCCAGTTTTTCTGTTGGACAGAACGGCTTTGGTTCGGGTCAGCGGTTTGATTTGTCATTTGTTTCTTTTTATGTTTAATACAAAGTACAGCAAACTTCCATAAAGCATCAGGGTGTGGGTAGGGTGTTTTTCATCATTTTAACGAATGACAGGAGCCCTTAAAACCAATCTCCCGAAGGTGGTGTATATTAGCCATCGTGAAACCGGAAGAGATCCTAAAAGAATGGAAATCAGGGCGTCCCTCAGTCATTTACTGGCTGGAGGGGGAGGAGGAATACTTTATAGAGCAGCTGCTTTCCGCTGCCGGGGAAAATTTGCTTCCGCCCGAACAACGGGATTTCAATCTCACTGTTTTTTATGGCAGGGATTGTCAGTGGACTGACCTGATCAATGCTTGTAAGCGGTACCCTATGTTATCCGACCGTCAAGTAGTCATCTTACGAGAGGCGCAATCGATGCGTGACCTTGAAAAGCTTGAGTCCTATCTCGAGCAACCTATGACCAGCACCGTGCTGATCGTGGGTTATATGAATAAGAAGCTGGATGCCAGAAAGCGATTCTCCAAGCTTGTGAAAGAAAAGGGGGTACTGTTAACCACCCGTAAGTTATATGCAAATGAATTGAGTGCCTGGGCGGAACAATGGCTGGTTTCCAACAAGCGCAAAATGGATCCTAAGGCACTGGCGCTGTTGATCGATCACGTTGGAGACGATCTTAGCCGGATGGCCAGTGAACTGGATAAGTTGCTGCTCAATGTGCCGTCTAATGCTGTTATCGGGATTGGGCAAGTGGAAGAATTTGTAGGGATCAGTCGGGAATACAATCCCTTTGAATTACAAAGGGCCCTGGCGCAACGTCAATTGCCTAAAGCGATCGAGATCGTACAGTATTTTGAATCCAATCCCAAATCAGCGCCGATTCAACTGATACTTCCTACACTTTATAGTTTTTTCAGTAAATCGATGCTTGTTTTCGGCGGTGGTGGTTCTAATCTGGCCGCAACATTAGGGGTGCCGGTGTTTGCTGTAAAAGATTATCAGGCGGCAGCACAGCAGTATGGTTATTCAGGATTGGAGCAAGTATTGCTGATGTTGCATGAATATAATCTTCGTTCGATCGGAATCGGAGATCCGGGTACTTCAGATGGAGACTTGATGAAAGAGTTGGTGGTAAAGATCATCCGTTCGGCAACTGCGTAGGCAAAAGCCGAAGGGTATGTTGTTTATCCAGGTGCATCTGTTCAATTAGTGCGGGTAGTCCTTCGAATTTTACCTCCTGACGTAAATAATACATCACATATACCGTCAGCGTTCGGTCGTAAATGTCCGCATCAAAATCGAATAGATTCACTTCGATCACTCGCTGTGTACCCCCAACTGTTGGGCGGAAACCGATGCTCATCATTCCTTGGAAGGGCACTTCAAAACCTTCCGGTTTCGCAAAGACAGCGTAAATGCCATTACCGGGAACGATTTTCTCTTCGCTACTCATTTGAATGTTGGCCGTCGGATAGCCCAAGGTTCGTCCTATTTTGTTGCCATGTACAACCGTTCCGGTGAAAAGAAAGGGGTATCCCAACAATCTATTTGCAACATCTATTTCATGATGTAGAATAGCTTCCCTGATACGAGTAGAACTGATGACATTCGCTTCCAGGAGGTGTGCCGGTATCTCTTTTAATGAAAATCCAAACTGAGTGGCATGCTCCTGCAGGAACAGATAATTACCATTACGGTCTCTTCCAAACCGGTGATCATATCCGATTACCAACGTATGCGGCTTGAATTTCCCGACCAGAAAATCTCGTACATACTCCTCAGCGGTCAGGTTCGAAAAATGTTCGGTGAACGGTACAACGACCAGGTGATCGATACCGCAGCTTCGTAATAAATCGATCCGTTCCTCCAGGGTATTGATCAGGCGTATCCCAAGAATAGGTGAAGAGACGACACTGCGTGGATGCGGATGAAAGGTGATCAGTACCGATTCGCCGCCGCTTTCATGAGCTGCTTCGTTCAATTGCTTCAATACCTCGCGGTGCCCATTGTGTACTCCATCAAAAGTGCCAACCGTAATAGCCGGATTACGGAATTTAGGCAATTGATCAAGGGAGTAATGTACCTGCATCGAGCGCAAATATAAGCATCCGGGAGAGGGAAAATTGAGCCTTGAATTCAGTAATTTTATCGCACAAATAGTTCAATATGTCCCGATACAGCCAGCGCGGTGTATCCGCCCAGAAAGAAGAGGTACATCAGGCTGTTCAGCATTTATCAGCCGGACTTTTCCCACGTGCTTTTTGTAAGGTTTATCCCGACTACTTGACAGGTGAACCCGGTTGGGTCAATGTATCACATGCGGATGGGGCCGGCACCAAAAGTATTCTTGCCTATCTCTATTGGAAAGAAACTGGTGATATTTCCGTTTGGAAAGGAATTGCCGAGGATGCCATTGTTATGAACCTGGATGATCTTCTATGTGTGGGCATCACAGATCGTTTTCTTTTTTCTTCGACCATCGACCGAAATAAACACCGTATACCCGGTGAAGTTTTGTCCGCTATCATTGAGGGCAGTCGTTCTTTTTTCGAACGAATGCAGGATCATGGAATCCACATTGAATATTTGGGAGGAGAGACTGCCGATGTAGGCGATCTGGTCCGTACCATCGCCGTGAACGGCACATTGACGGCTCGATGGCCTTCCAACCGGATCGTGACCAATGAGCAGATCCGTCCGGGCGACGTGATCGTTGGCCTCTCCAGCTTCGGCACTTGTAAATATGAACAGGGTTATAATAGCGGTATAGCCAGTAACGGCCTTACCAGTGCGAGGCATGATCTGCTACGTAAGGATTATGCAACTCGTTATCCCGAATCTTTTGAGGCCTCCATGGATGATGCGGTTGTCTATGCAGGTCCCTATAAACTATCTGATCCGGCTCCCGGCATGCCGGATACAACGATCGGTAAGTTATTACTGAGTCCGACCCGAACCTTTGCTCCTGTACTAAAATCGATCCTCGATAACCACTTTGCTGACGTACATGGCTTGATCCATTGCAGCGGTGGAGGACAGACCAAATGTCTGAAGTATTTACCCAGACCTTTAGGCATCATTAAGCATGACCTGTTCGAGCCGCCTCCGGTTTTTCAACTTATTCAACAGGCCAGCGGAGCAGATGATCGGGAGATGTATCAGGTATTCAACATGGGTACCCGATTGGAGATCTATGTTGACCCCTCGATCGCAGATGAAATCATTGCCATCTCGAATGGTTTTGAAGTCGAGGCCCGAAAAATCGGATACGTGGTGGAAGCTGATTCATCCTATGTTCAGATCGATCAACCCGGTAAACCTTCGCTGCGGTATCCCACGCAATCACATTAACTTCATTGTTCAATATTTTCTATGTCAGACCCAATCATACAGATCCGAAATGCGAATATTTATCAGGGGACGAACCTGATCCTTTCCAATGTTCAATTGACGGTTAATAAAGGTGAGTTTGTATACCTGGTCGGGAAAACCGGTACCGGTAAATCCTCCCTGTTGAAAACGCTCTATGGAGAATTGCCGCTGACTTCCGGTGAGGGTTGGGTGGCCGGTTTCAACTTGCGGGAACTGGATTGGAAAAAGGTTCCGTACCTGAGAAGAAACCTGGGTGTTGTATTTCAGGATTTTCAGTTATTGACAGACCGAAACATATCGGAAAACCTTCGGTTTGTATTGCGAGCTACCGGCTGGACAGACGAGAAGTTGATGGAAGAGAAGATATTAGATGTATTGGAAAAGGTGGGTCTGAAATCCAAAGGGTTCAAGATGCCTTTTGAGCTCAGCGGGGGGGAACAGCAGCGGGTCGATATTGCCAGGGCTCTTTTGAACTCACCGAAATTGATTCTGGCCGATGAGCCGACGGGCAACCTAGACCCGGAGACATCTGACGAGATCATGCGGTTATTATTCCAGATCGCGAGAGACTACCAAACGACGATCGTCATGGCTACACACGACTATATCGTTGTTCAGAAATATCCAGCCCGAATGATACGCACGGAAAATGCTGGCATAACGGACAATGCTACCATAGCCGTTTGATCAACGTGGCAATGGGGTCCAATTGCTTCCGCCATGCCCCAAGCTTCTCTTCTCGATTCTGACGCATCGCTTCGGTGAACGGCACGGAATAGAGTTTCGTAACGGCCTCACCCATCTCATCGGCAGATGATACGATCGTGCAGGAATCCGTCCAGGGCGAGGATTCATTCATCTCCCGATTGATGATACAATGTCTTCCGTATTGTAAGGCATCGAAGATCTTGAGTTTGATGCCCGTACGGGTTCGAGAGGGAAGGACATTGATCTGTGCTTTTTGGATCAGGTCCCTTAATTCTCTATCTGATGGATCAGCTACTAAACAGGCATGCTGATAAAAATGGACTAACTTTTCCAGCTTAGAAGAAGGGTTTTTCCCGGCAATCACCAAGGGGAGTTTAAGGCGCGCAAAAACTCGGCGCAAAAGCCAGATCGCAGCCCGTTCATTTTCCGATACCGACAGATTCCCATGGTAGAGGCAATACCCGCCATTTCCGATCAAGCTTTCCACTCGAGCGGGAAGCACCGGTGGTAAAAGAAATGTAGATAGGTGATTGTAGGATCTAGCTATTACATCTTGTTCACGAATTTGAATACAACCCAATTCTACGGGAGGAAGATTTTTCATCCACCGATGGATTCGTTTGGATTCCAGCCAATAATAGATTCGCTTCAATAAGTTTCTTTCAAAGCGGGATAATTCCCTGTAATACTGGGCCTCGTCATTATGCATGCGTACGATGAGTTTTCGATCTTTTTGAAATAACGCATGTATGTGTGCAGTTGTATGAATGCCGTCAAAAAGGATCGGGGCACTATCTTCAGACAAACGATCGAGAAGCGATTTGTCCGAACGGCACGCCACTATATAAGGTTGCCCTTGAAGCAAACGAAATAGAGATATACGGCGACGATAGACGGAGACTTTGTCGGCGATGCTATAAAGTTCGGCGGGTATGTTTTCTGTACCCTTATAAAAACAATACAGGTGGATCTTGATACCTTCATTTCGAAGAGCCGTGATTCGTTCAAGCATATCTCGGGCACCACCCGTATCGGCAGGTAGGGGTGATCGAAGACAGACTATATGCAGCTTTCTACTCATCGCTGAAACTGTCTTTTGTAAATTGAAAGCAATTTAACCTCCTCGTTCTCCCAACAATAAACTTCTCGAGCTTGTATGCAGGCATTCGTCATGGACATTCTTCTGGATTCATCATCCATCAACTCATTGACTGCTTTTGATACAGATTCGGGATCAGCTTCGTTGAGCAACATGGCAACCGGAAACTGACCATTGATCGCTTCATATTCGGGATACCGGTACGTGATCTGCGGAAGCCCAGCCTCGATATAGTTGAAAAATTTATTGGTTAATGCCAGATACTGGTTCGCCCCCTCCCGATCGGGTAACGCAATCCCGATGGTGGCTCGCAAGGCCCAATCGCGCAATGCTTCGGGCGGAATCATGCCCGTTAACTGAACACGGTGATCAACATCCTCTCGCTTTATTAGAGCCCTTAGTTCATCCATGAAGTTCCCATCACCACAGATCACTAATTGATAAGGGATCAAACGCATGGCTGGTATCAGTGTTTCAAATCCTCTTCCCTGATTGACGGCGCCTTGGTAGAGTAAAACTTTATCAGCAGACGCTACACGATCAACGCTATTTCTTCTAAGGGGCATATTGCGGATCACATCATATTCAACGCCGTAGACCAACTTGAATTTCTTCGCCAATAACCCACCAACCGTGTATCCTACCGGAAACCGGGGTAATAGGAAGGAGGCTAATCCAGACCAGATGCGATAAACGAACGGCCTTGACATGACCTCTTTCATTTCTATGAAATACTCATGGGCATCCATCAAACGAGGGATGCTCCGGATCTTTGAAACCAACCATACAGGTAGAGCCGTGTCGAGGTCGTTTGCTACTAGTAGGCCTGCCTTTCTAAATAACAAAAACCAAAAAAGCCGCATGTGGTTCTCCAGGTAGAATAATTTTCCTTTTTGGAACCAACTCGTCAGGCGAATCTGTTTGTAGGGTCGATCCGGTAGGGAATCTGGCCGCTTTATGCCAACCAGATATACTTGGTAGCCATTGTTATGTAATGAGGTGCAGATCCGATGCATGCGCTGATCATAGGTTAAACTGTTCGTGACAGTCAAGTATATGATCGGCGTGGCTGTTCCCATTTTGGAAAAGAATTACATGCTCATCCCTTCCATGCCTTCACCGCCTTTGTTATTTTTTCGCTTGAAAAGGCTGGCATCTACTTTACCGAAACGCCAGTTGAAATTCACACGAACCAGCTGCGGATCCCGCCGTCTGAATACATCTTGCATGAAGAAATCGGAGGACGTTTCGATCTGTTGGCGACGGGTTCTGAACGCATCGCTCCAATTGATGGAGAGGCTGGTCATACGAGTCTTTCCCAAGTCGATTCGGTATCCTGCATCCAAGAAATAATTTGGTAGAATGTAGCCTTGCGCGCTGCTGGAGGTCTGCCCCCACATACCACCACCTCCGCCGCCGCCCCATCCGCCACGTCCACCGCCGCCACCACTGGGTGGAAGCATGGTCTTTGACATGTATTCGGTATTCAGCTGCAGCGTCATTCGTTTGCCGATCTTGATGGTGTGATTCATTTTGAGTTGCCAGCTGGGTAGGGGGTCGGCTACTGATAGAGTTGGGTCGTTTAATACAATTCCGGATTGAAACAAATTCAGGTTGGTGGTCAATTCCCAATGGCGGGTGATCTTGTTTTTAGCGATCAATTCCACACCGGCCAGGTAGCTGGACTGGGCATTCAGGTAGGTGTTGATCAAAATGTCTTTCCCGTTTGTGGGCAATACTTCACGTGCTTGGTATCGTGTGATCAGGCCCTCTGTACGTTTGTAATAGACAGAGGCAATAAAATTATCCTTGTTCTTGAAATTCTTTTGATAGGAGAATTCCAATGAATTGGTGAACTCCGGTCGAAGATCCGGATTCCCGCGGCTGATGTTCAACGAATCAGAATAATCGGTAAAGGGATAAAGCTGCCAGAAATTCGGACGGTTAATTTTTCGGGTATAATTGAGCTGGATATCTTGGTCTTTCTCCGCTTTTCTAGTCAGGAACACGCTGGGAAATAAACTAACCGGAAACCGGATGTCGAAGGACTGTCCTTTATCCGGCAGTTCCCCACGGTAATCAGAACTTTCTAGACGTAAACCCAATTGATAATTCCACTTACCTAGCGTGCTGGTGTAGGTGGTGTAAGCGGCATATACACGGTCATCGCTTTGATA
>CANGZN010000026.1 GCA_947458625.1 Chitinophagaceae bacterium
AACCCCTCGCCTCAATATGACCATACGCTGCGACTGAAGATGCGCAACTCGCTGACCCTGTCAAAAGAGGAGGTGGATTCTCTTCTCACTGCCGGCACCCCGCACGTGATCCGCATCAACATGCCGAGCACGGGTACGATCGCCTTCAACGACATGATCCGGGGTGATGTTTCATTCGACATGAGCACAGTAGATGATAAAGTTTTGCTGAAAGCCGATGGCATGCCTACCTATCATCTGGCTGTGGTAGTGGACGATCATCTCATGCAGATCTCACATGCTTTTCGGGGAGAAGAGTGGCTTCCCTCCGCCCCTGTTCATATACGTTTATGGGAAAAATTATTCGGCCGCGACGCCATGCCCCAGTGGGCGCATTTGCCCCTGATACTCGGCCCTAGCGGTAAACTCAGCAAACGAGATGGTGCTAAATACGGATTTCCGGTGTTTGCCATGAACTGGACCGATCCGAAGACCGGTGAAACCGTAGAAGGATTCCGCGAACGCGGGTTCTTACCGGAAGCATTCATCAACCTGCTGGCCATGCTGGGATGGAATGATGGCACGGAAAAAGAAATATTCTCCATGGAAGAATTGATCGAAGCCTTTTCCATGGAACGGGTGCACAGTGCCGGGGCGAAGTTTGATTATGAGAAAGCAAAGTGGTACAATCAAGAATGGCTCCGCGGGAAACCAGTACAAGAGATCATACTTGCGTTGCGGAGCCAGTTTGAAAGTTTGAATAGTTTGAATAGTTTAAACAGTTTGACGTTGGAGAGAATTGTTGAGCTTGTTCGAGATCGGTGTCATTTGCTCACTGATTTTAAGGAGCAGATGAGTTATTTCATGGAGTATCCCAAGACGGTGGATGTGGCAGCGATTCAGCCCAAATGGAATGCGGAGAAGACCGCCTTCTTTCAAGCGCTGATGGATCGATATGGAGCGATGGAATCCTGGTCGGCGCTGGAGTTGGAAGAATCATTCAAAACACTCGCCACGGAGCAATCGATCAAGCCCGGCGAGTTGATGTTGCCACTGCGCATTATGTTGGTGGGCGGAAAATTCGGTCCGGGTGTATTCGACATCGCCGACATCCTCGGAAAAGAGGAAACGATCCGGCGGATCGAGGTGTTGACTGCTCAATTGACGAACAATTAACTTTGCACAATCGATGAATACAGCTCGCCCCATACGTGTGTTGGTCGCCAAAGTAGGTCTAGATGGCCACGACCGAGGAGCCAAAGTAATCGCCACTGCCCTACGGGATGCCGGCATGGAGGTGATCTATACCGGACTTCGTCAGACACCTGAGATGGTGGTGACGGCGGCCTTGCAGGAAGACGTGGATGCGATCGGCATCAGCATCTTGTCCGGTGCACACATGACGGTTTTCCCAAAGATCATCGGCCTCATGAAGGAAAAAGGCTTAGAAGATGTATTACTCACCGGTGGAGGGATCATCCCCGAAGCTGATATGAACACATTACATGAATTGGGGGTTGGAAAACTATTTGCACCCGGCTCTCCCATGCAAGATATCGTCACCTATATCCGTGAATGGGTGCAGGAAAAAAGACCTTTCTAAAAAGAATATATGTATCAGACTTTATTGACCGAGCTGGAGCAAGGCATCCTAACGGCAACCGTGAATCGTCCCGATAAACTCAACGCACTCAACCGTTCTGTATTCGATGACCTGAATGCCATGATGGATCAGGTCGATACCGATCCGGCCATCCGCGGCGTGATTTTGACGGGATCCGGACCAAAAGCTTTTGTAGCCGGAGCGGATATCAGCGAGTTCAATCAACTCAGCAAAGAAGAAGCGATGGCATTGGCCAAGCGCGGACAGGATTGTTTTTTTCGTCTTGAGCGTAGCCGCAAACCGATCATTGCTGCCGTGAATGGTTTTGCGCTCGGTGGCGGATGTGAACTGGCGATGAGCTGTCATATCCGTCTGGCCTCAGAAAATGCGCGATTCGGTCAGCCCGAAGTGAACCTTGGTCTGATCCCCGGGTATGGAGGAACACAACGCCTGACCCAACTGATCGGGAAAGGACGCGCGATGGAATTGATGATGAGCGGCAACATGCTGAATGCCGCGGATGCGCATCGCGTGGGACTGGTCAACCATGTATTTACGGCGGATTCCTTACTGGAAGAATCCAAAAAATTATTGATGACGATCCTGGCGAAGGGCCCGAATGCGGTCGGACGCGTGATCGCCGCGGTAAACGCAGCCGGTGCCCCTGTCGAAGCCGGATACAAAGAAGAAGTACGCCTATTCGGTGAATGCTTCGGCACCCCGGAAATGCAAGAAGGTGTGGGGGCGTTTTTGGAGAAACGAACTCCGAAATTCAGTTGAGAGATGAAGGATGAAAGTTGAATCTTGAGAAGTGTAGAGCGAAAGTCGACTTTCAACCTAAATCCTTTAACAATAAACTCTCATCGCTCATCCCTCAACGTTCAACCGTTCCATACCTTTGCCCCACTCAAAATCACGCTTTATGCAATACCGTATCGAGAAGGATACCATGGGTGAAGTGAAAGTGCCTGTGGACGCATATTATGGTGCTCAAACGCAACGAAGCATCGAGAATTTTCGCATTGCACAGGACATCAACCGGATGCCTAAAGAAATTATACGTGCCTTCGCTTACCTGAAAAAAGCCGCCGCCCTCACCAATACAGAAGCAGGCGTGCTTCCCAAGAATAAAGCACAGCTGATCGGCAAAGTCTGTGATGAGATCCTGAAAGGAAAACTCGACGATCAGTTTCCTCTGGTCGTTTGGCAGACCGGATCCGGTACCCAGAGTAACATGAATGTGAACGAAGTGATCGCCTACCGCGGACATGTCATCAAAGGCGGCTCACTCACCGATACCAATAAATTTCTGCATCCGAACGACGACGTGAATAAATCACAGTCCTCCAACGACACCTTCCCCACCGCGATGCACATCGCTGCCTATAAGATGCTGATCGAAACCACGATCCCCGGTATCGAGCAGCTGCGAAACACGCTGGCGAAAAAGAGCAAGCAGTTCATGAAAGTGGTGAAGATCGGTCGCACGCATTTCATGGATGCGACGCCACTCACACTCGGACAAGAATTCAGCGGTTATGTATCGCAACTCGATCACGGATTGAAAGCGATCAAGAATACACTGTCGCACCTGAGCGAGCTGGCATTGGGTGGCACCGCAGTTGGAACAGGCATCAATACGCCTCCGAATTACTCCAAAAACGTGGCAAAGCACATTGCTGCACTCACAGGACTGCCCTTTATTACTGCCCCTAATAAATTCGAAGCACTGGCCGCGCACGATGCCATCGTGGAGGCACACGGCGCCTTGAAAACAGTAGCAGTCAGCTTGATGAAGATCGCCAACGATATTCGGATGTTATCATCCGGTCCACGTAGCGGCATCGGCGAGATCTTCATTCCCGATAACGAACCCGGATCGTCTATCATGCCAGGTAAAGTGAACCCTACCCAGTGCGAAGCGCTCACGATGATCGCAGCACAGGTACTCGGAAACGACGTAGCGATCAACATCGGTGGTGCGAACGGACATTTCGAACTGAACGTATTCAAACCGGTGATGATCTATAACTTCCTGCACAGCGCCCGCCTCATCGGAGAAGGATGTGTATCCTTCGATCTGAAATGCGCCCGTGGCATCGAACCGATTGAAGCGAACATCCGCAAACACGTGGAGAATTCACTCATGTTGGTGACGGCCCTGAACACCAAGATCGGCTACTATAAAGCAGCCGAGATCGCACAGAAAGCCCATAAGCAGGGAACTACCCTTCGGGAAATGGCTATCAAACTGGGCTATGTGACAGGCGAACAGTTCGACCAGTGGGTACGGCCAGAGAAAATGGTTGGATCTAACTACTAACCTAGTAGACGATAAATAAGAAAGTGAATTGAGTTGCTCGAATAGGCAACATTACTTCAATTTACATTTTACACCTACTGGAAAATCTTGCCCGTACATAAAGGTTGTCGGATACTGTTCAGTACCCTTATATGCTTGCGTGACTTTGGGAACCTCCTCGTCTATATAACTTTTCAATGTAGACACAGTAATCTGACAGTTATCCATAGCAGCATTTCCGGACAGTGCTTTGAGAAGCACGTGCGTAAAAACACCGTGGCCCAATTGGGCAAACTCGGAGGCATACTGCTCACTATTGGTAGAGGCAAAAATCGCCGCCCCGGTTGAACGAGATAATTTCGCAATTGCATTTTCCTCTGCAGCCCCACGGTATAAATATTGCTGAGCCATAGCACCGGAATTACAAGCGTCGATGAAAGATATCTGTTTGTTGGCCTTGATGGTTTTCAAGAGTGCCCTGATTTCATGATCCGCAATGCCGTTTTTTGTACAGTTTTCAAGATCAGTCATTTGAGTGACCCCGAACGGAATTAAGAAGAAATTAATGGCGCTATTATTTTCCATTGCGATTCCATGTCCCGCATAATAAAAGATAAACACATCCGCTGGCTTTGCTAACGTACTAACTTCGTTGAGGGCATTGATAATATTAGTTCTCGATGCTTCGTTGTTAGCGTACTTTTTCAACCATACATCTCCGAAAATATAATCACAAACCGATTTAAGTGTATCCGAAAACGCATTCATATCCTGAACGCAGTAATTCAGATTATACTTTGAGTTTTTATACTCATTAATTCCAACAGAAAGAATAAATATGTTAGGAGGAGAGATATTTGAGCCGGAAGGAGCCATTTGAAAATTGCAAGTGAGCGAAAAAGGCTTTGATTCCGAAAAATCAGAACTTATCCCGATTAACTTTAGTTGATTCTCCCCAACAGCCGCTGTGACGTCAACTAACAATATTAAACTATCATTAAAGATCGGTTCTCGAAGGATTGTCTCTTCAACCAGCTTATTATTATTAAAAAGACGAAATCCACTTATACCACCACCGGCATCCTTAACCTTAATAAGTACAGATATTTTACTCACTGTATCCGGGATAACAACCAATCCCCTAGAAGACTCGACCTTCCTAGATAATTCTACCAAAGGAGGTTGTTTAATACCATTACTCACATTATTCAGCTTAGGAATCACTGAATGTTTAACATTCAGCACAGATTGAATAATATCAGGCCGATAATAATTCTCAAAAAGCTGATCAAAGGAAACAATTTCATTATTGATTAAAAAGGATACCCGACCTTGAAATTTCTCACTTTTTACAAAATAGCCTTCGGGCGTAAAAGCCAAATAACCTTCCTCGTAGTCAAAATAGGAGGTAAGTAAGGGGGTGCCGTCAAGAGCATTCCAAAACCGAAGGGCGTAGTCGTCTGAAATACTGAAAAGTGTTAGGTTGTCTTTACTGATCTCTAGATCGCGAATGGAACCATTGGCACCGAGAAACTTTTTAACCAACTTCCCCGTAGCCATATTGAACATTTGAATTTCATTTTTCAGCGTACCTACATATACATATTTATTATTATTCGAAAAACATATTGAAGTAACGTAACTTTCAGCCCATAGTTTATGAATTACCCGCTTATCCTTTAACGATATTACTGTAACCTTACGGTCAGATCCTCCAAAAGCACTAAAATCGTCATTTTCCGAAAACTCGATGTGGTATACAACACCCGAACTGGGCACCGAACAAATAAGTTGTCTTGTCTTACCCTCTTTTTTGAAATACTTTACTCCCCCGTAATCGTTATAAGCTATATACTTTTTAGTGGCCGAAACGTGATCCCCCTCTTCCAAATAAGGATTTTGTACTGTACTTTTAATCAACATAGAATCTTGAATATCTTTCCGCTTTTGGAAGGAAGAGCTCAATGAATAATATTCCTTCCGAAGCCGATTACTGTACAGCGATTCCAATGATTTTGGAAGATCACTTGCCTTCATATTTGGTTTGAATAGATACCCATATTCACTCACCTGAACAAAGAAATTATTTAAAGCAGCAGAATCTAGTCCAAGATCTAGTATCGTTCGAATATGAATGCCATTAGAGCCCAGGTTGAGATTCAAAATGTCACCATTCTTGTTAGTATTAATGCTTGAAGGCTTAATCAGGCTAGGCTGACTAGACCAATCAAATCGGCCTGCATTTGGATCGAACAACCCAAATCGATTGGGCTGCAAACCGTCAACCCCACTATCTTCACCCTTTGTCAAAACACACTTAATACGGTGATTCAAAAAAACCAATTCTTGATATTTTCCTTTTTTAAAGTGTTTGGTTTTCCATTCCCCTGAATTTTTCTCTAACACGACAAGATGGCCCTCAGACTGATTTGAGCTAGCGACAAGTAGATTTCCATCCTCAGAAAAGTCAAAATTACTGCCGACCGAAATATTTGAATATGTTTCAGATCGGTCAAAACGAATTTTCTCATTATCACCCGTCAAAATATCAATTGCGTGTACCCCATCCGTAAATTCTATAAATAATATCCCTTTATCTGAATTGAAGAATTCGCTTTGGCCTTTCTTATAATTTTTTATTGAATAGGTCTTGATCAGTTGGTCAGTATAAATACTATACTGATTGATGCTACCCGATGATTTATCAAAAATGAAATAATCATCTTTGAAGAAATACATTCGATTGAACGTGTAGGATCTAACTTTTTGACCGCTGGAGTAGTCGTATTTTGTGCCCTGGGCAAAAACATATTTTCGTTTACTATCGATAAATACATCCTTCATGAATTGAGAATGGAATGGCTGTTTGATTTCTTTAAGTAATTTTTGTGCAGAAACATCCCATATTTTTATCTTTTTGTCGCCGGTTGTGACCAAGATGCTGTTACCCTTATCTAAATAAAGATCTCCTTCTAGTGAATGTCCTTCAAAATAGTTGATCAATTCGCCCGTCTCGGTCGAGTAAAATCTCAAACCGTTTGAAAAATCATTTAAAATAATAACTCGATCATCATCGGTAACTGCGATTTGTTTACACCACTCGGATTCAGCATATTGGCCATTATCCACTAAAAGTTTTACATTAGCCTTTTGCCCCGATGCACTCATACAAATCAACAGGAATCCGATGCAGAGATATCTCATTCAGTCAATTTTTGATGTCAGTAAATTAAAAGTACAAATATATCAAGACGCAGGAAGCTCTGAATGGCAATTTGGCATACAACCTGTATTATTGAATTGACAGAAACTTTTCCCCCAATCCCTTTTGACCAAAAGAACTTTCATTGAATCCAGAGAATTGTTCGAAATTTGCCCAAATCGATAACTGGATGAAGGTTTTCGATACTTAAATCATTACAGTTTTCGTTAGCAAACGCTAACCTACGTCTTATCAAGCGTTCAAATTTTTGGAATGAGAATATTGAAACCAAAATACCTCGTTTTGCTGATCGCTGCGATCATCGTGATTGATCAGGGCGTTAAAATCTGGATCAAGACGCAGTATCCGATCGGCGAGATCGAACGCGTCGGTGGCATGGATTGGTTCCGCATCCACTTCATCGAGAATCCGGGTATGGCCTGGGGTTGGAAATTCGGAAACGAGACCGGAAAACTCATCCTCACCCTATTCCGTCTGATCGCCGTGATCATCGGAACTTGGTATCTGAGTAAGATGACGAAACAAAATTTTTCACGCGGACTCATGATCTGTGCCGGACTCATCTACGCCGGCGCATTGGGCAATCTGATCGACAGTATGTTCTACGGAATGTTCTTCGATAAAGGACTTCACTTCGATAGCACCATCGGTGATTATGTGTCATACATCGGTACAGCTACGATTGGATCTGAAGGTTACTCTTCTTTCTTACATGGCAGCGTCGTGGACATGCTCTACTTCCCCATCATCAATACTACCTGGCCCGCTTGGGTGCCGTTGGTTGGCGGACAGGAATTTGAATTTTTCAGTCCCATTTTCAACATTGCCGATGCTTCCATCTCCGTGGGCGTTCTAGTGCTGTTCTTCTTCCAGAAACGATTATTAGAGCAACCGAAAGAAAACACAGCCGCCTCCACGATCAGTACCTCTCAGCAGCATAACGATTCGAAGGAAATCCTTTAAGAGTTGAAGGATGAGAGATGAACGATAGAGTTCATTGTTGAGCGCATAATGTTTTAAGTTGACTGACTGATGTCAACTTTCATCCCTGCCTGACGGCAGGCACCCTTCATCCTTCATCCTTCATCTTTCATCCCTCACCCTTCATCTTTCATCACTCCTCCACATAAATCCGTTTCACCCGTTGCGAGATCCCAGTCATGATCTCATAAGGAATCGTACCGGCGAGTTGAGCCAATTCCGTTAGTGGCAATTCAGCACCAAATATGATGGCTACATCCCCGATTTGTACAGCGGGAATGTCTGATATATCGACCATAAACATATCCATACACACCGTACCGACTACAGGCGCTCGCTTCCCATGTAAGATCACTGATCCCACGCCATTTCCCAAGCGACGCGGGAATCCATCCGCATAACCCAATCGTATCGTGGCGATCCGCATCGGACGATCCGCGATCATTTTTCGGTTATAACTAACCGAATCACCCGGCTTGAGGTCTTTCAATTGCGCAACGGTTGCCAATAACCTGGCCACAGGATCCAATTGTATTTTATCCGAAACCGCCGGATCGATTCCATACAATCCGATCCCGATACGGACCATGTCCATTTGCCACTCGGGATGCCGAATGGCGGCCGCTGAATTCGCGATGTGACGAATGAATGTATTTCCGTGCACCGTACAGACACGACCAATTGCCTTATTCAGTCGCGTTACTTGTAAGGCGGAAAAATCATCTCCTCCTACCTCTTCTCCGGACGTGAAATGTGAAAACACAGAGTTTACCTGAAATTCATTTCCGATCAACAACCCCTCCGCTAATTCATCGAGCTCAGACTCCGCAATACCTAAACGATTCATACCGGTCTCCACTTCAATATGCATCGGATAATGCAACTCCCCCTGATTGCGCAAATACTGTCGGAATGCATGTGCCATTTCCATCGAGTACAACACAGGCTCTAAACGATGCTCGACGATCGCATCGAATGCAGCCGGCTCCGTATTCATGATCATGATCGGGATACGTATACCTCCCGTTCGCAAGGCCACTCCTTCATCTGCATAGGCAACACCCAGATAGGCAATTCCTTCTTCTTGCATCACGCGAGCGATCTCCACGCCACCACTACCATAGGCAAATGATTTCACCATGGCCATGATCTTCACGCCGGACTTCAAAACAGATTGATAGGCTCGAATATTATGACGTAAGGCTCCCAGATCGATCTCCATCCGTGTCTGGTGCAATTGTGCCTCGAACAAGGGCAGCAATTTTTCCAACATAAAGCGGCGTGCCCCTTTCAATAATATCGCCTCTCGGGAAAATGCCCGGGAGGAGAAATTTCGCTCAAATGCCTCCCTATCTGGATAGGTTTCAATAAAAAAGTTAGACCTAGAGGTGATTGAGCGTTCAACTAAATAGCTTGTTATCACCGGACCCAATGCGATCAGTCGACTCACTCCTTTCTGGATCAACAGATCGATCAAATCATCGTACGCACGATCATCCCCCTCTGGCAGGTCGGTTAAGACCACTGTTCGTTTCAGGTCACCGGATTGCCTGATCAAATGATCCAATGCGATCGACAAGGAGTCCAGATCCAAACTATACGCATCATTTACGATCAAACATTGTTGAATACCTTTCTTGATCTCCAGCCGCATCTGTACCGGCTGCAGCGTCAACATACGCGCTGCGATGGTTTCGATGGAATAGTCTAGGTGACGCATCACTGACCAACAGGTCAGCGCGTTTTGAATAGATGCCTCATCGGTAAAAGGAATGACGATCACTTCCCCTCTTCTATCCGTAATACTTGTACTGCCGCCTTCCACAATACGATCAGCTACCTCGATCGGTTCTGGAATGTTTGCTCCTTCAAACAACTTTCTCTTTTCAGTTTCCTTCGCTGCGCGAGACGTGAATCCTTCATCGTGTGCAGCACCAATGTTGGTTAATATGCCGATCGTGGGACGAATGATCGCAGCCAACTTTTCCATCTCCCCGGCTTTAGATATTCCGGCTTCAAAAATGGCCAGGTCATGCAGATGACTCATCCGCCACACACTCAGCGGAACACCGATCTGTGAATTATAACTGCGCGGAGATCGAACGATCCGAAAATATAAGTTCAATAGTTGACACAACCACTCTTTTACAATCGTTTTCCCGTTGCTACCGGTAATACCGATAACCGGATACCTAAACTGCGATCGGTGATAAGCCGCCAACTTTTGTAAAGCTTCCAGCGTATCCGCCACCTTGATAAAAAAAGCTTCTGGAAATAAGGAACTGTCGATATCCTGACTCACTACGAAAGCCCGAACGCCTGCCGCATAGGCAGCTGCAATAAAATCATGTCCGTTCCGACGATCGGTTACCAGTGCGAAGAATAAATTATTCCTCGGATAATCGTTGGCCTCTGAAAAATGATTGAGCCTTTCCGCCGGAGTGATCTTACGGGAATCGATTATCAGTTCTGTGATCACATAGCCCTGATCCAGTGATGCGGTTGCACCTGTCAGAATTTTATATATCGTCGAGATGGAATAGCTCACAGAGCGGATTGTTCAGCGTTCAGAGTTTGTCGGGCGTGCCGGGTTTACGCATGAAGATCGAGTAGAAAATAGAGCCCCCGATACAAAGCATGATCACGCCGAGTGAAAGCGCAACCAATTCGCTCTTACTGAACCATTCATTCAACCAATGCTCACCCAGCATTTTGAGTCCGATGAAAACCAGTACGATCGATATACCCTGAGGCAAATAATCGAACTGATTCACGGCACCGCGTAGTAAAAAGAATAAAGATCGCAATCCCAATACCGCAAAAATATTCGAGGTATAGATCACGAGTTTATCGCGCGAGATGCCCATCACGGCCGGAATGGAATCCAGTGCGAATACCAGATCGATAGCTGCGAGCATCACTACAACTACAAAGAGTGTTGTGTAAACAGGGCGACCGTTCTCCCGGATCATGAACTTGCCCCCTCCATCGTGCGGTACCAGTGGCAGAAATTTCTTCAGGAACAGATAGATCTTACTTTGTTGGGGATCGAATTCTTTGTCTTCCGTAGAGGTGAACATCTTATAACCTGTATACACCAGAAAAACGCCGAATACATATAGGATCCAATGAAAGCGATCGACCAGTGCCACGCCAACGGTTATAAATAAAATACGGAATACAATGGCCATCAGAATACCGATCAATAAAACCCGTCCATAGTTTTTCGGTGCCACGGAGAAAGCCGAAAAGATCAAGATGAATACAAAGATGTTGTCGATGCTCAGGCTCCATTCCATCAGATAGGCGCTCAGGTATTCAAGCGCGAGACCTTGACCTTTCTCGTACCACATGAAAAAGAAAAAGGCGAGGGCGAGGCCAACCCAGAAAAAAGTTTGGTTCAGGGCTTGCTTGATCGAAACATCCTGATTTTTTTTACTGAGTAGTCCCAGGTCGAACACCAGGGCCAATACCAATACAATACCGAATACGGAATAGGTGATCTGATCAACCGTCATAATGGAAAATTGAAGAACAAAGATAACCCTCAGGCGGCGCCGAAGCGTTTTTTACGCGACCAATGGAACAGCCCGCCGAACAGGGCCAGCAAGAAAACTGGCAGCGCGATATTCAGGGCTTGCCATTTTGAACGCCCCTCCTCGATCTTCTTGGCATCCAGCAACCGCAGTACGATCTCCTTATTGCGGGTTTCCATGATGGCCGGGTCACCGACCAGTTGCTCGATGGCCATTTTCAGAAAATCGCGATTAGCGGCGGGGATGAAAAATTGTCCGCCAGGCTGACCTTCCTGGTAAGCCATATATGTATACTTATTCCATCCCATCGGAAGCGGGCCTACCTGCGCAACACCCTCATTCAGCACAACATCTCCGTCGGCCACCACGATCATGCGGTTGGGTACCGACTTAGCCTGAAATGGTTTACCGATCCGCTGCAAACTATCTCGCCAGGCCGTACCGATGCGGTTAGCATACAGGGAACTAAAACTTCCCTCCAGCAGATAACCGATGGGAATGTTTGATCGTTTGAATTTTTCATCCTCCGGTGCGTTTCTGTTTTCATTGAAACTGATCAGTGCCGGTGTGGTGATGGTGCGTGCGTTTGCTGAGCTGGTCAGGATGGGTGTTTTGAGAATACCGGGCACCTGAATAGTATCGATGGAGTTGGCGAAGCGGGTGGAGACGTATCCGAGGTTTTTGCTGAACGGTCCGGCGCCATTGGCCAGCGGGTAATAATTCCAACGCAGGTACTCCAGTTGTGGATTTTCCATCGTACCGCCGACGACGAGGGGGATGAAATCGGATTGTAGATCCATCACCAGATCGGTGTTGATGCGACATCCGTATCTAAAGAGCAGATCGGTGAGTTGCAGGTTACGATCGAAGGCGATGGTTTCGCCGGTTGCTTTTACGCGCAGACTGTCCTGCTCGGCGATGAGATTATCGATGAAGAGCAAGAGTTTACCTCCGCGCATCACGAATTGATCGAGTTTGATCTTGTCATCCTCGGTGAATGCATCGGTTGGTTTGACGATCATCAGCAGATCGATACCGTCTGGGATCGTCAGGGAATCGCGCATGTTTAGCAATCCGAAGCGATGATCGGCACTGAGTGTGTTTTCGAGATCGTAGCCGCGCAGATCGGTGGGTTCACCATGCCCTACCTCATAGGCGATGGTAGCTTGTTTGGTTGAACTGATTTTTTGAAGCGTACCGGCGAATTGATATTCGAGTAGGCTTTCAGCGCTGTTGATCTCTTCCTGGCTGATGCGGCCTTTGCTACCGGTGAAAAGCGGCACGAGTTGTTGTTTGTCGCCGGTCCGTATCCACGCATAGGGATAGAGCAGGTTAGTGGATTGTCCGGCTTTTTTCTGCACCGTCAGGTTGATGGGCATGGCACCCATTTTGCTGAGCGTATCGGCGTAGGGTTGGTTATTTTCTTGCAGGTCTTCGGGTGACAAAAAACGAAACTGAATATTCTGTCCGTTCTCTTCTTTGATCAGTTCTAGAAAGTCTCGGGTACTGTTAGCCAGCTTTCTAAACCCGGAGGGGAACTCTCCTTTCAGGAAAACATCGATGGTGATGGGTTCTTGGATGGAGCGAACCAGTTTTTGGGTGGCGGGACTTAGCGTATAACGTTTATCCGCTGTTAGGTCGGTGCGTAAGGGCAATAGGGAAGCAGCCCAATTGATCAGTAGAATTACAGGGATCAGGATCCATCCGCCCCAGCGATGCAGAAAAATATGTTGGAGGCGTTTGCTCATCGGCGGCGCAGGAGATTTCGGAGGGTGAGCAGCAAGAAGGCCGTGATGAGGGAGAAGAAATAGATGAGGTCGCGGCTGTCGATCAGTCCGCGCCGAATGCTTCTATAATGAAATTCGATCCCGGCCATATCGATGTAATAATCGAGGGAACCGGCGAATACGGGGAGTTGGCTGATGGCTTGTGCGCCGTAGTGGATGGTGGCGCATCCGAGGGCGGCGAGCAGGAAGGCGGCGACGGCGTTGGGGGTCAGGCTACTGCAATAGATGCTTATGGCCGCGAATACGCCGGCCAGGAGGATGAGTCCGATATAGGCCCCGAGGGTGGCGCCGGCATCGATTGTCTGGTCGGCAGCGAGTTGATCGATGGTGATGCTATAAAGGGCGGTGGGGATCAGGGCGATGATGACCACGATAAGGGCGGCCCCGTATTTTCCGAGTATGATGCGAAAGGGGGTGATGGGTTGGGCTTGAAGGATCTCGTAGGTGCCGGTTCGGAATTCATCGGCGAAGCTGCGCATAGTGATGGCGGGGATCAGGAACAGGAGCACCCAGGGAGCCAGGGCGAAGAAGGGGTCGAGGGTGGCATAGCCGTAGTCGAACAGGTTGTCGTTGAAGACGAAGAGGGCAAGTCCGTTCACGACCAGGAAGGCGCCGATGGCGAGGTATCCGGTGAGACCGGAGAAGAATTGTCGGAGTTCTTTTTTACAAACGGGCCACATGGTGGATAATCAGAACGTATGGTAGGTGTGAAAAATTGTTATTTTTCAGTGCCTTCGGCAAAACTAACGATTTGACCATGAAGCGATTTGCTTTCCTGTTGTTGACTTGGCTTCCGCTTTTTGCGGGAGCACAGCCGGTCATTGATGGTGATTGCAGCGATGCAGCTTGGCGGATCATTGGGCTGGTCAATACATCCGGCACCTCAAACACCGGATTCGGCAACGACAACAGACTAGGGGTTCTTAAATATCATTCCAATTCTACAACATTGTTTCTTGCCATTACAGGCAATGTGAATGACAACAATAATATTGTGTTGTTCATCGACAATCAGAGTTATAATGGTCGAGGACCGAACAGGCTTGGAGAAAACATGTCATCGGTGTTTAACACCGTTTTCAAAACCACAAGTTCTTCCTGCCCTACCGGTGGCGTCAATCCCTCCGAGCCAAATGGATTATCCGGGGCCAGAATGGATACTGATTTTGATGCAGATTTTGCGTTTGCCTTCAATAAGGGGAACACCGGTAATACCATCTTTTTAGATGCGGTAAGGTTCAGCAATTATAACAACGACTTTTTACCAACACCGACACCTTCTTATTTAGCTGGACCACATTTTGTAGGAACGTGTAATCAATCGGGTGGCACGGCAGGATATCCGATCAATATCACCAACTGGAATACCGGAACCGATCAGTTCAGTTTTGCCTGGCAAAACGGTTATGATCCCAGTACAGCACCGAACAAGGGTATGGAAATTTCTATTCCTTATGCAGCGTTGACCGGTACAACCATTGGCCATCAGCTTCGTTTTTTTGTGTTAATCACCAATGCCGATGGGTTGGCTTCGAATGTTTGCATTCCCGGCGATCCGGGTGCTTCGAACTTGGGTTGTAGTTTCAATTTGAGCAGTATTGTCAATTCAGGAGAGGATATTTTTTATACCCAGCCCTGGGTGGTACTGCCCTTGAATTTTCTGGGGGTAAGTGCCAAAAAAGAGGGGGCTGGGGTACGGCTGGACTGGTCGGTTGCTGAGCAGGGCGAGGCAAATTACTACTACATAGATAGATCATCGGATGGGGCTCAATTTGAACGGATCGGCTTTATTGTGGCGAGGGATCAGGGGTCGGTAGCACAGTATAATTATATTGATAAGTCCCCGTTGGGAGGAAGAAATATATACCGATTAGTGGCCCGTAAACGGAATGGGCAGACGGTGTATAGCAGGACCGTTTCTATTGACAATCAAGACTTTTCACCGATTCATATGTTTCCAAATCCCGCAGCGGAAAAGGTTTTCATCCGCATGGCGGGATTCGCCGGAAGTCCCTGCCGCTGGACATTGCACAATGCATTGGGCCAACCGGTTCTCGCCGGAACGCTGGCAATGGCCCAGTCAGTAGAATGTCTTAGTTTGCCTGCACCCCTTCCGAGCGGGAGTTACCGCCTGACCCTTGTTTCCGAGGGGAAAATAGCCTCCCGAACCTTGCAGATTCAGCGTTAAAGAACGCTCGTTCGGATATTAAATTTTCTTAAACATTTTTTGGGTAATGTGTACATAGTACATAATTTGAAGGAACGATTGTTTCATCCTAAAACTGATTGCTATGTCATCCAATTTGATTCACCGGAAAGAGGAATGTGTGTGCGTCTCTAATTGTGTTGCTGAAGTAAAAATAAATCACAAGCAGAAATTTATTACCCGTGTTGCCACAACCCTCGTTGCGTTACTAGTAATGGGAGTTGGTGTGGGTTTGGGTCAGACTACTTTCTCTTGGCGAGGTGAAGCCTCTAATGGAAACTGGAACGACGCCAATAACTGGTGGAATGGGAGTAGTGCTAGCACTGCTGGTTTTGGCATTCTATTCTTTGACAATGCTAACCAGACTTCAATGACTAATAATTTCTCGAGTACTTTCAACACTTTTGCGCTAAGATTTAATAATAGCACAGCACGTACAATAGGGGGCACTACAGCTTTTCGCTTATTTGATAACAGTGGTACAGATCCATTCATTGAAAATGCCACTACTGCCACTCACGTCATCAATACTCCCTTAGAGGGAGATGGCAATTCCGCTGATCCACTTTTGATAAATATTAATAATACCGGTGGTTTTACATTTGGTGGAACAGTTAATAACCAAGGAAGTACAATCAACATTATTGGTGCTAGGTCCACCTCAGGTAGTGATGTTACATTCTCAAATGTGATCAGCGGATCAGGTGGTCTTTATAAGGAAAATTCAAATATTATTGCAAATCTATCTGCAAATAATATTTACTCTGGTCAAACAACTATTCAGGCCGGCACTCTAAGACTTTCTGGCAGTGGTTCAATCCCAAATAGTGACGTAAGAATATATTCCAATGGGATTTTAGATATTCGAAATTCTGCAACAGTAAAATCAGTTGCAGAGCATGCATCAAGCAATTCAGGTACCATTTCAATCGGCTCAGGGGCCACATTGACTATCGCAGGAGGTTGGGGAGAAACTACATTATATCAAAATAGCATTTCAGGTAGTGGCGGTTTGACCAAAAACGGGACCGGCACATTAGTGCTTTTCGGCACACAAAGTTATACGGGCTCAACTTCCGTGTCTGGCGGAAAACTTTCTACTGGTTTTTCCATCGCCTGCACCGATTATCATGTATCCGGAGGCACGCTGGAGTTCACAGCAGCAAACATCATTCCCAACACGGCGAATTTCAACGTAACCGGTGGCACGGTTTTATTCATTGAAAACGAAACTATTAACAACCTTACCGCCACTTCCGGCACTATCACGGTCGCAGCGGGAAAAACCTTGACCATATTGGGTAAATTATCCATGGGGTCGGGTGTTACGATCAGTGGAACAATTGCCTACGGAAACGGGGCCGATCTTGAACTCACCGGTGGAGTTACGACCACCGATTTACTTTGGCCCAGCTCGGGAGGCCCCTCCGATATCATCGTGAATGCGTCCGGTTCAACCGTTTCCCTACATGGGACGCGCACAGTTGCCGGCACCTTGACCCTCACCGCCGGGAAACTGGCCCTGGCCAACTACAATCTGACTGTAGGAGCGATCACCGGCGGAGGAGTCTCATCCTATGTGCAAACCTCCGGAACCGGCACCCTGACCGTGAATGGCATCAACAATGGCTCCGGTGTTCTCATCCCCGTAGGAAACAGCACCTACAATCCCATTACGGTGGCAAATACCAGTTCGAACAACTGGACCGTAAAAGTAACAGATGCCATTTCAGCCCCTGCTCCATTCAACACAAATGCAAATTCCGCCATCCAAAGAACTTGGAGCATAACCCCATCTACTAATCCAACTACCTCAACGAATATCACTTTACAATTTGACGATACGGACCTTAGTCAAAAACCTAACGGATTTGATGTCAATAGTCAAGTACAAGCCTTCAAGAGAAATACCACCAATTGGATGCGGGTGGGCACTGCGTCGACCCTTGGAGGCTCAAGCGGTGCAAGAACATTTACAATCACCGGAGTGACTTCATTCTCCGATTTTGGGCTAACAAATGTTGGCTCCCCCCTCCCCGTCACCTTCACCTCCCTCACCGGCAGCATCCGCAGCGGACGCGCACAGCTTAGCTGGAACATCGCTGATGAGGTGAATGTGGATCATTACGAAGTTGAGGAGTCGGCAGATGGCCGTCGGTTCCAAGCCCTCACACAGGTGGATGCCGCCAGCCGCAGCAGCTACCAGGCTAACGATGCCCAATTAAACCTAGGCGCCAATTACTACCGCGTGAAAGCAGTCGACATCGACGGTAAACTCACCTACAGCAAGATCATCCGCCTGGAGAATGGATCCGTTGACCAACAGATCCGCGTTTATCCCAACCCCAGCCAAGGTGAACTGACCCTGGGACTGAATATCGCAGCAGGCAGCTACCAGATCCGCGTGATAAACGCAGTCGGACAAACCGTACATCAACAATCACTCACCCACGAAGGCGGCAGCCGCAGTTTGCCCCTTGCATTGCCGAAACTCAATGCTGGCATCTATCAGGTGGAAGTGCGCGGAGGCGTGCAGAAACATGTTAGGACTGTACGAATCGAGTAGAACAGTTGAGGGGGTTGAGAGAGTTGAGATTTCCCTAACGACTCAACTTCCTCAACCCCCTCAACCTTCTCAACCAATAAAAAAATCCCGCCGATAAAGCGGGATTTTTTTAATGCAGCAAACTCTTGAAAGAAGTAATTACACCGAGAAACTTTCCCCGCAACCACAGGTGCGGCTGGCATTGGGATTGGCAAAGTAAAAACCCTTGCCATTCAGTCCGTCAGAAAACTCAAGGACCGTATTCACCAGATACAGAAAGCTCTTCAGGTCGGTCACCACACGGATGCCATTATCCTCGAACTGCTGATCGGTCGGACCGATCTCATTATCAAAATCCATCTTATAGCTCAAGCCGGAACAACCCCCACCTACTACGCCCACGCGCAGAAAATAAGAAGGGTCGTTCTCTACGCCCGCTTCCTGCATCAACTCACGCACCTTACCGGCAGCTTTCTCGCTAACGAAGATGGCGTTCTGTGGTTGTACGTCAACTGTTACTGTATCACTCATAACTGACTGATATTAGTGGATCACACTCTCTTCAAACTTCAATTCCTCCAAACCATTCTTCTTGCGATAATCGTTGATCGCAGCTTTGATCGCGTCTTCAGCGAGTACCGAGCAGTGAATCTTAACCGGAGGGAGGTTCAGCTCCTCCACGATGGTCATGTTATCGATTTTCACGGCGTCATCGACAGATTTGCCTTTCAGCCACTCCGTAGCCAAAGAGGAAGATGCGATGGCCGACCCGCAACCAAAGGTCTTGAACTTGGCATCCTTGATGATGCCGGTAGCCTCATCAACCTCGATCTGCAAACGCATCACGTCGCCGCACTCAGGTGCACCTACGAGACCGGTTCCTACGGTATTCTTTGACTTGTCCAGCGTACCCACATTCTTGGGGTTCTGGTAATGGTCGATCACTTTTTCACTGTATGCCATGATTATTGGATATTATTCGTTTATAAAATTACTGTTTTCAATTAATGATGTGCCCATTCAATGGTGTTCAGGTCGATGCCCTCTTTGAACATCTCCCAAAGCGGACTCATCTCACGAAGCTTGTTCACAGTGC
>CANGZN010000027.1 GCA_947458625.1 Chitinophagaceae bacterium
CCGGGAAGCGGAGCCCCAGTCTCATCTGTCACGGTACCGGTGATGATCCGGTTCTGACCGAAGGCAAGTGCCGTGAAAAGCACCAGCATCGAGAACAGTGATGCAATTTTTCTCATAATAAACATTGATTTTTTGGTATACAAGAACATCGATAATCAAAAATTACCAATGTGCTACCCATTGGCAATCCTCCATACAAGACAGAGGAAGTCAAGTGGTTGCTGCGGCAATTTAGTCTTTTTTTTAACAAAGAGTTTAGGGATGATAAAAATTACCGGCCATCCCGCGCCCATTGATACCTGATCTGAAAGGTCAATTCTGAACGAATGGGATTGTCATTTTCTGTAACTGATTGTAATTCAATTAATTTATCAATAGCTATTCGAATCCAGATCATCGTTTTCTTCCCGGCCGGAATGGAAAAATTTGCATAGCCCCTCCATTTGGTACCGGAAAAAGCCGGAAACCCAACCTTGTACATTACATCCCGTTCATACGCATATACCCGGGCATCCCACCCATCTGTGGATACCCACATCAGGCGCAGATCTGCCCGAAAAGACGTTGCAGCACTACCATACCCCCACTCCAAGTAAGTAAGAAATCCTTTTTTAGGCCAGCTATTTCCATGGCTGAAGAACACGTTCTCTAACCGAATTTGTACCCGACTCGACTCACTGATAAAAAATTGGCCATGCAGTCGGATGTTATATTGATTTCTACTTTGCACACCCCGCATGATCCCATCCGCATACCCCTCTTGCTCCCTTTGCACGGATTGAAATCGCACGTAGATCCTATTTTTCTTATCCGGCTGAAACTGCCATCGCCAACCTTGCACGCTCCCCATGAACTGAGTTGGCCAGCTCGTGGGAAACTCCTGTATCAGGTACCTGTCCGTGTATACATCTAAACTGTTACGGTCATTGATTCGAAACCGCAGTTGCGCATAGAAACCTTTTTCCCCTGCACCGGAAGTAGATCGTTGAAGGGCATCTCCATCAACTGACTGAAATCCGCTGCCGATCATTCTTGCATGAAGCGAAATATCGATCCGACGATCGATCACTAACAACGCACCCCCTACAGCCGCGAATTTTCCTTTTCCATCTATAGCCCACTCACCGAATCCGTGTAACCTCCCGCGCGTGAATGAAAGATCAACACTTGCATTTGATACACGGCGATCCCAAATAGAATCGAGTGATTCGGATGGGATAAACTTTGGAATACTCCAAGTGCGGGTGGCTAGATTTAGTCCGGCACGCCCCCACCCATATACCCTTCTCAGACTCCCTCCCATTGTAAACTCATCAACAGCATTTTTCTTGGCGACCTCTCCATCGGTACGATGGTATCCCGAGGCGTCGAGCTGACGAAATCCGACTCGCCCATCATCCATCTTGTAGACGGTTGCCGTCTGAGGATTTCGGGATACAAAAACATCCCAACTCCAATCCGTGTTCACAGCTCCAACCGCCACCCCACGCATGAAACGACTCTCTCCCACCGACTGATAAGGTCTGACAGCCAACCCCTGTCGCTTGATCGCCACCAGATCGGAACCCATCCCAAATGACATTCCCTGCCAACAAGTCAAACCCTGTCCGAACTGAACTGAAAAATCACCCAGCAGTAAGTATAACCTCCCGTCCTCTTTTTTCCAATGCAAAAAAGAGCTCACAAAATCCGGACCTTTTTTACCCAACCGTTCCCCAGCATCATTTTCCATCAAGATTCCAGCAGTTACCCCGCTCTCCGTCTGAACCTTATACCGCCATAAACGATGCGTATTCCCGCCCAAGGCACCGGAAACAGAAACCCCTACCGAGCGCCAACTCAACCTCGACAATAAAAAATGATCCGCACTGCCCCTGAACAACCGATTGAACGCTTGTCTCCGCCCGCCCAACTTGCAATAGGGTTTTATGCGCTCAACGATCGCTTGAGTCCACCCGGGCACAGCCTGAAACACATACCAACTCTCCGCCACACCGAATCTCGTCCGATAACGTATCCAAGCGTCGATCTGAAATACACTCAATAAACCCAATTCTTCCAACTCCTGATATGATGCACGGTTCAGATCCATGGGCCTACGCAAGTACTGCTCCAGCCGCAACGACTGCGCCTCCATCTCAGCCGCCGATTTTTCAGAAATCTCCTCTTCAATCAACAGGTGGTCATCTCCTTCAGGCAATTGCGCGCTGACAGAAGTGAACAACACTAAAGGCAAGAATAAAAACCATGTTTTCATTTCACTTTTTTTCTTTCAGATGTCTACTCACTGAAAAAGCAAACGAACTGCCCAAAACGGGATCCTGTGAAAAACCCACTTGCAGGTAACCGTTGCGGACCGACCGCTGCACGGATAAAATAATCTGATCCGGTTGCCAACCATACCCCAGCGCCAGTTTCCAAATCGGCGAAAACCGATAGCCCACCCGCAAATAGGTAGACGTTGCCATGCCCGACTCCCAGCCCATCCCTACATAAAATTCCACTGCAGATGAATATTGATATACCATGCCCCCGCGAATGCGTCCTGGCTGAGATCCAAGTAACCCTTTTGCGGTCAACATTATCTGCGGATTATCCCAGCAACTGCCCCAAAAGATTTTTTCACTCAGTTTACCCCCTACACCGACCGATACTGCCGGCACCCACCTGGTTCCATACCCCCTGACACTCGTCATACTAAAGCCCAAGCTCGATCCAAGCCAAAACGATTTGGAGATCCGCTTACTGATACCGGCCTGTATTGTTGCTTGACGAAAATCCACATCACCCGAAGTCAACCCATCCAATCGAAAACTGCCATTACCCAGCGGACGCATCCATCCGATCACTATCTCATTTAGCCCCGCCATGCCAAATCGATTCACTACACCCACCTGGGCTTGACCGGTTTCAGCAGGTATCGCAAACCAGTTAGGTAAAGAGACGAAAGTTGCAGATGAATCTACACACTGGTCGGCCGATCGAAACAAAAACCGATCAGCCACCACTGAATAACCGGGCTGCCCCTCTGATGAAAGAGCAGCTGTCAGGGCTAGCAGCAAACACGGAATGAAATGAAAAAAACGCGCGTTATACATCTGCGCAAAATAGTGTTGAGCGGACGGGCGATGCAAAAAAGAATGAGTGTATTATGACGATATTGTTGGAGAAAAAAACTGGCACCTACCTTTGCGCCATGCAACTATTGGATGGAAAAAAAGCGGGACAGGCAATTCGAGATGAAATTCGCTTACAGGTAGCCCAGCGACTGGCTGAAGGAAAGAAGCAACCACATCTGGCGGCGATCCTCATCGGCCATAACGGAGCCAGCGCCACCTATGTAGGTGCCAAAGTCAAAGCCTGCGAAGAAGCCGGTATCCGTTCTACTTTACTACATTATGAAAGTGACCTTGCCGAACATGAATTACTGCAGAAGATCGAATCACTGAATAATGATGCAGAAGTAGACGGAATATTGGTACAACTTCCGCTACCCAAGCAGATTCGTGAAACAGCCGTTATCCATGCTATCGATCCCAAAAAAGACGTAGATGGTTTTCACCCCGTCAACCAGGGTTTATTGATGCAAGGTCAACCCGGATTCATTCCGGCAACTCCCTATGGAATCATACTGCTGCTGAAACAATATGGCGTTGAGACGGCCGGTAAGGAAGCCGTTGTTATTGGTCGTAGCAACATCGTAGGCCGACCCATGAGCGTATTACTGAGCCAGCCCGGAGAGGTCGGTAATTGTACGGTTACACTTTGTCATTCCAAAACCAAGAATCTGGCCGAACATATTCGTCGCGCCGACATTGTGGTAGCGGCATTGGGGCAACCTGAGTTCGTCAAAGCCGATATGATCAAACCCGGTGCGATCGTGATCGATGTAGGCATCACACGGGTAGAAAACCCCTCAAAAAAATCGGGATTTGAACTTAAAGGAGATGTTGACTTCTCATCCGTAGCTCCTTTGTGCAGCTGGATCACACCGGTTCCGGGTGGTGTGGGTCCGATGACCATCGCCGCCCTTTTGCAAAACACCCTGCAAGCTTGCTTGCAGAAAGACCTTTGATCATGTCCGATACGCATACTCTCCCCGTAATGGAGCATTTTTACACCCTGCAGGGGGAAGGTCTGCACCAAGGGAAAGCTGCCTATTTCATTCGACTGGCGGGCTGTGATGTGGGCTGCGTATGGTGTGATGTAAAAGAGAGCTGGGACCGATCCAAACACCCCGACATGTCGATCGACGAACTGATCAGGTTCGTTCAACAAACCCCGACGGAAATAGTCGTCATTACCGGTGGTGAACCGCTGATGCACGATCTGACGCTGTTCACGGAGAAACTGAAGGCTGCCGGATACAGAACACACTTGGAGACCTCCGGTGCACATCCGTTGACAGGCACATGGGACTGGATCTGCCTATCTCCCAAAAAATTCAAAGCCCCCCTGAACGAAATATTGCCTCTTGTGGACGAACTGAAAGTGGTCGTATTTCACAAAAGCGATCTTACCTGGGCCGAACAATACGCGCAAGGTGTCTCCTCCTCTTGTGCGCTGTACCTCCAACCGGAATGGGACCGATCGGAAGAAATGATCCCGCTCCTCGTCGACTATGTAAAATCCCATCCCCGGTGGAGAGCTACACTACAAATGCATAAGTTTTTGAACGTCCCCTAGAATTAACAGTTTTCCATCCGACCAAGCCGTTAAATCCGGTAGATTCGAAACATGTTGCGCCAGTTCTCAATCAAGTTGATCCCCCTGCTCTTGCTCATCAGTGGATGTGCCGTTGCGCAATCCAGAAATACGATCAAAAAAGCACAACAATTAACTGAGCAAGGATTCATCCGGTTGGAAGAAGGTGAAACCATGCAGGCCATCGCCTTGTTCCGTGAGTCCATCACCCTCGATTCTAATCAGGCAAAAACCCACGCCGGATTGGGCCTTGGTTATGCCGAACGCAAACAACACGAACAAGCCGTGCGGGCTTTTCAGAAAGCTCGATCCATCGATGCCTCCGTGATGCAACCCTTTCTTCCGGTATTCGCCGAGGAGTTAGCTGGAACCGGTGCTTTTGAATCCGCGTTAACACTGACAGACTCCCTCCTACGCACGCCCTATGCCGAATTGATCACCGTAAAAAAATACCTGGAGAAAAAAAGAACCCGCTTTCTTTTTGCCGTTGAATACCAATCAAAAATAAAAGACACTACCTATCGTTTTGAGCCGCGCAATCTGGGGGCACTAGTAAACAGTACAGACGCCGAATACCTTCCCTCTTTAACGATCGACGGAAAACAACTGGCATTCACCCGAAACCGAGGCGGACGAAATGAAGATTTCTTTGCCACGGAACTCGATAGTAACGGACAATGGCAATCATCCAAACCACTTCCCGGTGAGGTGAACACCCCTACCAATGAAGGAGCCATGCACATCTCACAAGACGGCGAATGGATGGTATTCACGGCCTGCTCACGCGCGGATGGATACGGAGGATGCGATCTGTACATATCGTACCGAACACCGTCGGGCTGGACACCGGGTAAAAATCTGGGCGGACGGATCAACACAGACCAATGGGAGACACAGCCCTGTCTCAGTCCGGATAAACGTTCCCTTTATTTCGTAAGCAGAAGACCCGGCGGCTATGGTGGCAGTGATATCTACGTATCCCACCTACTCAATAATGGCAGATGGGATGATCCGATCAATCTCGGACCAACAATCAATACCTCCGGCGATGAACAATGTCCTTTTCTACATGCCGATAACCAGACACTTTATTTTACCAGCCCCAGTTGGCCCGGTTACGGAAACGACGACCTCTTCCTTTCGAGAAAGCAAGCAGACGGCACTTGGTCTGCACCGGAAAATCTGGGATACCCCATCAATACGATCGACCGGGAGGGAAGCCTGATCATTGCCGCAGATGGCATCACTGCCTACTATGCAAGCAATCGAAGCGATTCACACGGCGACATGGACCTCTATCAATTCGGATTACCTGCTCACGCACGCTCTACGCCTACCTATTGGGTGAAAGGGAAGATCACGGACCGAACCGATAATAACCCGATTGCCGCCCAATTGAATCTACGGGAAGCCGAGAGCGGAAAAGAGATCACCCAAGTGCAGGCTGATAAAGAAGGCAACTACCTCGTAACCTTACCGGCGGGGATGAATTACCTGCTCTCGGTCCGACATCCCGGCTATTTTTTCTATAGCGAAACGTTCGAATTGAAAAAAAACATCGACGTGAAACCCCGTTCGATCGATGTGGCTTTGCAACCTTTTTCAACCGACACGGCCATAGTTTTAAAACATGTTTATTTCCGAACCAACCGCGCCGAATTGTCGGACAGCTCAAGAGCTGAACTCATCAATCTGGCTGAACTCCTTAGAGAAAATCAGAAACTGATCATCGAGATCAGTGGTCATACCGACAATCAAGGCGCCGCAAGTGATAATCTTTCCCTCAGTAAACGTCGAGCAGAAGCCGTGACAAAATTTCTCACCGACCAAGGTATACTACCTGCACAACTGCAATCAAAAGGATATGGCGCCACACGCCCCATTGCCGATAATAACACCGCTGAGGGACGAGCAAAAAACAGGCGAAGCGAGATGAAAATCCTACGCCATTGATTCGGATCCCACTACCCGTTCCGAATAGTTTTGCCGGGTGTCCGACCCATTACTTTCCCTGATCGCCCTCACACTGGTTCCACAGATCGGTCCGGTTCAGGCTCGAATACTTTTACAACACTTTGAACCCGAGGAGATCTTTCGGGCAAGAAGAAATCAACTTCAATCAATCGAAGGCATCGGACCAGAGCGAGCAAGCTCCATTCTAGGATTCAGAAATTTCTCCCGTGCCGAATCCGAACTGCGATTCATAGAAAAAAGAAAGATCAAAGCCATTCCAATAAGTGACCCCAACTATCCGAAACGGTTACTGCACTGTTACGATCCGCCAGTACTCTTGTACCTCGCCGGTGAAGCCGACCTGAATGAACAACAAATGCTGGCGATCATCGGCACCCGTCAGCCCACAGAAAACGGACGTATGTGGACAGAACGGATCGTGGAGGAACTGAGTGGAAATAACATCAGCATACTAAGTGGACTAGCCATGGGCGTTGACGCGATTGCCCACCGCACGGCGTTAAAACATCAGTTAAAAACGATCGGTGTACTGGCACACGGATTGGACCGCATTTATCCCTCCCAACATGGAAAACTTGCTGCAGAAATAGAACGGACCGGGGGATTGCTGACTGAATTCGTGCACGGCACCGAACCGGATCGTTATCATTTTCCGGCTCGCAACCGGATCGTTGCCGGCATGGCGGATGCAACCCTCGTGATCGAATCGGGTGAAAAAGGCGGAAGCCTGATCACCGCCTCATTGGCCAACCAATACAATCGAGATGTATTCGCCCTTCCCGGAAGAATGCAGGATGAAAAAAGCAGAGGTTGTTTGAAGCTGATCCGCCAGCATCAATCTGAACTATTCATCAGCACGCAAGACATGCTTACACACCTGGGATGGGGCGAACAACCAGCCCCGCGAAAACAGGCGACCCTCTCCCTGTTCACGGAGTTAACAGAGACGGAGGACAAAATTGTAACGCTGCTTAAGCAAGACGAGGCCCTGCACCAGGATCAGATCGGGTGGAAATTGAACCTATCTGCCGCACAGCTGAGCAGTTGTCTCTTGCAATTAGAAATGAAGGGGGTGGTCGTATCTTTGCCGGGCAAAAAATTTCAAGCTAGGCTGTGAGATCCGATCAACTTTCCTCCCGATTCCTTATTGGACTTTTTGCGTTGCTCGGACTTGTCTTTCATGCTGATAATGCTTGGTCACAAGCTTGTACGACACTGGGGCAAACTCCCTCCACCGCTTTTCCCGTTTGCGGTACAAACACTTTCACACAGAACAGTGTGCCCCTTTGCGCCACCAACAGCTTATTTGTTCCCGGTTGTTCTGGTGGAGGTGCCACCTACGAGAATCGGAATCCGTTTTTTTATCGATTCACCTGTTTTGTTTCGGGTACGCTGGGTTTTGTTATTACACCACTCGCCGCCAATGAAGATTATGATTGGCAACTTTATGACATCACCGGCCGAAACCCGAATGACATTTTCACCGTGAACAGCCTTGTTGTAACGGGCAATTGGTCGGGCACATATGGCCCCACCGGCGCCTCTGCCGCAGGCATCAATGGGATACAATGTGGTTCCGACCCCGCTGCCAACGCACCCACTTTCGCCGCCATGCCCAATATCATTCAGGGCCGTGAATACCTTCTGCTGGTGAGCCACTTCACCAATACACAAAGCGGATACACGCTATCCTTCAATGGAGGAACGGGCGTGATTACCGACCCGACTGAACCACATCTACTGAATGCGAAAGCAGATTGTGACGGAACAAAAATTCGGGTCAAGCTGAATAAGAAAGTCAGTTGTCGAAGTCTCACGGCAAACGGAACAGAGTTTCGCATACAACCTGCCGTACAGACGGTGATCTCAGCCCAACCCGACTCCTGCAACTTTTCCTTTGATTTCGATGAAGTGGAACTCACCCTGAGTGGAGCATTACCCAACGGCAATTATCAACTGGTGATCCAAAATGGCAGCGATGCAAATACGCTGCTCGACAATTGCAGCAGAAGCATTCCTGTGAATGAACAGGTCTCCTTTTCTTACCAGTCGCCACAGCCTATCTATGCTGACTCCATCGGGAGAACGGCGTGTAAACCGGATTCAATACGTGTTTACTTTCCCAAGCGGATCAGTTGTGCCAGCATTGCGGCCAATGGCTCGGATTTCATTGTAACCGGACCAACCCCCGTGAATGTAACAGCTGCCGGCGGCAATTGCATTCAAGGTAAAACCGAGTATGTAGTGGTCCGATTCGCCGCGCCCATCTATACTCGCGGCACATACACGCTTTCGTTGCGGCCAGGAAGTGACGGATCCGTGTTGATCGATGAATGCGGACAGGAAACACCTGATCAACAACTGAATTTCACCACCGCTGATACTGTCAATGCCGACTTTAGCTACACAGAACGATTGGGTTGTCAACGTGACACACTACGATTCATTCACAATGGCGCCAATCAGGTGAATGCATGGAGCTGGATCATCAACGGGACTGCCGTAAGCACACTCCAACAGCATACGCAGATCTTTCCCGCTACCAGCCAGAATACAGTTTCTCTATCTGTCACAAATGGCACGTGCATCGACACCAGCACACAACAAATCATGCTGAATAACGAAGTGAAAGCAAACTTTGAAATGCCTTCGGTGATCTGTCCGGAAGACCCACTTGTGATCAAAAACACCTCCAGTGGCACCGTGACTTCCTGGAAATGGCAATTCGATGTATTTGGAGGTAGCATCTTGAAAGATCCACCTCCGGTTCAATGGCCCAATAATGGCAGAGAGGCCTATTACACCGTAAAACTCGCGGCCTTCAATTCGATCCTCAACTGTAGTGACAGTCTTCGAAAAACGCTGACCGTCTTGAATTTTTGCCTCATTGAAGTGCCCTCCGGATTCACGCCGAATAACGACGGACGAAACGATCGTTTTGGCCCGCACAATGCCCTAAAAGCCGACAACTACCAATTTCAGGTATTCAATCGCTGGGGGCAACGGATGTTCCACTCCCGCAATTGGCAGGAAAAATGGGATGGGCGTTGGAATGGTCGCGAACAACCCGGGGGCGTCTATGTGTGGATGCTCACCTACAATGTTCCGGGTAGCGGTCAGTCTGTTTCTCGTAAGGGTACCGTCACCCTGATTCGCTAGATTTTGGAAGTGTGATGGGCAAAAAGTTATCTTTGCCCATGGCAACCAAAAAATCTCCCCAGCTTTTATCGGATAAGATCGCACTCGAAGGACTCACCTTCGATGATGTGTTATTGATGCCCGGCTACAGTGAAGTACTTCCCCGTGAAGTGGATATCCGCAGCCGACTTACCCCAAATATCACCCTGAACATACCCTTGCTGTCAGCAGCCATGGATACCGTGACTGAAGCGGCATTGGCTACTGCATTGGCCAGGGAAGGTGGAATCGGCATTCTCCATAAGAACATGTCTATAGAAAAACAGGCCGAGCATGTTCGAAAAGTAAAAAGAAGCGAGAGCGGACTGATCATCGATCCGGTTACATTGGAAGCCAACGCCAGCATCGGAGATGCCCTCCGGCTGATGAGAGAAAATCGGATCGGTGGTATCCCCATTATTGATAAGCAAGGAAAGCTAGTGGGCATTCTTACGAACCGTGACCTTCGGTTTGAAGTGGACATGAAACGAAAAGTAAGTGAAGTGATGACCAAGGAGAATTTGTACACAGCCCCTGAAGGCACCGATCTCCGTAAGGCAGAACAGTTATTTAAAAAAACTAAGGTTGAAAAATTACCGATCATCAATAAGCAAGGGAAATTAGTCGGACTTTTCACTTACAGCGATATATTAAAATTAAAAAGTCATCCGCATGGCGTGAAAGATGAATTCGGCCGACTGCTTGTTGGCGCTGGTGTCGGTATCACAAAAGACATTTTGGATCGGGTAGCGGCTTTACAGCATGTTGGCGTGGATGTTATCGCACTCGATAGTGCGCATGGACATAGTAAGGGCGTGATCGATGCCTTGAAAAGCATAAAGAAAAATTTCAAGAAGATAGAAGTTATCGCCGGCAATGTGGGCACCGCAGCCGGAGCGAAGGCGTTGGCCGATGCGGGCGCAGATGCGGTCAAGGTAGGAATCGGTCCGGGCTCTATCTGCACCACGCGGATCGTGGCCGGTGCCGGTATGCCGCAAATGACAGCCGTCATGGAAGCAGCCGCAGCCTTGAAAAAATCTCGCACCACCTTGATCGCCGATGGTGGTATCCGCTATACAGGTGATATGGTAAAAGCCATTGCCGCCGGTGCCAATGCCGTAATGATGGGCAGCATTTTTGCCGGTACGGAGGAAAGTCCGGGTGAAACCATCATCTACGAAGGAAGAAAATTCAAGGAGTATAGAGGCATGGGCTCTCTGGGCGCCATGGCCACTGGGAGCAGCGACCGCTATTTTCAGGATGGCGAATCGGACGCAAAAAAATATGTACCCGAAGGGATCGAGGGACGTGTTGCTTACAAAGGCATGCTACGGGAAGTAGTATATCAGTTTGTCGGCGGATTACGTGCCGGCATGGGTTACTGCGGAGCAAAAAACATTATTGCCTTGCAACAAGCCAAGTTTGTGAAGATCACCAATGCCGGGATGCGCGAGAGTCATGCACATGACATCGACATTACGAAAGAAGCCCCGAACTACAGCCGCCGTTAATCGACTGCATAGTCGACCCGGATCGTGATCGAGGCCGTTTTACCTTTGGAACTGGTATTGAATGCACCTCCGTAGGAGTAATCTTCATTGCTATTCTGTCCGGTGATCTGAAATACCCCCATCGTGGCCTTCTTTATTTTACCCAGATCGCTACCGGAATTCTTTGCGATGGTCTCTGCACGGTCCTTCGCATCGGCGCTGGCTTTGGCCAATAGATCGATTTTCAATTCGGATAATTTGGAATAATAATAGGACGGACTGGACGAATTGAATTCGATCCCAGACTCAATCAGTTCGGTTGCTTCACGGGAGATCTTATCTACCTTTTCAATTTCGCGGGAATCGACCGTAACGTTTTGGGTCAATTTATACCCGGTGAAATCCGTTCCCAACTGACGCCCTTCTCCATCGTACCGGGTATTAAACTCTTTCTCGATACCCACGGCGGAAAATACAAGCTCAGTTTCCTTCACCCCTTTTCCCAGCAAATAGTTCCGAATGGTTTGCTCATCAGATTTCAATTGTGCATACGCCGCTTTCAGATCCATCATCTTGCGACTATAGTTCCCACTCCACACAATTTGATCACTGATAAAATCCCGCTCGGCCAAACCGGTGACCGAGATCGTCTCCTGCGCCTGAAACTTATATTTATAGGCCCCTGCTAAGATCAGGATACCGATCAAGGCAGTCAAACAGATGACCGCGGTTTTGATATATGGCTTCATGTAACTATATTTTAAGATAAAGCTAAGCGCCTCCATGCTTAGGGAATGTTAATTTCGCCAATATTACCCTCTCTTCCAACTCAACTGATTTGAATCGTTTTCTGCCATTCCTGTTTGCCTTGCTGGGCGGTACGTTATTGTCCGTCGCCTGGCCACCACTTCCCTATACGCCGCTATTATTCATCGCGTGGATTCCCTTGCTTTGGGTGGAGAAAACGGTTCGCTCCAACGGAATATTTTTTTCGCTTCTGTTTTTGCATATGCTTGTCTGGAACGGATCGACCACCTGGTGGATCTGGTATGCCAGTGTACCCGGGGCTGTATCAGCCATCGTTGCCAATAGCCTCCTAATGTGTTTGCCCTGGCTCGGGTATCGGTTCATCAAAAAGAGAAAGGGATTGGGGATCGGTTCATTGGCATTAGTGACAGGTTGGATGGCATTCGAATATATTCACCTGCAAGACTGGGGACTCAGTTGGCCCTGGCTCACCTTAGGTAACGGACTGGCTTCCCAAACCGGATGGATCCAATGGTATGAATATACCGGCACCAGCGGTGGAACCTTATGGATCTTAGCCGTGAACATCCTCCTGTTCCTGCAATGGCATCAACACAAAAATCCGGAAACACAAAAAATCTTCCCCTACAGGTGGATCGCCTTGGCCGTATTGGCAATACCCATTGGGATCTCACAGTGGATCGGAAACAACCTTCCCGATCAATCCGATACGGAGCTGGAAGTGGCTGTCTTGCAACCCAACATAGATCCCTATGAAAAGGTCAGTAGTTATACTTCCTTCGACATACAGCTACAAAACCTGATCCGTCAGAGCGAAGAGAACATAACGGAAAATACAGCGCTGTTGATCTGGCCGGAAACGGCCCTCTACCGAAGCGGTGGTATCGGAGAAAAAGATTTAACTGGACGAGGACAACTCTACGACTCACTATGGACATTTTTGCGTCGTTATCCAAGACTTACACTTTTCACAGGCGTGGAGAGTTACGGGATCACATCGGAAAAATCACCGAACAGCATCCCGGCACCTGATTGGCTGCGAGTGCCGGGTGAGGTGAAACCGCTCTTCGTTGAATCCTATAATGGAGCGGCTGTGCTCGACAGCAACGGAGCTGGTGCATTCTACCACAAGTCAAAGTTGGTCCCGGGAGTAGAAACGCTGCCAGGTTTTCTGCAGATACTTTCCGCTTGGTTCGAGGAATTCGGTGGAACAGCGGGCGGATATACACCCCAGGGCGAGCGCACCGTCTTGTCTACAACAAACGGATTCCGCCTGGCACCGGCGATCTGCTATGAGAGTATTTACGGAGAGCACCTCAGCCGCTACTTCAACGAAGGCGCAAACCTGCTGACCATCGTCACCAACGATGGCTGGTGGCAAAATACTCCCGGACACAAGCAACATGCCCTGTATGCCGCACTGAGAGCCATAGAGAACAGACGCTGGGTGGCCCGCAGCGCGAATACCGGCATTAGCGGATTCATCAGTCCGCAGGGAAAATGGATCGACCCTCAACCCTATAACACCGCCGCCTGCATTCGACGATCGATTCCGGTTCAGACAACAAGCAGCACTTTCTATGCCCGATTTGGCGACCTACTTTCCAAGCTGGCACTGGCGTTCTATGTTGGACTATGGGCCTGGGGCTTAGTCAGTCGTGGTAGAAACCAAAATGCATAATTTTACAGACGCTTATCCAACCAAACCGTTGGTCCGGCATCCATGAAAAAACTACTCCTTACTTTTTTACTTTCTCTTACGTTGATGTTTGCCGAAGCAGCTCACATCAAGGGAGGCTTTTTTTCCTATCAATATCTCGGACCCGGACAAGGCACCAACCTCCGATATAGAGTTACGCTGACCGTTTATATGATCTGCAATCCTTCCACCGGTCAGCTTTCGAATCCGATCAACTTCAGCATCTTCAATGCAGCGAATAATCAATTTATTCAAAATGTAAGTGTACCTATCACCAGCCAATACAACTTGGGGAAAGCAGCAGACGAACCTTGTATAACAGGCGACCAAAGCGGATGCTATTACACGATCGTTGTCTATGATTTGCCTGTGATCGAATTGGCCCCTTCCGCCTCTGGTTACATATTCGCCTACCAACGCTGCTGTCGGATCGCAGGGATCAATAACATTCAAAGTTCCGGATCGGTTGGAAATACGTTTTCCATTCAGATTCCCGGAACCAATGTGTTAGCCGGAGCTGAAACAAACAGCAGTCCACAGTTTTTAGTGAACGATACGGCCATCGTTTGTGCAAATAATTATTTTGAATACTCTTTTCAGGCTTCAGATATCAACGGAGACAGTCTAGCCTATGACCTTTGTGATGCGATCCAGGGTGGCGACCAGACCAATAACTCACCTCCCACGGCAGCCAATCCGCCATACGCCTCTGTTCCCTATTCATTTGCCTTCTCTGGCGCTTTCCCGCTTGGGCCTGTTGTCACGATCAATTCACGTACCGGGCTGATCAGTGGAACGGCCCCCTCGCTGACAGGTGAATACGTTGTTTCTGTTTGCGTGCGTGAATACCGACAGGGAACATTGATCGGCACCACCCGTAAAGAACTGCATATACGGGTCGGCGACTGCAATCCACTCAGCGCACAACTATCCCCCCGCCCAACTACCTGCGACGGTTTTACGGTGACCTTCAACAATGAAGCTACCAATCCGTCGAATGCTGAGTTTGTCTGGTCGTTCGGCCAACCGCAACTAGGCCTTGCCGATACCTCTCGTTTGGCCGCACCCACGCACACCTACACAGATACGGGCACCTTCATCGCGAAACTGCGGATATCACTTCCAGGCGGACTCTGTGCCGATACAGCTAATCTAATTGTTCGTGTATACCCTGGCTTCTTCCCCGGCTTTCTCGTGAATGGCAGTTGTTACACGACACCCTATCAATTCACAGACACCACGAGCACTCGGTACGGTGTGGTAGACAGCTGGTCTTGGAATTTCGGTGACCAATCCACCCTGGCAGATACATCGCGAAATCAAAATCCTCAATGGACCTTCCCCTCTCCCGGTCCGCGTACCGCTACACTGGTCGTCACCAACTCAAAAGGCTGTAAGGATACCGCACAAGTGAATTTCATTGTGCTCGATAAACCGATATTGAGTCTGCCCTTTCGGGACACCTTGATCTGTGTGCCCGACACATTGCAATTGCAAGCCAACGGAACAGGCATTTTCAATTGGCAACCCAATATCAATATCATCAACCCCAACTCACCCAATCCGCGCGTCTATCCAACCAATACCACTTGGTATTACGTGAACCTGACGGAGAATGGTTGCACCAATCGAGACTCCATCCGAGTACGTGTTACACAGGGCGTTCAACTCAGCTTGAACCCCGATTCAACGATCTGCAGAGGCGATGCGATCCAATTACTAGCCAGCGGCAACGCAACCGCTTACAGCTGGTCGCCGCCAATCGGACTTAATAACACAAACATCCCGAATCCCATTGCCACCCCACTGGCACCGCTCACCACCTATCAAGTAATCGGCAGTATCGGAACCTGCAGAGACATTCAGACCATCCGGATCCGAACGGTGCCTTACCCCCAGGCGAATGCAGGTAATGACCTGACACTTTGCTTCAATACATCCGGACAACTTCAGGGACAGATCACAGGAAGTTCTTTTCAATGGAATCCGACCGCCTACCTGAACGACCCCACTCGCTTGAACCCGCTGGCAACTCCACCTCGGACCACCATGTATAAACTGATCGTATTCGATACACTGGGTTGTCCTAAGCCAGGCATCGACTCCGCGTTGGTTACTGTACAGCCCCGGATCCGCGCCAATGCCGGACGTGATACTATTGTGATCGTCGGACAACCATTGCAATTGAACGGCAGTGGAGGAGTCAGTTACACCTGGTCGCCAGCCATCGGCCTGAACAATACGAACATCGCCAACCCCATCGGTATCTATGGCTCAAACATCGACAGCGTACGATATAAATTGGTCGTTCGAGATGCAGCCGGCTGTGCCGACTCTGCCTACATGACCGTTCGCGTATACAGAACACCGGTGAGCATATTTGTGCCTACAGCGTTTACACCGAACGGCGATGGACTCAATGATCTGGCCAGACCGATCAGTGTCGGCATCCGAAAGATCCATTATTTCACGATCTATAATCGTTGGGGCGAGGTCGTCTTCACCACAAACAGAGATCGGGATGGATGGAATGGCATCTACAAAGGACAGCCGCAAGGATCAGCCGTATTCGTTTGGGTGGTCAGCGCAGAAGACTATGACGGCAGAAGCTATTTTGACAAAGGAACTGTAACCCTGATCCGATAAGGTAAATCATGAATAGAACCATTTTCATCACCGGCGCCAGTGCCGGATTTGGCAAAGCCTGTGCTGAACAATTTGCCGCCAACGGCGATCGACTCATCCTACTCGCAAGAAGAGCTGAACGATTGAAAGCACTAGCCGATCAGTTAAAAGATGAATTCGGAACATACCCCCACCTGATTGCTGCGGATGTACGCGATCAACAGGCGATCACCACTGCCATCAACAACCTGCCGGCCGAGTGGAGCAAGATCGATGTGCTGGTGAACAATGCAGGACTGGCCCTCGGTCGGGATTATTTTGAGGAAGCAGACCTCAGCGACTGGAACACCATGATCGACACCAACGTAAAAGGTTTTCTCTACGTCGCCCAAGCGGTTGCTAAAAAAATGTCGGCTAATAAAAAAGGACATATTCTGAATATCGGATCGATCGCCGGAAAAGAGGTTTATGAAAAGGGGAATGTCTATTGCGCAACCAAATTCGCTGTAGATGCGATCAGTAAGGCCATGCGAATCGATCTGCTTCGGCACGGCATCAAAGTCACCTCCATCCACCCCGGTGCTGCTGAAACTGAGTTTTCACTCGTCCGTTTCAAGGGTGATGCAGAGACAGCCAAGAAGGTCTATGATGGCTTCACCCCACTGAGTGCCCAGGATATCGCTTCTGTCATATTTTATTGCGCAGGACTCCCTTCACATGTTTGCATCAACGACCTGACGATCACCTGTACCCAGCAAGGATCCTCGATCCACTTTCGAAGGGACTGAAACCACGAAACTTCCCTCGTAGTTTTCCGATAAACAGGGCTTTAGGGATCGATTTAAGGAGTCTAATCGAAATAATGACATCGAGCAGACCTACTTTTATGCTATATCCATTCCTACCATGAAAAACCTATTGATCGCCTTTGCCCTCTGCGGCACCCTGACAACCCCAGTTTGGAGCCAATCCAACACTACACAGTCGATCCGTCAACAAGTCGACAGCCTAAAAACCCTGTATGCTAACGACGGATTCCAACTGGTAAAAGAGACGCCCTTACAAATGGAAAGCGAGTACGAGATCCCCATCGTATTGCCATTGACCCAAGGAACCTACTATCAGTTTGTTTTTATTGGGGAGCAATCCTCTCGTCTTTATGAAGTACGCATGTACGACTGGAAAGAAAAACAAGTCGCATTCCAACAAAAGAGATGGGGTGATGTGGACGGAAATATCATCGCTTTCTCTTACATCCCTCCATTTTCCGAATATCACATGATGCGCCCCGTACAAGTGAACAAAAAACAAAAACGCGACTTGAACGGATATGTAATGCTCTTCAAAAAAACAACGGATGCAACGGCCGCGAATCGGCCCAAATAAATTACGGCATGAACAAGTGAACCCCTCCCCGGAGGGGTTTTTTATTGCGCCAGGGAGATCCTGATCTGTACGCCACCTCGCGTGTTCGTTATTGGGAATGAACTACTGATCTTGGGAATGTTTCTGTTCTGCTCGAAATATAGCTTCAGATTCACCCGATTATTCAACACATAATCGATCGATGGTGCCAGGCGGATCACCCGCTGGCCACCTGTTCCGAAAGAAGTTCCCTGATCAAGCTTACTGTTTGAAGTCGCATCGTCACGCAAACTGAAATCCATTCGGATGGTCACGTCATTGTCCAACTTCATTCCATTCTTGCCGATCTTGAGATTCTGGAAGAAAGGCAAACCTTTCTTGCGCCAGTTGAAAGCAAACGTATATTCCGTACTCTGATTTTCCGCCAATTGATAATCGATCAAACTGAGACTCAATTGCCGGCTCTTTCTCCACTCGAAACGAGTCGATATCTGGTTCGTGAACGTCATATCCAGCTCGATCAGGGGCTCGAAGGCCTCCTGTATCGTGATATTGGGCACCAGGAAATAAGGCACGAAGTTTCCTGTCAGCGTATCACGGAATGAAGGATATCCCACCCGAAGCGGATCCGCAAACAGCAATGCAGTATTGAAGCTGTTCATGCTAAGCGAGCTTCGATATCCGTGGCGGATGGAGAAATTCGTAAAGATCTTATCCAGCCCAGCGATGCGGGTTAGGCCATTGTACGTCACTTTCCAGTTCGGTAAGGGCAGAATGCTGGAGAATGGATTTGATCGTATTCCTGGATTGCTGTTACGGACCGATTTGATACTCAGCGGATCCTTATCCGTATACGCTGCGATGAATGCCGGGATCACCACATCCTGCGCATACCGTCCATACCCCTTTGAATAGCCGTCTGCATCCACACCCGATTGATAGGGATTCGATGTTGCCAATTTACCGGAGATCAAACGGCGGTTCGCCTCAAACTTTTTGAAGGTCTGTGAAACCTGATTGGGATCGAATGGATCGAACAGAGTTTGAAAAGATATGTAACTCACATTGAAGGAGCCCATCGCATACGGATTCAATCTAGCCAGTCCGGAAGAGCCGGTTGTATCCTTGTATAATTCGGAGTACTGCTTGTCAAATGTTTTATCAAGATTCAGATCGATGTTGAAATCACG
>CANGZN010000028.1 GCA_947458625.1 Chitinophagaceae bacterium
GCACGGAGATCACTCCGAATTTCTTGGTCATCTACCTGCCGAATGCGCCTACTGAAATTCAAGGGGGCGTGAAAGTGGAGCACAAGGATCTGTTCTGGTGGGGACTCTCCTTCCGGGCCAAGCAAAGTGCTATTCTTTCTGCGGGCGTGAATATCCAGCAGCGATTGAACCTTGGCTATTCATTCGATATCTACAGAACGCCGTTAAGTTTGTTCGATGCCGGAGCGAATGCACACGAATTGATGCTTCGTCTCAAGCTCAAAAAATAGTTTGCCATTGAAATTCCATCGAACAGCAGCCAATTGGCTGCTGTTTTAGTTTGTGCCATTCCCTATTTTTACGGGTAGATGCAACCCCTTCCGATCGCCCTTCTTCAAACAAAATTGTTTTGGGAAAACCCGAAGCAGAATCTCGAGTACATAGAGGGTCTTCTGACAGATCTCCCTCCAAAAACATATTTGACCATTCTCCCGGAAATGTTTTCGACCGGATTTTCGATGGACCCGATCAGCTATGCGGAAACCATGGATGGGGAATCTGTTCATTGGATGAAGCGGGTAGCGGCCGATAAAAAGACTATTCTGGTAGGAAGCCTGATGATCAAAGAGGGCGATAAATATTTCAATCGTCTTTTGTGGGTGTTACCGAACGGAGAAATTGGACAATACGACAAGAGACATCTATTCGCGTATGCAGGAGAGGATGAAAAATATTCACCGGGTCAAAAAAGACTGATCGCTTCCGTAAATGGCTGGCGCATCAATCTTCAGATCTGTTATGATCTGCGTTTTCCGGTATGGGCCCGTCAGCGATCCACCTATGATGAAGATGGAAACTTTCAGCCTGAATATGATGTTCTTATTTATGTGGCCAACTGGCCGGCACGAAGAGCGGAGGCCTGGAAAACACTTTTACGCGCTCGTGCCATCGAAAATCAGTGCTATGTGATCGGTGTAAATCGGATCGGGGTGGATGGTAAAGAGATCGATCACAGTGGCGATAGTTGTATCATCGGCCCCACCGGCGAAATCCTTCATTCCTGTGAAAATAGAGAGGAGTTGTTTTCAACTATACTGGAACCATCTCTTCTGCTCGAAACTCGGGAACGATTCCCTTTTCTGCGGGATGCGGATGGATTTATGATCCTTTCCGACGATTCTCCCGAATGAGCTGAGTGGCTTTTAGCATCTTGTTATCGTAATTACGTCGAACCGACTCAATCGTCGAACCCACTTGTATGTCCGGAATAATACCCTTTCCGTCGTTAGGAAGTTCTTTATTCATCACCATACGGAAAAGCGGAAGTCTCATGCGAACACCGGTATTGGGCAGCGTTACATCCGGAATTTCCCAGGCTGAGTTTCCATAGGCGCCACCACCGGTTTCTTCTCCGAGGATGGTAACATTTTTTTGCCCCTTCACTCCTTTCACAAAAAGTGTTGTGGCGGAGAAACTATTGCCACCGGTCAGGATGTATATACGACCACGAAATCCATCTTTTTTCTTAGGCGTAAAAACATGTCGTTCAAAATATCCGAAATGATATAGGCCATCCTTGCGTTTTTTGGTGAGCAGAGGCATCATGGCCTGAAAGGCGATATTGTGTTTGATGTATTTTCCATAAGAGGAATTTCTACGTATAGCGTATAGGCTATCAGCTATCCTGAATCGGTGATCCGTTAGATATCGGGTTAGTGTAGTTGAATTGCCAACGTCTCCGCCCCCGTTGTTCCGCACATCAATGATCAGGTCTTCGATTGCATTTTCTCTCAGTAGCCGGAATCCTTTTCGAAAGAATGTCCGGAGTTGCCCACTCCGACCAAAGCTATTGATCCGAAGCAGTGCTTGTTTTTCCTGCTGATCGATCTGAAGGCTTCGTATTCCTTCCAGGCGTCGATTTCTGAGTTGTTTTTTTGTCGGTTTGACGCCAGCTGTTTTTTTACTCGTGTCGCGTACAGGTGTGTAGAGCGTGCGAGTATCGGTTCGCCTATTACCCGCACTGTCGATCCACTCAACTTCTAACAGGTTCGAGCTGTCGAGGTATTGCCTGTAATAATTTCCAAACGTTCCCCAACCGCTAAGAGTCTGGTATTTGTGTGTTTCATTGAATCCATCTCCGAAAAGGAATGGGAAAAGGGACTCATAAATTTCTTTGGGTGTGCGTCCGTTGATCCTGTTGATCTGCGTACCTCTAACAAGCTGTGAGTCTTTCCGATCCAGATTTCCCAGCACGATCATTGTATCGGCCCAGCATTTCAAGCTGAGCGGAAAAAGCTTGTCTACCAGAACTGTATCTGAATACTTCTGCCATTGTTTGGAAGCTCGAATGCTGGTGTGCCCGCATCGTATAGAAGAAACCAGGGGCCGTAAGGTTTTTCGGAATTCAGGTTCCGTTAGTGGTTTGTCGAGGGAGGCATTTGCAGCCTCCCATTGTGCATTCCATTCGCTGGCGGACTGATACCAATATAATCCCGGGTGATGTTTTTCCAGAACGCCCTTCAATATCAGGAGATCTTCTTTCAGTTCCCGGCTCTCATATTTCTTATCCGGACGAAATGGCAACCGAGATGTTGTGCACGACAACAGTGAAAAAAACACAATGCCTATCGCGATGAAACAAATCCTCATTTACTTTTTATAATGATTCCACCCCTGAGCCGTGATCACATGCTTGTTGCCACCTTTTGTGTGGATGTGTGTTCCTTGTTCGGGTTCTGTCATATAGCCGACGACACTGATCTGTTCGTTCAGTAATAGTTTTTCGTAATCGGCCTGAGACACGGTGAAAAGCAATTCGTAGTCTTCTCCCCCGCTGAGGGCGCAGGCTGTCGGGTCGATCTCGAACTTGAAGGCCGCATTGCGCATGGCTTCTGCGATGGGAATTTTTTCTTCGTAGAGGACACAGCCCAGTTGACTTTGTCTACAGAGATGAAGGATCTCGGAGCTGAGTCCGTCGCTGATGTCCATCATAGATGTTGGATGTAGCTCGGCATCATCCAGAAACTCGATGATGTCTTTGCGGGCTTCGGGCTTCAGTAATCTTCCCACCACATAGGATTCTCCTTCCAGGTCGGGTTGTACGCCCGGGGATTCCAGATAGATCTTCTTTTCACGCTCCAAGAAAAGCAACCCCACATAAGCACCACCCAGATCACCGCTCACACAGATCAGGTCTCCTTTCTGCGCCGTATTTCTTTTCACGTATTTATCGGGTGCCACTTCTCCGATCGCGGTGACCGAGATCATGAATCCTTTTTGAGAGGCGGTGGTGTCTCCGCCGATCAGGTCGACGCCGTATTTCTCACAGGCCGCATATACCCCTTCGTAAAATTCAGTAACAGCTTCCACACTGAATCGATTGCTCAATCCTACGCTCATCAATATCTGGGTGGGAGTAGCATTCATGGCATAAATATCTGATAGGTTCACCACCACACTCTTGTAGCCTAGGTGTTTGAGGGGGGTGTACATTAGATCGAAGTGTACGCCCTCAAGGAGGAGATCCGTGGAGATCACGGTTTGTTTACCGAAGTGATCGATCACGGCTGCATCATCGCCCACGCCAACAATGGAGGATGCTTGCTTGATTTCAATGTTTTTTGTGAGGTGTTCGATCAATCCGAATTCGCCGATCTGACTGATCTCTGTTCTTTCCTGACTCATAGTTGATGTGTGTTGTTGAGTACGCCTACTAACTGGTCGTGTATATGTCCGTTGCTGGCCAGTACGGGATTTTCGTAAATAGTGAAGGTTTCCCCTTGGTGGTTGGTGATGGTTCCGCCCGCTTCTGTTACCATGAGTGCGCCGGCGGCACTATCCCAGGGCTCGAGCTTATGTTCATAAAATCCGTCGAATCGTCCCGCCGCTACCCAGCACAGGTCGATGGCTGCGGAGCCGATGCGTCGTACCGGAACTCCTTTTTTCACGAAGCGGGCGAATACATCGAGTGGGCCATTCGGCTGGTCGATATACACATATGGAAAGCCGGTCACGAGGCAGGCCTTGGCGGCGTTTGTTTCTGAACTTACCTGTATGCGTCGGTCGTTCAGAAAGGCCCCCTTTCCTTTTTCGGCAAAGAACAATTCTTTGAGGTGGGGATTATACACTACACCCATAATCAATTCGCCATTCTTTTCTATCCCGATAGAGACGGCGTTAAGGGGAATGCCGTGTGCGAAATTCACCGTGCCGTCGATGGGGTCGACGATCCACTTGAATTCATCGGTTCGATCGGTGGAACCCGACTCTTCAGCCAGGATCATGTGGTTGGGGTAGGCAGATCGAATGACGGCCAGAATAGCCTTTTCGGAGGCATGGTCGGCCTCTGTCACTAAATTATTTACACCTTCTTTATTATCGATCCGGAACTCACCATGGAAATACCGAAGGATCTCTGCGGCCCCGGCTTGAGCGGCCTCGATCAGGGTAGATTGGAGCATGAGCAAAGATATCTCTTCAGCAACCTTGTTTGTGCTTTGAATTTTGCGGAGGGGACTAAATGAATTTACTTCGGTCTTTCGATCATGCCGCTTCTTTCTATCATATTGGTTAATTACCGGGTGCCTCACTTTCTGGAACAGTGTTTATTGTCTGTTCGGAAGGCTTCAGTTGGTATGTCGGTGGAGGTGATCGTGGTGGATAATGCCTCCGGCGATGGATCGGTGGAGTGGCTGACGCCTCGGTTTCCAGAAGTCCGCTTTATCGAATCCGATCAAAACCTGGGCTTTGCCAAGGCCTCTAATTTGGGATATCGACAAAGTCAAGGGGACTATGTTCTTTTTTTGAATCCGGACACGCTGCTTTCGGAGGATAGCCTACACGGATCGATCAAATTTTTAGAAGACAAGCCAACTTCCGGCGCACTGGGCATACGAATGATCGATGGCAGTTGTCGGTTCCTACGCGAATCGAAGCGAGCCTTTCCAGATCCGGCAACCGCTTTTTATAAGATCATCGGACTGTCTTCTCTTTTTCCGCAGTCGTCCCGTTTCGCAAAATATCATTTGGGACATTTATCACCCGACTCGAATCACCCGATCGATGTCGTTTCAGGCGCCTATTTCATGGTGCGTCGTTCCGTATTAGAGGAGGTCGGATCATTTGACGAAGATTTTTTCATGTATGGTGAAGATATTGACCTGAGCTACCGGATCCAGCAAGCAGGGTTTATTAACTATTATTATGCCGGATCAACCATCCTTCACTTCAAGGGGGAGAGTACACAAAAGCAAAGTTTTCGCTACGTTAAACTTTTTTATGGTGCCATGAGTCGTTTTGTGCGTAAGCATAAATTACATGGCGGATTGTTCAGCGTCGGTATACAGGTGGCGATTGGTTTACGTGCGATGCTTTCGTTTTTGCGTCGAGCGGTCCAACAGATCGGTATACCGGCATTGGATTGGTTTTTGATCCTTTTTACTTTTTATGGGGTCCGTTATTTCTGGTCTACCAACATCCGCCCCGAAGTGATCTATCCGGCCGATCTGAAGCTGCAAACAACACTCATCGCACTATTATTTTTTTTGGTGGCGCTACTACTGGGTTTGCAGAAAAAACCCTTTCGATGGCGTCATTTTTTTCGATCTACCATTCTTTCGGCAGTCGTATTATTATCTGTTTATTCACTGCTACCGGAGTCTTTTCGATATTCCAGAGGAATAGTTTTATTTGGTTCTCTATTTTCTATCGCGCTGCTTGCTGCTTGGCGAAAGCTTTTATTGAAATCGCATCTTCTTTCCTATTTTACCGCGGAGCGATTACAGTTTCCGGTGTTATTGATCGGGGCTGATCAAAGTCGTCGTGCGATTCAACGCCTCTATCCAGAAGCGTCTTCTGCAGCGATTTTCCATTTGCCGGCGGTGGGGTCTGTACAGCAACTAACTGAACAGATGAATGGATACTATTCGCTTATCCCGTTCACGGATGTTGTGTTTTGTGTCGACGATCTTTCTCTTGGGCAAATCTTTATGTTGATGAAGTCCTGGGGCCCCCGGTTTTCCTATCGATTCCATACATCTGATTCAGAAGCGATTCTGCCGCTCAGGAAGTGGTGATTGATTATCTTCGTGATCGTTTATCGATTTACATGGCGTCCATCATCGACATCAAGCTTCCTCGGGCTATTGCAGCGGCATTACGGATACCGGCCAATGATGCTCGTCGTCAACAATTGCGGGTGTTGCGTAAGCTTTTGCGAAAGGCTCGTTTCACTGAATTTGGGCAGCATTATCGTTTCGACGACATCTTGCTGAGTCGTCACGCCGGCAAAAAGTTCCAGGATCTGGTACCTATACACGACTATAATTCTATCTACGAGCAGTGGTGGAAAAAGACGCTTGATGGTGTACCGGATGTTGCGTGGCCGGGCAAGATCAAATATTACGCATTGAGTTCGGGTACTTCTGAGGCGGCCAGTAAATATATTCCTGTTACTCAGGAGCTGGTGCGTAGCAATATGATCAATTCGGTTCGCCAATTATTCAGCATCATTCGATATGAAGAGGCCAACAAGCGTGCGATGACCAAAGGGTTCTTAATGCTTGGTGGCGCCACTGATCTCAAGAAGGGAAAGGCGGGTTGGTATGCGGGTGATCTGAGTGGAATTCTGGCTAAAAAGAGACCGTTTTGGTTTCAGACATTTTATAAACCCGGTGGGCGGATCGCGGCCATCGCCAATTGGAACGATAAGCTCAATGAGATCGTAGAGCACGCCAAAGAGTGGGACATCGGCTATATCGTGGGTGTGCCGGCTTGGTGTCAGATGTGTATGGAAATGATCATCGAGCATTACAAGCTTAATAATATTCACGAGATCTGGCCCAACTTCAGCTTCTTTGTACATGGAGGCGTTGCCTTTGAGCCGTACAAGAAGGGATTTGAAAAACTGCTCGGCAAGCCGATCGTATACATAGAGAATTATTTGTCCAGCGAGGGCTTTATCGCTTACAAGACCCGGGAGCAGGCAAGGGGTATGCAGCTCATACTCAACAATAATATCTTTTTCGAATTCATTCCGTTCGACGAGAAGAATTTTGACGGGGACGGAAATCCCAAAGACAATGCTGAAGTCAAGATGATCCACGAAGTGGAGCTGGGAAAAGATTATGCGCTGTTGATGAGTACCAATGCCGGCACCTGGCGGTATTTGATCGGAGACACCATACGTTTTGTCGACCTGGAACATCACGAAGTGGTCATCACCGGCCGAACCAAACATTTCTTGAGCCTGACCGGTGAACACCTGAGTGTTGACAACATGAATAAGGCCATTGAGCAGGTGAGTCATGAGTTCAACGTGAGTATTCCTGAGTATACGGTAGTTGGTTTCCCCTACGATAATTTTTTCGCGCATCGTTGGTATGTATCAACGAATGATTCGGTCGATCCGATCGCTTTGCGTGACAGGATTGATGCTATTTTAAGAGAGCTGAACGATGACTATGCGATTGAACGGGACAGTGCGTTGAAAGAAGTATTTCTGGAGGTATTGCCGGAGGAGACATTCATGCAATTCATGGAGTCGAAGGGAAAAATCGGTAGCCAACACAAATTTCCCCGCGTGATGAAAGGAAAAATGCTCGCCGACTGGGAGGCATTTCTGAATCATCGCAAGTAATATGTCAAAAAAACAACCCCCAAAAGAATTCTGGCCAAGGGTTTGGTGGACGACCAAGCGGGTATTGTTGTTTCTTTTTGTTTTTCATCTCACTTGTGTAATCACTATGCGTTGGATAGACCCCCCCATCACCATTACACAGTTGGTGAATTGGGTACAAGGAAACGGACTCAAGCGGGATTATGTGAATCGATCTGAAATATCCGCGCAGGCGATGCTGGCGGTGATGGCTTCGGAAGATCAGCTTTTTTATCAGCACGCCGGTTTCGATTGGGAGCGGATCGAGGCGGCGATGAAGCATAACGAGCGAAAGCCTAATAAGATCCGTGGCGGCAGCACGATCAGTCAGCAAACCGCCAAGAATGTATTCTTATGGCAGGGGCGAAGTTATTTTCGAAAAGCACTTGAATTCTATTTCACTTTTCTGATCGAATTGTTTTGGGGTAAACAGCGGATTTTAGAAGTCTATTTAAATGTGATCGAGATGGGGCGAGGCGTATTTGGTATAGAAGCGGCGGCTCGTCATTATTTCAACAAACCGGCCAGTCGGTTAACGCGACAAGAAGCTTCAATGATCGCTGCTGTACTCCCCAGCCCCAAGCGCTATAAGATCAAACCGCTTTCTAATTATGTAGCCGGCCGCGCTCGTTTTATTCAACAACAAATGAGCTATCTGGCACCCGTACCCGAGATACAGCGCTTACTGCGTAGTGGCGCTAAAGGAACTTATTGAGTTACGGTCAACCGAATCTTTCGACTATTATGTGTGGGTGGTAGCCCAGGGGCATTCAGTGCAAATATCAATACATATTCTCCGGCGGGCAGAGAGTCAGTTATTGCTACGTAAAAATTTGTTCCGTCGCTCGATATTGAGAATATGCTTTCATTGATCATCCAATCTTTCAACCACTTTCCTTTTTGGAATACACCAATACGTATGGATTCGATTTGGCCCCCCATTTCGGGTATAGTTGATGGCTTGATTGATAATGGTGTGCGGAATTCTCCTGAAATACGGATTGTATCACCCGACCGAGCTTCAATCTCATGTTCATATGGTTCAAACCAATATTTAGATGTACCCTTGAACGATGAATCTATTCGGTAGCCAACCCATCCCAAGGGTGTTTTTATAGAGTCGGTATAGCGGTTCATGTCATAGATGTCTACAATAGCTACACTCTTCCCTTGCATCGAATCTTCGATCGGCCAGAAGTTGTAGTTGTTTCTTCTTTCGCGATAAAAGTTAAGTGAGTGTGTGGGTTGTCCGGAATAGAAAGCATATTTCGAGGCGCGCTGATAGGAGTTGAGCCACACAACGGGTAGTCCACCGGTTTTTTTATGGAGCGTATCTGGCCAATTATTCCAGCTGTGTACGCGGGAGGCGATGGCCTTACCCGGGAGAAAGTCTACGATTAGTCCGATACGCAATACCAAGATCAGGACTAGTCCGGGCACTAGTAATCTGTAAATCCAGTTTTCCCATTTCAGTTGCTCGCTTATGTGTCCGTGTGCCAGCAGGATCAGGGGGATCAGGGCGGGGGCGGTCCAGTTACCCTCCACTCTTCCTCTGAATGAACTAAGCAGAAAGAATACGTAGATGCCGATCGCCGTGTAACGAAGTGCTCGTTCGAACGGTGATCGAATGCGATAGAAAAAGGCTGCGGGTAGTAGTAAGAGTCCGATGAGTGGTCCGGGTAACAAAAGTTGTCCGACCAAATATTCAACCGTATACGACACCTTATAGGGATTCACATTACTTTCTTGCAAATGGTATCGGAAGCTGACCCAATCGTGTTGATATTGCCACCACAGGTGCGGGGTGAATAATAGGAGCGCTAAGAGGCCGGCTGCGTACACATACCCGGAGCGGAAGAGCTTTATATTAGAGATCAATGTGAAGAATAATATCAGTACCCCGTGATACTTGCTATATAGTAAGAAGGCGGCACTGAGCCCCAACCATAGCGTATTTATCCAGTTTTCATTATTCAGAAAGCGGTTGTAACGGAAAAAGAAAAGAGCCGTAAAGAATAGCAGTGGAATATCGGGTACGGCCAGGAATCCGCCGACCTGTAACGCGATCATCGATAATGCGATCGAATAAAAGAGACGGGGATGTTGCCGAAGGGTCATTTTCTCTAGTAGCCAAATGGTTCCGGTCGATAAAAAAACGCATAGCAGCCGTACGCCTAATTCGTTCGGAAAAATCCAGTATCCTGCTCGAATGAGTAGCGCGGTCATCGGTGGGTGATCGAAGTATCCCCAGTCGAGGTGTTGGCTGAATACCCAGTAATAGGCTTCATCATCGAGTAGTTCGGTATTGGCGGCTTGTATCAATGCTACCAGCAGCCAAAGCAGATAGAACAGTGGTTGAGTGGATCGGACAGAAGGTGTATTCATGTTCATCAATGTGGTGTAGGTTGGGAAATGATATTGTCAATGGCTTTTATGGCGCATTGAAGTCTTTCTTCTCCCGATCCGCTGATCAATGTCCAGGGGGTGGATTGATTCACCAGCAGATCTTTGTACATACGGAACAGGGTCTTGCGTGTATCTAGGTCGGGGTATTCGCGTAGTTCATCTTTTGTCCATGGCAGGTCGACGTTGCACAATAAGTACAAGTCGTATTTTCTCTTGAGAATGTTATCGAGTACGAAGCGGTGACATTTTCCAAATACGAATTCGCACCAAACTTTCATGACGTACATATCCGTGTCGATGAAAAGCGGGATGTTGCCTCCATTTTCCAATAAGGGAAGTGATTCATTTTCGAGCTTGTCGCAGTATTCGTCTTCTAGCTTCAGCTGACCCTCTGCAATAGTCAGCAGGTCTTCGTAGGTATAGTTCGTTCCATTTTGCAGCAGCCAAGCCCGTGCATATTCCGGGCACCAGCGGGTTTCGTAATGCTGTGCCAGTTGTTCGCAGAGCGTTGATTTGCCCGTACTCTCCGGACCAATGATGACAATCTTTCGGATCATGGGGTTGCGCGTTTTTTCCAATCGGCCAAGCCGGCGAAGGCCAAAAACAAGAGAATTAAATAATATACACTGGTCACGACTAGGCCTTTTACAAAGTAAAGTGGAATCGAGCAGGCGTTCGTGGCGATCCACCAATACCAGCTCTCTACTTTTTTACGGGTCATCAGCCACATGCCGGTGAATGCAGTTGCCGCAGCCAGTGAGTCGGCCCAGGGAATGGCACCTGCAAAGAACCAACTTTTCAGAAATTGTATGGAGATGAACAGCGCAACGAAGCATCCGATGAAGAATGTGATCTGCTGTCGGCGTTCGGTATTGCTGCTGTGACTTACTTGTAAAATGAATTGCTTTTGTGTATCGCGTCTTGTCCATTGATACCACCCGTAAATACTCATAGCAGTATAATATAAGTTGACGGTAGCTTCCCCTGCCAGGTGTGCATCGAGGCTGATCCATACATAGAATAAGGTATTGATCAGTCCCACCGGATATACCAACACGGATTCTTTCTTACTGAACCAGACGCTGATGATTCCGGCCAACGCAGCAATGATTTCAATGGGTTTCGTTGCTTGAAAACCTTCGATCAGTTGATTATAGATGTGCTGCCACATGTGATAACAAAGGTAACTGTCCGTGGCTGATGCCCGTCATCCAACAGAATGTATGCCATCATTGAATACGGTTAGAGTCGCCTGTAGTTTGCGGCTCATTGATCATCAAAACACAAACTCATGAAAAAACAATTTTACGCATGGCTGTTGATCTTTTTGCCGCTACTGGTTGGAGCTCAAGAGAACAAAGAAACCACCTCTGAAAAATATCAGTATCTGGCATTGCATGTGGGTGCCGGCTTTCCGGCCGGGGATTTTGGAAGCAATAGCCTCAACAATGAGGAGGCGGGCTTTGCCAAGACTGGTGTGAATGTAGGGGTACAATATGGATACAAGCTCGGTAAAAACCTAGGCCTCGGGGCAGGCGTTTTTTACAATTTCTTCAATGCGTCTAAATCAGTGGCTATTCCCGACAATGGTGGAACGATCAACGTTAGTTTGGATCATTGGCAGTTTTATGGGCTGACTGTTGGTCCGACCGTTACGATCGATCTGGACGATCAGGTTTGTTTGGATCTTCGGGCAATGGCTGGTATTGCAACAGCAAACACGCCTCGAATCAAATATCAAGGCACGGCTTTATTGAAGGAAGATTGGAGTACTACACCCGTAATGCAGGGTGGGGCGAACATCCGTGTCAAAATGAACGACTCTCGTTTGTTCATTTTTGCCAATATGGATTTTACTTATTTATATCCTGATTTTACTGTTACATCCTATGACAATTCCTTCACTGAAAAGATCAAACAGCGCATGTCCGTTTTGAACCTGACCGGTGGTGTGGGTTTCAGGCTCTAACGCATCCTGTTTGCACGGAGATCTCCCGGGAAACCGGGAGATTTTTTTATGCAATTTCCGGTGATGGAACGGCAACATCCCAAAGTCCCTTTCTCAACCGAAGTGCTTGCTCACAGGCAATTGTTGCTTCCGCCCATTTTTTAGGATCGTTTCCGCAGAGCTCCTGAACCATTTCAAGAGCTAGTTGGCTATGGTGATCGCCGTCAACTTCAATATGCCGTTCCAGGTAATATCGAAAGGTGTTTGTTTCCTCAGGATAACTTTCGGATAAGCGTGTAACCAGTTCATGGAACATATCCGGAATCAGGTCTTCCCTTCCAAATGTGAACACCGCGGCTTGTACGTGAACAGGCGCGTCTTGGATCAGCGAAAACGTAAAAGAGCAGAAATCACGAACCCCATCGGGCAGGTCGGTTTTATTTAATGCAACTGTTATCGGTATGCCCGATTGACACTGACCGATCAGCGCCCGAATCGGCTCGCTATCCGCCCCTAATTCATTCATCGCACGCAGGTATAATTCAAAATGACTGATCCGGTTTCCTAGCGGATCGATGTCACTTTCCTCGCCGGTGACGATCTCGTTGATCAAATACCGACTATTAGCTGAGCCTACCGGTACCCAGGGGTTGTCGATACAGGTCAGGTTTCGCTGTAGGCTTTTTAATAAACTCATGAAATCCCATACGGCAAATACGTGCACCTCGGCGAATCGCCGAAGATCGGAAAGCGAGCTAAGGGACTCATAAAGAGGGTGTTGTACTATTTCCTGCCGGATCGGGTCAATTTTCTCTTTTAATTCTTGGACCATGCCACGATAACAAATTCGGACTCAAATAGTTGATTTTTTTGAACTTCGCTTCAAATCACCACAATGCGGTATTTGTACCTAACTGTTTTTTTGCTATTTGCTTTCGTTGGAAAAGGAATGACGCAGGTATCGATCTCGTCTTTAACCACCGCTTATACGCAGAATTTTAACGCACTACGAGCTACTTCAGGGACATCAACATCGTTGCCAACCGGCTGGCGATTGTTGGAGACGGGTACAAGTGCTAATACTTCATACGCCACGGATGCCGGAACAAATACTGCCGGTAATACCTATAGTTACGGCACGGGAACAAATACTGAGCGCGCACTCGGTATGCTTCATTCGGGATCGGTTGTCTCAACCGCAGGCATTCAGATCAGGAATACGACTGGTCAGACCGTAACCTCGGTAACAATTTCTTATACGGGAGAGCAGTGGCGATGTGGGGCAACCGGTCGGGCCGACCAGCTTGATTTTCAATATGCCCTGAATGCTACTTCTTTGTCGACCGGTACTTGGGTGGATGTGAATGCATTGGATTTTGCTTCTCTGCAAACAGCTTCTATCGGCGCGAAAGATGGAAATGCAACAGCCAATCGTGCCTCCAGGACGGCCACTATATCCGGATTATCTATCGCCAACAATGCGATTTTCTGGCTGCGTTGGGCGGATGCAGATGCCAGTGGCGCCGATGATGGTTTGGCCATTGATGATGTTTCCATTCGATTAGCTGCTTCTGCCCCTCCTCCCTCCCCCATCGTAACAGCAAATCCATCCTCTTTAGCGTTCGGTAATGTCCTATTCGGATCTTCTTCATCAGCTCAGACTTTTAGTTTCTCTGCCAGCAATCTCACCACCTCACTGACGGTTTCCGCGCCCGCCTCATATACTTTATCCAAGGACAATATCTCCTATACCGCGACTCTTTCTTATGCAACAACGGAGTTAATAAGTGCTAAAACGGTTTATGTCAAATTCACGCCGGCAGCTGCAAATACCATCTATTCGGGAACAGTAAATTTCTCTTCGACCGGACTTAACGCTTCACCGGTCAGCCTCAGCGGAAGCAGTACAGTATCTACACCTGCTGGTCCCTTGAATCATTATTTCGGCAATCTGCACGCGCATAGTAGTTATTCGGATGGGAATGCGGATGATGTTACCAAGGTTCCGGCCGATGATTATGCCTTCGCGAAGACAGCGATGTGTATGGATTTCTTGGGGATCAGTGAGCATAACCATGCTACGGCTGGTATGCAACTGTCCGATTGGCAACCGGGTCGTCAGCAAGCTGCTGCGGCCACCACTTCAACATTTGTGGGTTTATATGGTATGGAGTGGGGTGTGATCAGTGGCGGCGGACACGTGATCGTGTATGGTATGGACTCACTGGTAGGCTGGGAGGCCGGTAATTATCAGATCTATGTACCGAAGAGTCAATATATAGGATCTACGGGATTGTTTCACATGATCAATCGACGTGGTGGTAATGCGTTGGCTTATCTCGCACACCCGAACAACACAGACTTCAATAATATTCTCGCCACGTATGATTCGGGAGCGGATGCAGCAGTTGTTGGTACGGCGGTAGAAAGCGGACCTGCTTTTTCAACTAACACCACATACAGCAACCCAGGCACGTCGATGGCATCTCTAACTTATTATAAGAATATGTTGGCGAGAGGGTATAAGCTTGGACCGACTATCGATCATGACAATCATAATATGACTTTTGGAAAGACCGCTCGTACACGAACGGTGATCATGGCGCCTGAGCTGACAGAGAATTCGCTCCTCAGCTCGATGAGGCAAATGCGATTTTATGCTTCGCAGGATTGCAGCGCCAAGATCATTTATCAGGTGAATGGTGAACCCTTGGGTAGTGTGCTTACGCAGGCTGGAGCACCCACTATAACGCTATCAACTGTTGCTTCAACTTCCCCGATCACATCTGTCCGGATCATGATGGGTGTGCCCGGAACTGGTGTGGCAGCCACCATACTGAGTACGCAAAGCAGTGGAAATTTTACCTACATCGACAATGCGATCACCAATGGTTCAACCCGCTATTATTACTTGGAAATAACGGAGTCGGACGGAACACGCATCGTGACATCACCAGTTTGGTATACGCGCAATGATGCGTCAGCAGCTCGTAGTCCGATATCGGTGGTGCAATCTTCCGGATCTAATCAGACGATCGCTGTTTATCCGAATCCGGTTCGTGACCGGTTGAAAATATTGGTAGATACCGATGCCCCTCTGCCGATGATAGCTGAGGTGTATGATCTGCAGGGTCGTCGTTTGTTGTCAGCCCACTATGTATTGGTGAATGGAAATCAGCAATTCGACTTGGGTGTGGAGCGGTTGCCTGTGGGTACATATTTATTGAGAACCTCAATGGGTGCTCAAAAGGGCGCAAGACTTTTTCAAAAGCAGTGATAGTCGACATTAAAAAGCCCCGAGAAGATCGGGGCTTTTTGTATAGGCAATTTTCTATTATTCAGATTCGGCAACCACTTCCTTTACTTCGGGGATCATTCTTTTCATCATGCCTTCAATGCCGGCTTTCAAGGTGATCATGGAAGAGGGACAACCGCTGCAGCTTCCCTGCATGGCCAGGCTGACCGTTCCTTCAGAATAGCTTTTGAACTGAATAGCACCTCCGTCCATTTCAACAGCGGGACGAACGTAATTATCGAGCAGTTCTTTAATTCGTTTTACGACATCATCGTCATCAGCGGATACCTCGTTGCTGCTTTGTTGCGTCCGACGTTGCGCCATTTCCTCTTCATTGATGACAGCTTTACCCTCTTCCAGGTAATCTTTCAGAAATTCTCGGATGGAGGGAATCACATCATTCCAGTCGGCGTCCGCGGTTTTGGTCAGCGTCACAAAATTACTGGCGATGAAAACAGCCTTGATGAACGGGAATCCGAACAGTTCAGTTGCCAACGGCGAAGGTGAGGCAGATTCCACATCAGGAAAATCAGCACTCTTGCCGGGATAGAGGAGTTTGTTTGCGACAAACTTCATCGTCTCCGGGTTGGGGGTCATTTCTGTATAGATGCTGATGATGGGGTTACCGGTCTTGATCATAATATTCTGTTGGATGCAAAAATAACACAGAAACAGTGCCCGAAGTTTACGGGGACAGGAATACTATTGGTAGAAAGTAGAAGGTAGAAAGTTTAATAGGTAAGGGCGGGGAAAGGGGTTATTCAGCGGAAAAACGTCCGGTTTTTTTAAGAAACCGGATCAACGCATAAACGGCTGTGAGTCCCGACAATGACCCGATCAGCCAGGTATTCCTGCATTCGGGGTTGTTTCCGGTGAGGTTAGGGTGGTTGATCAGCAGCAGTAAGGCAATTCCGATGAGCCAGATGAATTGCGTGGTGTGCTCTTTCAGGATCCATCGTTTCCAGTTGAAGCCCATGCTGCTCAGTGTGGAGGAAAGTCCGCTGATCTTTGGCCACCAGCGATTTACGTCTTTACAATAGGCATCGAATCCGCTACCGAATTTCTTACGCAGAAAATCTTCCTCGGCTAGTACGATCGCCTGATAGATGAACAGAAACAGGGGGATCATGATGGCTACGTAGTAAAGCGAGTTGGCCAGAATGCCTACGCCGAGTAACATCAAAATATTACCAACATAGAGGGGGTTGCGGCAGTGGCGAAAGATCCCTTCGGTTACCAGGCCTTCCGCATAGGGTTTACCTTCTTTACCACCGCGTACGATGTAGGCGAGTCCAATGGTAAGTCCGCGTACGAGTTGCCCGACAATCGTTATGGTCAGTCCGATACTGATCGACCACAGGTCTGCTGCAGCTGGAAAAAGAGCCGGAGAGGGAAGAAAAAGGGCTGCATAAAAAACGATGAACAGCCAGTTTCTGTGTTTGAAGAAGAAATTACCGATTGAGACCATGGGGGATCATTTTTTTACGGCGATTAGTCCGGCAAAATTGTACCATTTGAAAAATACTTCGCAATGGGCGAATCCATGATCGCGTAGCAGGGCGATGTTTTCGCTTAGTTTATATGGAACGAGCACATTTTCCAGCGCCTCTCTTTTTTGCGAGATCTCCATTTCACTATAATCGTTTCGGCGTTTATAGTCGTAGTAGTATTCTATGAAATCCCGATTATATCGACTGTCTTCGGCCAGTATCTTTTCTACGAGGATCAATGCTCCACCCGGAACCAGTCCTTGATAGATGTCGTGTAGCAATTTTTCCCGGTAGATGGGTCGCACGAACTGAAGAGTCAGGCACAGAACTACCACGGAGGCGTTGCTAACCTCTACACCCCTCCCCAGATCGGCGCAACGCAGATCGTAGTTTCGGGAGAAGCCCATTTCCATGAGCTTTGATTTGCATTTATCCAGCATTTCTTGCGAATCGTCGATGCCGATGAAGCGAATATTCGGATCCACCAGCGTATTCATACCGATGAGGGTAGTGCCAGTGGAGCAACCCAGATCGTATACATCGGTTCCAGGCTGGGTGTGATCAGCGGCCAGCTCAGCTACCATCCGTTGGATCTCTCCATAGAATGGGACGGATCGGCTGACCATATCATCGAATACTTTGGCCACGTTGGCTCCGAATTTGAAGTCACTGGCTTTCTCGATCTCTGTGCGAAATACCTGGTCTTTACCCATAGTGTTAAAATTCATTTGCAAGGTAGCGATAAAACGGGCCTATCTGTTTTGCAGGGTTTATATTTGCTCCGATTTTGGGTCCTTGGTGTGAAAATTCAACCAATGGCGATCTAAAACTAAAAACCACTTACTATGCAGACCCGATTGTTCCTGTTTTCGACGCTGACCCTCCTTTCATTAGGTTCTTGTGTCAGCAGCAAGAAATTCAAATCCGCTCAAGCTGACTACCAGCAACTGGAAAGCAAGTACAAGACCCTCGAGGGCGACATGAACGAGTGCGCCACCGAGAAGGCAACCCTTGCCCGTCAGAAAGAAGCTTGTGAGCGCGAGAAGGCGTTGATGGCTACTAAGATCACGGAGCTGGGCGACCAGGTCGAATTCCTCAAGCAGAACAATAACCAGGCGATCAAGCAACTGGAGGCCATGTCGGTGATCTCCAGCCAACAGGCGGAGAGCATTCGCAAATCCATGGATAACATGGGCGCGAAAGATGCCTATATCCAGACCCTGCAGCAGCAAATGGCGAAAAAAGACTCCATGAACATGGCGTTGGTCATGAATTTGAAAGGGGCCATTGGAAATCTGGATGATCAGGATATCAATATCAAGATTGATAAGGGTGTCGTATACATCGACATCTCAGATAAATTGTTGTTCACTACCGGTAGTTATGACATCAACGAGAAAGCGAAAGGCGTGCTCGGTAAAGTGGCGACCGTATTGAAAAATCAGCCCGACCTGGAATTCATGGTTGAAGGCCATACCGATAATATTGCATTCAATGGAAGCGGTCCGATCAGCGACAACTGGGACTTAAGTGTGAAACGTGCCACAACCGTTGTGCGTCTGCTGCAAAAACAATATGGTTTGGATCCGGCCAAAATGGTTGCGGCCGGACGGGGTGAGTACAGTCCTGTTGCTGACAATGCCACTAAAGAAGGTAAAGCCGCCAACCGTCGCACCCGTATCGTGGTGTTGCCTCAGTTGGATCAGTTCTTCAAGTTGTTGGAAACACCGAAATAAGACGGGAAGACGAAAAGACCAATAGACGAAAAGACCAATAGACGAAAAGAC
>CANGZN010000029.1 GCA_947458625.1 Chitinophagaceae bacterium
GCAGAACCTGATGAAGTGGCCGCACTGGCAGCCTTTCTTGCGTCCCCCGCGGCCTCCTATATTCATGGGGTAAGTATTCCGGTCGACGGCGGTCGCACGGGCAGTATCTGATACATGTCTACTCTACAAACACCATATCGGATCAGTCATTGGATCGGCGGTTTGCCTGTTGACGACAAAAATGCAGTCGTCATCCGAAACATAAATCCTGCTACAGCAGTAGTGGTCGGAGAAATACCGGTAGCCTCCGCGGCTGTTGTAGATGAAGCTGTACAGGCTGCTAAAAATGCTTTTATTAGTTGGTCTGCGTTGCCTGCTGAGACAAGGGCTTATTGGCTCAATCGCTTAGCTGATGCGATCGATGCCGAAATGGAGTCGCTGGCCCTCGCAGAAACAACAGACAGCGGCAAGCCACTTTGGTTGAGCAAGAAAGTAGATATTCCTCGAGCATCCTCCAATTTTAGATTCTTTGCGGCAGCGGCTACTCAATTTGCATCCGAATCGCATAGTGGTCCCAATGCCATTGACTATACGCTTCGCCAACCACTGGGTGTAGTGGGATGTATATCGCCTTGGAATCTGCCACTGTATTTATTCACCTGGAAGATCGCTCCGGCGCTTGCTGCCGGCAATACGGTGGTGGCGAAGCCCAGCGAGGTAACACCGACTACCGCGTATCTGTTGGGCGAGTTGATGAAACGAATAGGATTTCCTCCCGGCGTACTGAATATCATACAGGGAGATGGTCCAACTACAGGTGAATCCATTGTCACTCATCCGGAGATCAAGGCTATTTCTTTTACGGGCAGCACGCGGGCAGGTCAACGCATTGCCTCCTTGCTGGCTCCCGGGTTGAAAAAGTTTTCGCTTGAATTAGGCGGGAAGAATGCAGCCGTGATTTTTGCAGATGCTGAATTCGATGCCATGATCACGGAAACCGTTCGTTCTTCCTTTACGAATCAAGGGGAGATATGTCTTTGTACTTCTCGTCTTTTGATCGAGGATTCGATCTATGACCGGTTTCGCGATGCTTTCATAGAGAAAGTGAAACAACTTACGATTGGAGACCCGCTGGATGAAAAAACAAAACAAGGCGCGCTGGTCAGTCAAACACATTTTGAAAAAGTCAGCCAATGCGTTGAACTGGCTGTTGAGGAGGGCGGAAGGATGTTGATCGGTGGTGAACGATTTGCGGCTACAGGTAGTTGTTCGGGTGGATTTTTTTACAAGCCTACTGTCATTGAAGGCCTTGGTCCGGATACCCGAACCAATCAGGAAGAGATTTTCGGTCCGGTTGTCACCCTACAAAGATTTAAAGATGAAAAGGAGGCGATCGAACTGGCCAATGCATCTGGTTATGGACTGGCGGCTACTGTGTGGACCAGCGAATTGAAAAAAGCACATCGCGTGGCTACGGCCTTACAAACGGGTATCGTGTGGGTAAACAGCTGGCTGTATCGGGATCTCCGTACGCCATTCGGTGGCGTGAAAAATAGTGGCATCGGTCGGGAAGGTGGCTGGGAGGCAATGCGATTTTTCACTGAACCGAAAAACATTTCCATTCGTTTTTAATTTATGTCAGATCCTATTATACATACCAGTCAGGCAGCGAAACCTTTGGGCGCCTATCCGCATGCTCGTCGCGTTGGAAATCTGTTATTCTTGTCCGGCATCGGTCCGCGTAGCGCATCCGATAACAGTATTCCCGGACTTATTCTGAACGATAACGGCACGATCCGTCAGTATGATATCGAAGCAGAGTGCAGGGCCACATTCGCTAATGTGAAAGCGGTGTTGGAGGCTAGTGGTTCCAATTGGGAAAACATAGTTGATGTGACGGTTTTTCTGACCAATATGAAAACTGACTTTCCGATCTACAATAGGATCTATGCCGAATATTTTTCTTCCGTGCAGGCTTGTCGTACCACGGTGGAAGTAAAGAGTTTACCCACGCCGATCGCAGTAGAATTAAAAGTTATTGCCATAATACCCTGATATGAATCTGACTGCTTTACAAGAACAGGCAATTCAGTTGGATGAGCTGGATCCGTTGGCTGATTTCAGGGAACAATTCCATATGCCGGTTATCAATGGTAAGCAAGTGCTTTACTATACCGGCAATTCGTTGGGACTGATGCCTAAGACTACACCTGATTACTTAATGGAGGTGACGAGTGACTGGGCTCGGTTGGGAGTGGAAGGTCATTTTTATGCCAAACATCCCTGGTTGTCTTATCACGAAATATTTCCGCCGCTTTTAGCACCCTTGCTGGGTTCTTTGGAGTCGGAGACCGTTGTGATGAACCAGCTAACCGTCAACTTGCATCTTCTGATGGTGAGTTTTTATCGACCCACTGCCAAACGATTCAAGATCCTTTGTGAAGGAAGAGCGTTTTCTTCTGATCAGTATGCAATGGAGTCGCAGGTACGTTTTCATGGATTCGATCCTGAAAAAGCGATCGTCGAGGTATTTCCCCGGGAAGGAGAGTCGGTGATCCGAAAAGAGGATCTGTTAGAGTCGATTCATCAGCAGGGCGATACGTTGGCATTGGTGCTGCTGGGGGGGGTGAATTTTTATACCGGACAGCTATTTGACATGAAGGAGATCACACGGGTAGGACATGAAGTGGGAGCTCTAGTGGGTTTTGATCTTGCGCATGCTGCGGGTAATGTGCCTTTAGAATTACATAATTGGGAAGTTGACTTTGCCACTTGGTGCTCCTATAAGTATCTGAATAGTGGTCCGGGTGGTGTCAGTGGGGTATTCATTCACGAAAAACATCATCGATCTGACCTGCCCCGATTCAATGGCTGGTGGGGCTACCGGAAAGAAGATCGTTTTCAGATGGAAAAGGGATTTATCCCCATCGAAACCGCAGAGGCCTGGCAGTTAAGCAATGCACCGGTGCTTAGTATGGCTGCACATCATGCCTCACTTGACGTATTTCAGCGTGCCGGTATGGAACGTTTGCATGCTAAACGAGAGCAAATGTCATATTTGATGATCGACGGGCTTACTGAACTGAAACGTTTGCACCCTGGAAAATTCGAAGTGCTTACTCCTGATTCGATGCAAGAGCGGGGCTGTCAGACCTCCATTTATTTTTCGTCGGGTGGCCGAAGGGTATTCAATGAACTGGAACAAGCCGGGTTTATCACGGATTGGAGAGATCCGGGAGTTGTACGCGTGGCACCGGTGCCTTTATATAATCGTTTTAAGGAGATTGCGGATCTGGTTACTCAGCTCGACAGCATTCTATCATCCTAATTTATTTCTATGTCAAAGCGTGTGGTTATCGTTGGAGCCGGACTGGTAGGGTCGTTATTATCTGTTTATATGCGTCGCAGAGGGTATCAGGTAGACGTCTACGAGCGACGGGGTGATATGCGGTTACAGCAATACACCGCTGGCCGGTCGATCAACCTGGCGCTCAGTGACAGAGGCATCAGGGCCTTGGAGGAATTGGGATTGATGGAGCGGATTCGGCCGATCGCCATCCCGATGCATGGTCGACAGATCCACCAGGCAGATGGCAAGGAGGTGTACCAACCGTATGGTATGAGTGGTCAGTTCATCAACTCAGTTTCCCGGGGTGAATTGAATAAAACGTTGATGAACCTCGGAGAAGAAGAGGGGGCTCATTTTCATTTCCAGCATCGATGTGTGTCTATTGATTGGTCTGCCAATCGAATTCATTTTGAAATGGAGGGTGGCAGAATGATTTCAACCGATGCCGACCTGATTTTTGCGGCCGATGGCGCTTTTTCTGCAACACGACTTCAATATCAATTACATCACGATCGATTTCAGTATCAGCAGTCCTACATCGATTTTGGATACAAGGAACTGACCATACCGGCCGGAGCGGATGGTGGTTTTCAAATGGAGCCCAATGCGCTGCACATCTGGCCAAGGAAAAATTATATGCTGATTGCCTTGCCCAACCCGGACGGGACCTTCACCTGCACGCTGTTCTTTCCCTTCGAGGGCGATCCTTCTTTTGAAAGTCTTCAAACGGATGAGCAGATCCGGACATTCTTTGACACCCATTTTACCGATGCAGCCGGCCTGATGCCGGATATCGTTACGCAATACAAAATCAATCCGACCTCTTCCTTGGTGACAGTCAAGTGTTATCCCTGGGTCAAAAAAGACAGTTTTGCCCTGATCGGTGATTCGGCACATGCCATCGTTCCATTTTTTGGGCAGGGCATGAACTGTGGTTTTGAAGATTGCTTTGTGTTGAATAGTTTGATGGATAAGCATGGGGAAGACTGGACTGCTCTATTGCAGGAGTACCAGCAGCTTCGCAAACCGGATGGGGATGCCATAGCAGAGTTGGCGCTGAATAATTTTCTGGAAATGCGCGACCGAGTAGCCGACCCAAAATTCCTGTTGCAAAAAAAGATCGAATCAAAGATTCATGCCCGTTATCCGGATCAATGGGTTCCTGCTTATTCGCAAGTCACGTTCAGTCCGCATATCAGATACTCCGATGCGCTGGTGAATTCCATGCGGCAGGAAGCCATTATGCAACAGCTGATGGCAAGGCCTGATATCGAAGCGTCCTGGGATAGTCCGGAAATTGAAAACTGGATCCTGGAAAAGCTACACAAACGGTAATTTCGCTCCATGAATCGCACGCAACTGATCGATCAGATCCGATCCAAGCGATCTTTTCTTTGCATCGGACTTGATTCGGATCGAACCAAAATCCCTAAACATTTATTGCAGGAGGCCGATCCTGTACTGGCCTTTAATCAAGCGATCATCGATGCGACGCGAGATCTTTGCGTTTCCTATAAATTGAACACGGCCTTTTATGAAGCGGAGGGAGCTTCCGGGTGGGTTACCATGCAAAAAACACTGGAGTACATTGGGTCGGACCATCTTGTGATCGCCGATGCAAAACGAGGTGATATCGGAAATACATCAGATCAATATGCCCGGGCCTTTTTCGAAAAAATGTCTTTTCATGCGATCACCATTGCCCCTTACATGGGTTCAGACAGCGTCAAACCCTTCTTGAAATGGAAGGATAAGTGGGCGATCGTGTTGGGGTTGACCTCCAACGAGGGGGCCGCCGATTTTGAATTGCAACCTTCCGGTGATGAGCGTCTGTATGAGCGAGTGCTCCGCACCTCGTCAACCTGGGGTACACCTGAGAATATGATGTTTGTTGTCGGTGCCACCCGAGCCGACTCGTTTGTGGATGTTCGAAAAATTGTTCCCGATCATTTTCTGCTCGTGCCTGGTGTAGGCGCGCAAGGAGGTAGTCTTTCGGACGTTTATCGATTCGGAAAGAATAGCGATATTGGATTGCTGGTCAATGTCAGCCGGGCAGTGATCTATGCCTCTGCCGGGGCTGATTTTGTTGAACAGGCAAGGGAAGTAGCCATGACCTATCAGGAGGAAATGAATGCTTTGATGGGGTCATTCTGACTGCCCGATATCTTGTACTTTTGTGGCTCAAACCGATTGCATGGCAGCCCGCACCGACCTTTTTGTAAGTCCCGATTATTTTGCAGTAGATGAGCTCCTCACAGAGGAGCAAAAACTGATACGCGAAACCGTTCGCGCCTACGTTAAAAAGGAAATCTCACCCATCATCGAAGAGTATGCTCAGCGGGCGGAATTCCCGGAGCAGATCGTTTCTCAATTGGGTGAGTTGGGTTGTTTTGGTCCAACCGTACCCGTTGAGTACGGCGGTGGCGGATTGGATTACATCTCCTATGGACTGATGATGCAGGAACTGGAACGAGGAGACAGTGGTGTTCGCTCCACAGCCTCTGTGCAAGGGTCACTTGTAATGTTCCCCATCCACGCTTTTGGTAGTGAAGAACAACGTAAGAAATTCCTTCCCAAATTGGCCAGCGGAGAATGGTTGGGATGTTTTGGGCTGACCGAGCCGGATCATGGTTCCGATCCGAGCAGTATGCTCACCAATATTCGTGATGCCGGTGATCATGTTATCTTGAATGGCGCTAAAATGTGGATCAGCAATGCTCCTTTTGCTCAGGTGGCGGTGGTTTGGGCAAAAGATGAAGCAGGCGATATCAGAGGGGTGATCGTGGAGCGCGGAATGGAAGGATTTACCACGCCCACTACACACGGCAAATGGAGCCTGCGCGCTTCAGCTACCGGTGAATTGGTTTTTGATAATGTGAAGGTGCCCAAGGAGAATATACTACCGAATGTAAAAGGGTTGAAAGGTCCGTTGAGTTGTCTGACCAAAGCTCGTTATGGAATCGCCTGGGGCGTTGTAGGGGCTGCCATGGACTGTTATGATACGGCGCTGCGTTATTCGCAAGAGCGTATGCAGTTCGGCAAACCGATCGGAGCGTTTCAGCTGCAACAGAAAAAATTAGCGGAGATGATCACCGAGATCACCAAGGCCCAATTGCTGAATTGGCGCCTCGGCGTACTCATGAACGAAGGGAAGGTCACGCCTCAACAAGTGAGTATGGCCAAGCGAAACTCCTGTGAAATGGCTACTCAGATCTGCCGGGATGCCCGACAAATGCTGGGCGGTATGGGGATCACAGGCGAATATCCGGTGATGCGTCATATGATGAATTTAGAGAGTGTGATCACCTATGAGGGTACGCATGACATCCATCTGTTGATCACCGGTATGGATATCACCGGTTTCAACGCTTTCAAATAAACGATGACTGTTCTACCCCCAAAGATTTTTCTGATCGGTTTCATGGGGGTGGGAAAGTCCCACTGGGGAAAAAGGTTGTCCCTGGCACTTAAGTACAAATTCATCGATCTGGATGAGGAGATCATCCTAAAGGCGGGTGTCAGCAGCATCAATCAACTTTTTGAAGAGCAGGGAGAAGATCGATTTCGTTTGCTGGAGGCTGCCGGTCTGCAGTCCGTTTGCAATTCATCAGAACCCTCTGTGATTGCTTGTGGAGGCGGCGCACCTTGTTATTTTGATAACCTGCAGATGATGAAAGCCGCTGGTCTGGTGATCTGGTTAAAGGCAACTTCGGCAGAACTTCTACCCCGGTTGATCGCTGAAAAAGACAATCGTCCGTTGATTCGGCAGCTGGATGAAGCATCGATCCGTTCTTATGTGGAGCATAAGATGACAGACCGACTGCCCTATTATCAGCAAGCACACCGTATCGTTTTAGAATCGACGCTAACTGAATCCGATCTTGTTCAAAAACTGTTGCATGAATAAACGTATCGTCGCCTTCGCTTGTTTTTCCATTATGGCCAGTATCGGTTTGGGTGCGTTCGGGGCACACGGACTCCGTCAAGCCACCACGGATGAAAATCTATTGCGTGGATTTCAAACGGGGGTTGACTATCATCTTTATCACTCACTCGCGTTTCTTCTGTTGGGACTTTGGGGAACATCTCTCATTGATCGCTCGCTCGGAAAAACAGCTTTTCGTTTGCTGGTGATCGGACTGATCATTTTTTCCGGATCGCTATACCTGCTGACGGCCTTCAAGTTGATGGGGTGGTCGTATGCATGGATAGGTCCGATTACGCCCATCGGAGGCACCTTATTGATCATGGGTTGGGCCTGGTTAGGCTATTCCATCCTCAAGGGTGAAAGGTCAAACTGATTATCTTTGTTTGGATGGCAAAATCACCGAAAGGCAAGACAAAAAAAGTATCTAAAGCCCTTGAACCTGCATCCGGATTCGAGCAGGAGAAAGAGGAATCGATCGATCTAAAAGCGATCGTACGTGATGAGCGCACCTGGAAGATCGTTGGGGTGATCATGGTGTTCTTTTCCCTTTTCTTGCTTGTTTCGTTTTCTTCCTATCTTTTTAATTGGCAGAATGACGCTTCTGTCGTCAGTACTGGATCTTCTGCATTGTTCAGTGAACAGCAGGTGCAGAATGCAGCCGGTGTTTTGGGGGCATTGACCGCTGCTTTCTTTTTCGAACAATGTTTTGGATTTGCCTCGTTTCTCGTTTGCACGTTCTTTTTCGTGGTGGGAGTTAACTTGTTGTTCCGACGTCGGGTGTTCTCGATCTGGAGGAATGTGAAATATGTGACCATCGGAATGCTCGTGGCTTCGGTAACCCTTTCCTTTCTGTTCCCGGAAAGCAAACCATTCGGGGGCGGGGCTGTGGGATTGATGATCAACCAAAGCCTGAATCAGGCACTTGGCAAAATCGGAACAGGAGCGCTTTTATTTGTTTCCTTGATCGCCTATCTGATTTGGCAATTCAACCCTCAGTTTAAATGGCCGGTAAAGGAAGAGAAAGAAAAGGCAGACGAACTCACTGCAACTGATGATCTGTTGCCAGAAAGCGAGGAAACGGGAAAGGAGGAGTCTGCTGTAGTTGCACCGCTTACTGCGGCGGGGATGACCGTCAACGAAATGTACCAGCAACAGGAAGGGCCTGTAGTGGTTCAATTCCCCGTTGAAGATGAACCCGTGATGAACATGACGCTCATTGAAAAAGAAGTCGAGGAGGAGGTTCCTGAAGCGGCTGTTGAGATTCCCGAGGAACCGAAGCCCATCGAATTGAATCCGCACGTGTCCGTTACGCTTCCAACCGGAATGTCAAGTGGGATGCAAGATGTTTTAACGACAGGTCAGGATAGCGAGGAAGATATGGATCCAATCGACGATGACGAGAATGAGTTGGCGCTTGAGATCAAAACCGTTCCTGATCCGGTCGAGGAAGAAGTCATAGAAATTTCCAAAGAAGAATTAAAACCCTACGAACCGACTTTGGATCTGAGGGATTACAAGTATCCTTCACTTGACTTGTTGGAGCAACATGGCAGTGAGAAGATCATTCAGGATAATAATGAGCTGGAAAATAATAAGAACCAGATCATTTCCACGCTACGCAACTATTCGATCGAGATCCAGAAGATCAGTGCCACAGTGGGTCCGACCGTTACCCTTTACGAAATCGTACCTGCCGCCGGGGTTCGTATCTCCAAGATCAAGAACCTGGAAGATGATATCGCCCTGAGTCTGGCGGCTTTGGGCATCCGGATCATTGCACCCATACCCGGGAAGGGGACTATCGGTATCGAGGTGCCAAATGTGAAAAAGACGGTGGTCAGTATGAAGACCTTACTCAGCAGTGAGCGTTTTCAGAACAGTAGCCATAGCTTGCCGATCGCGATCGGTAAGCGAATCGATAATGAAAATTTCATCGTGGATCTTGCTGCCATGCCGCACCTGTTGATGGCGGGGGCTACCGGTCAGGGTAAGTCAGTCGGACTGAACGCGATCCTCGTATCCCTTCTTTACAAGAAGCACCCATCTCAACTGAAGTTCGTCCTCATCGATCCCAAAAAGGTCGAGTTGAGCATTTACAGACATATTGAGCGGCACTTCCTCGCAAAACTTCCAGGGGAGGAGGATGCCATCATTACTGACACCAAAAAGGTTATCTATACCCTGAACGCCCTCTGCATCGAGATGGATAACCGATACGACCTGCTCAAAGAGGCTGGTGCCCGTAACATCAAGGAGTACAACGAAAAATTCACCAAGCGTAAACTGAATCCGGAAAAAGGACATCAGTACCTTCCTTTCATCGTTTTGGTGGTGGATGAGTTCGCTGACCTGATCATGACTGCCGGAAAGGAAGTTGAAATGCCCATTGCTCGCTTGGCCCAGTTGGCCCGTGCGATCGGTATTCACCTGATCATTGCCACGCAGCGCCCTTCGGTGAATATCATCACGGGTACGATCAAAGCGAATTTTCCGGCCCGTATCGCATTCAAAGTTTCCAGCAAGATCGACTCGCGTACGATCCTGGATACCGGTGGGGCGGAGCAATTGATTGGTAAAGGAGATATGTTGATTTCCTACAATGGAGAACTCACCCGTCTGCAATGTGCTTTTGTGGATACGCCGGAAGTGGAACAGGTAGTTGAATTCATTGGTGATCAACGAGGATATCCGCAAGCCTTTTTATTACCCGAATACGTTGATGAGAAAGAGGCAGAAGGTAGGGATTTCGATTCTTCTCAAAAAGACCCTTTGTTCGAGGATGCAGCCCGTATGATCGTACAGAATCAAATGGGTTCGACTTCCTTGTTGCAGCGACGCATGAAGCTGGGCTATAACCGCGCCGGCCGGTTGATGGACCAGCTGGAGGCGGCAGGTATTGTTGGTCCAAGTTTAGGCAGCAAGGCCCGGGATGTGCTCATTAAGACGGAGATGGATCTTCAGCAGCACCTGGATGCTATGGGATAACGTTATGGGCTTGTTAATTACCCCACTAGGGCTAAGCTTTCAGGCATGTTTTCCCGTCTTATAGCTGTACTACATATCTTTGCGCCATGAAAAATCACCTCCTGCTGTCGCTGGTCCTGATCGTTTCTTTATCCGCCTTTTCCCAAGGGAAATCAACCACCAATGATCCGGCGGCCATCAAGGTGCTGGACGCGGTGAGTGCTAAATTCAAAACCTATAAGACGGTTCAGGCAGCATTCGCCTACAAGGTTGAAAATGCGACCGGAAAAGTGATGTCTACCAAAACCGGTACTATTCTGATGAAAGGTACCAGCTACAAGATCATGTTCAACGGACTGGAAGTTTTCTGTAATGGCACGACTGTTTGGAGTTACGACAAAGCAGCGAAAGAAGCAACCGTGAATAACCTGGATGTGTCCGGGGGCGGTATCACACCACAAAAACTTTTTTCCAATTTCTACGACAAAGATTTTTATTCATTACTGAAAGGGGAGAGCAAAGTAGCGGGTAAAACAGTTCAGGAGATCCAAATGACTCCGGTCGATAAATCAAAGACCTTTCATTCGGTTGTATTACTGATTGATAAGGCCGCGCAATCCATTTACAGTACAAAGGTCATGGAGAAAAACGGCAACCGTTATTCTTATACGGTCAGTGCCATGAAGACAAACATTCCTGCTACTGATGCGATGTTCGTTTTCGATCCCAAGAAATATCCGGGTGTGGCGGTAGAAGATCTGCGTTAAGATCTACCACCTCAATCGACTCCATTTTCAAACTTAAGGCTGAATGGCTTTTCTCACGGCCACTGCTTTTTTCAGTAGTTCGTGCATTTTTACGAGGGGAAGCATATTGGCCCCGTCACTTTTGGCCTGAGCAGGATCGGGATGTGTTTCAATGAAAAGTCCATCCGCTCCTGCAGCAATGGCAGCTAAGGCAATCGTCTCGATCATTTCAGGTTGACCACCGGTAACCCCGCTGGATTGATTGGGTTGTTGAAGAGCATGGGTTACGTCCATGATAACCGGTACGCCGATTTTTTTCATCCAAGGAATATTCCGGATGTCCACCACCAGATCCTGATATCCGAATGTAGTACCGCGTTCAGTCAGCATCACTTTTTCATTTCCCGTTTCTTTCACTTTTTGAACGGCGAATTCCATAGCGGGGCCGCTTAGGAATTGCCCCTTCTTGATATTTATAATTTTTCCGGTCTGTCCGGCAGCCACTAACAGATCCGTTTGCCGGCACAAAAAAGCTGGTATCTGCAATATGTCAGCAAATTCAGCAGCCATGGAAGCTTCTTCCGGTGCGTGTATATCGGTGACCACCGGAAGGTTTAATTCTGCACGAACCGATTGAAGGATTTCACCGGCTGCCATGTCGCCCAGTCCGGTGAACGAACGGCTGCTGCTTCTGTTTGCTTTTCGGTAGGACGATTTGAATACAAGGGGTATACCCAATTCTTCACAACTGTTCTTCAATGATTGAGCCACCTCATGCACACATTCCCGGCTCTCCACCACGCAGGGGCCTGCCAGTAGGAAAAAAGAGGAGGGATCGTATGTAGTAGCGGTGAAGAGTGGTTTCAAAAAGGGATTCATGGCCCAAAAATAGCCCGAAATTCCCCCTCAAGTCACATCTTTGCAACGAATAAACGTTTGCATGCCTACAGAAAGAATATTGGTCATCGGCGCCTCCGGGCAAATTGGCGTGGAGCTGACGCTGGCCTTGCGCGCAAAATACGGGAGTGATGCCGTGTATGCATCCGACCTCCGCGATATGAATCCCCTGCTGGAGGGGACAGGTCCCTATGAGCCACTGGATGTGATGGACAAAAGTCAGTTGACAAAATTGGTCCTTGAACATGGTATCACACAGATCTACTTGTTGGCCGCCATGCTCTCCGCAACCGGTGAGAAAAATCCCATCGCTGCTTGGAACCTGAATATGCAGGGTCTCCTCAATGTATTGGAGGTGGCTCGTGATCATTCCCTGAACAAAGTGTTCTGGCCATCCTCCATTGCTATATTCGGGCCTACTTCCCCCAAGATCGATTGTCCGCAACAAACGATCATTGAACCGGTCACGGTTTACGGCATCAGTAAACATGCTGGTGAATTCTGGTGTCAGTACTATCACCAGAAATTCGGGGTGGATGTGCGAAGCATTCGGTACCCGGGGCTGATCTCCTACAAAACCCCGCCGGGTGGGGGCACCACCGACTATGCCATAGATATTTATCATCAGGCATTGAAGACCGGAAACTATACCTGCTTTCTGTCGGCTGATACTTTTTTACCCATGATGTATATGCCCGATGCCATACGGGCCACGATTGAGCTCATGGAGGCGCCTGCTGAATCGATCAAGATTCGCACCGCCTACAATCTTTCCGCCATGAGTTTTTCGCCAACACAAATAGGTGAATCGATAAAGCTGCATATACCAAACTTTAGGATTGACTACCAGCCGGACTTTCGACAAGCAATTGCGGACAGTTGGCCGCAAAGCATCGATGATGCTCCGGCAAGAGCTGATTGGGGATGGAGGGAGGAATTCGATCTGAAGTCAATGACTGCAGACATGCTCAAGCACCTTAGGGATTGAGCCAGCTAACGATCTCCTCTAAGTATCGTTGATCGATCTGATCAAATGAAGCCAGATCCACGCTGTCTACATCTAACACCCCCCAGATCTTGTTGTCTTTTTTCAGTGGGATCACGATCTCGGATCTGGAAAGCGAGCTGCAGGCGATGTGACCGGGGAATTGCTCAACATCCGGAACGATCAGTGTTTCGCCTTTTTCCCAAGCGCTACCGCATACCCCTTTCCCAAAACGGATACGGGTGCAGGCAACGGGTCCCTGAAACGGCCCGAGTACAAGCTCTTCGGTATGACCATCCTTTTTTTTGATCAGGTAGAAACCCACCCAGAGCCAGCCGAATTGTTCCTTAAGGGCTGCACATACATTCGCCTGATTGGCGATGGGATCCGATTCTCCGCTCAATAAGCCTTGTATCTGAGGCAACAGCGATCTGTATTGATCCTCTTTACTGCCTGTTGCTATTTGAAGGTCTTCTGCCATGATTCAAAAATTAGTAGATGTATGCCAATTTGGGTTGGTTCTTTTTTTTATGACTCGAATTTCGGATCCACTCGGCTCCACGGTGGGTGATCCACGCACTGGCAGTGCCCAATGCAGCCCCTGCCAATACATCACTGGGATAATGTACGCCCAGATAGCACCTGGAATAGGCGACCAAGGATGCATACAAATAGGCCGGTGCAATCACATACCACTGCGGATGGTCTAGGCTTACTGATGTTGCCAGCGCAAAAGCGGAAGAGGTATGTCCGGATGGAAAAGAATGTATGCGTGCATCCTCCAATGCGATCAGGGTTGGGTCGGATACGGCCGGACGAGGTCTGTTTACAGCCGCTTTGATCACCAAAGTAGCTCCGCCATTCACCAACTGTGCCGCTAACCATTTTAGTCCTTCTTCAGTTCGAGTATTATTTTTTTCGATGAGTCCGATAGCGATCCACCCCATTGGCAGGCCCAAGGTGATCGGTGCATTCATGTCAGACAGTGTTCCGTAAAAATTGTTCTTACCATTAGTCCGACCATCAGCCAGACGATGCAGCCATTCTTTTTCCCATCCGGCCTGCGCGACGACCTGGATAGAAGTCAACATGAATAAAAAAATGACACGAAATCGGCACGTCAATATTGAAAATATCGGACGTTTCAAATTCACAAGCTGTTGAGGGCTTCTTCGATTACCTGGATCTTCGATTCAGCATCCGCTTTCTTTTTTCGTTCCGCTTCGATCACCTCTGGTTTAGCGTTTTGCACAAAGCGGTCATTGCTCAGTTTTTTCTCTACGGTTACGAGGAACCCTTGCAGGTATTCCAGATCCTTTAGCAGTTGTACTTTTTGCGTTTCGGTGTGTGCGGAGTTTTGAGAGACCAAATAGAATCGATCTTGATCCACAACCAGATTGATTGACTTCGCCACAGGTGCTTGACAAAATTCTACAGAAGATGCGTTCACCTGTTTTTGCAAAAGGGGGAGTGCTGCCTGGTATGCTTCCGGTTGCGCGGATTGAATGAAAAGCTGAACGGGATCTTTGGGCTTGAGTTGATTTCGAGTGCGTGCATCACGAATGGCAGTGATGGCTGCTTTCATGCGGGCGCCTGCGTTCAATAGGTCTTGATCGGCAGACTTCACTTGCGGATATTGGCTATTGGTCAGATCGCTACTGCGATCTCTGAGTTGGTGATAGATCTCTTCCGTGATAAAGGGCATGAAGGGGTGAAGCAATTGAAGTAATTCATCAAAAAATCCCACCGTGTCTTCGTAAACAGCCTGATGCATCGGTTGATCAAAGGCTGGTTTTACCCACTCGAGATACCAACTACAGAAATCATCCCAAATCAGGGAGTAAATGGTTTTGAGCGCCTCACTGAGTCTAAATTCCTTGAATTGTACTTCCAGTTCGGCTCGCACTTCGTGTAAGCGGTTGCGGAACCAGTCGCGAGCAAATTTAGATTCATCCCCTTCAACTGCATTGACGCGAGCTTCCCACATTTTCACCAGCCGCATGGCATTCCAGATCTTATTATTGAAATGCGCACCTTGTTCGTTGGTCGATTCATCCCAAAGCAGATCGTTGCCGGCGGGAGAGGAGATGAGTATGCCGAAACGTACCGCATCTGCACCGTATTGTTCGATCAGCGCCAACAGATCCGGAGAATTCCCCAGACTCTTACTCATTTTACGGCCTTGCTTATCCCGAACAATGCCCGTGAAGTAAACTTGTTGGAAAGGGATCGTCTTTTGATACTCAAACCCCGCCATGATCATACGAGCAACCCAGAAGAAGATGATCTCCGGTGCCGTGACCAGCGTTTGTGTTGGGTAGTAATAGTTGATCTCCGCGTTCCCTGGATCGCTGTAACCTTTAAATACTTCAATTGGCCAGAGCCAGCTGGAGAACCAGGTGTCAAGACAATCCTCATCCTGTTTCAGCTCGGCCGATTTACCAAATTGCTGATGATATTTTTGATGTGCTTGCGTTTCGTCCTGAGCTACAATGAAATTTCCATCCGTATCATACCAGGCGGGAATTCGATGTCCCCACCACAATTGTCGCGAAATGCACCAGTCTTTGATGTTTTCCATCCAATGGCGGTACAAATTCCTGAATTTAGGCGGATAGAATTGGATCTGCTCCTCCATCACAGCACGTAGTGCCGGGTCAGAGATCTTCTTCATATCGACCCACCATTGCAACGACAGTCGCGGTTCTACTACGGCATCGGTGCGTTCGCTGTATCCGACTTCACTGGTATATTCCTCTGTTTTTACTATATGTCCTTTTTCTTCCAGCTCGCTAGCGATCACTTTTCGGGCCTCAAAGCGTTCCATGCCAATATGTATCTGTGCGGCTTCGCTCAGTGTCCCATCTTCATTAAATACATCAACGACTTCTAATGCATGTTTTTGTCCGAGTTGGTAATCGTTCGGATCGTGTGCAGGTGTCACTTTGAGACAACCGGTACCGAATTCCATTTCCACATATTCATCCGCTATAACGGGGATCCTTCTGCCGATCAGCGGAACGAAAGCATGCTTGCCGTGCAGGTGTTTGTAGCGTTCGTCGTTCGGGTTGACACAGATCGCTGTATCACCCATGATGGTTTCCGGGCGAACGGTGGCGACCGTGATGAACTCATCACCCGGCAGGTCGAGTTTATATCGGATGTGATAGAGCTTTTGATTCGTCTGCTTGCGAATCACTTCTTCGTCACTGAGTGCGGTTTTTGCTCTCGGATCCCAGTGAATCATTCGTTTGCCTCGGTAGATACATCCTTTTTCATAGAGGTCGTTGAATACGCCGATCACGGAACGATAGTAATCCGGATCCATGGTAAAATGAGTCCGCGACCAATCCAAACTGCAGCCTAGTTTTTTTAATTGCTGCAGAATGATACCGCCATATTTTTCTTTCCATTCCCATGCGTATTGCAGAAATTCCTCACGGGAGAGGGATGATTTTTGAATGCCTCTTTCACGAAGCATTTGAACCACTTTGGCTTCTGTGGCGATGGAGGCATGGTCGGTTCCCGGTACCCAGCAGGCATTGTATCCTTGGAGGCGGGCACGTCGTATCAGCACATCCTGAATGGTGTTGTTCAGGCAATGTCCCATGTGCAGCACCCCGGTCACATTGGGTGGGGGCATGACAATGGTGTAGGGCTCCCGTTCGTCGGGAGTACTTTCAAAATAGTTGCGGTCAAGCCAATGGGGATACCAATGGGTTTCAGCTGCTTGATGGTCGAAGTGTTTGCCGGGCTCCATAAGGCTGCAAATTTACCTTATTTTCGTTCAAACGGCTGTATGGAAAGAGCACTGTCCTCCTGGTATAGTCCTTCCTTGCAAAAGGAGATGCCCATTGCCATGTATGGGCATTATGGTTTCGCTTTATTGTTGGTGCCGACAGCCGCTGCTGATTACCTCGAGTATGAACGTTTTCAATTGATCGATGCGCTTCAACCGCCTATTGATGCCGGTCAAGTGAAGGTTTTCTCGATCGACAGCATCAACCGAGAGAGTTGGATGAACGACCACATGGACCCTCGACATAAATCGGTCCGACATCAGCAATGGAACGATTATGTTTTTCATGAAGTGGTGCCTTTCATTCGCACACATACCAGTCCCGATACCCCCATCTTTGTCTGCGGTGCTTCGTTCGGGGCTTTGCACAGTATGAATTTGTTTTTGAAGCGTCCCGATCTGATACAAGGAGTGATCGCCATGAGTGGGGTATACGATCTGACCGAGTATACCAAAGGGTACTTTGATGATGAGGTGTACTTCAACAGTCCCATTCATTACATGTCCAATCTGAGCGATCATTCAATCCTGGAGAAGATCCGTGAAAGCCGTCACGTTCACATTTTGAGTGGGCGAGGGGCCTATGAGGATCCGGGTGCATCCGGTCGATTTGCCCGTTTGTTGTATGACAAGGGGATCCATTACGAGTTGGACCTTTGGGGGGCGGAGTGGCCACACGACTGGAATACCTGGAGAAATATGTTGCCCCAGTATTTGTCGACCCGTTTTTAGAGTCGCGCTGTTTTATGAAACTTCAATAGTGGCCTGAATGCCGCGATCGAGAATGGCCTCGCAAGC
>CANGZN010000030.1 GCA_947458625.1 Chitinophagaceae bacterium
ACAATAGCTGAATCACGCAAAGGCATCATGCCAATCGATTGAAGGGCTTCCACCGGATCTTTTGTTATCCGTATGCCTTTGACCAGCCAGGCAGCACCAAGTGTAGTGGGGCGAAGAACAGCTGTATCAGCCCCAGTGAACGGACTTTGACGTAACATGTATTTCGCGTCGAGCATGTCCAGTACCTGTGAATTGATATTGTTAGACATATATCGGTCGATCAGGTCTTGATAAATCCGAAGCTTCGCCGGATGATAGCCACCGATGGATCGATGAAAGTAGGAGGTGCGTGATTCAGTATACGGATCGCTCAGCATATTAAATACGCGAAAATGCGGATCCGCATCTGCTTTGAGTTGTTGATCGAGCGCGCTGGGATTGAAGTTCTGCGTCTCATAGCTGCTACTATCTACATACGCCTCTTCGCTCAGGTATTTTTTGCCGACAACAAACAGGTCTGCCGTAGATACGATAGCTAATATCCCCACCGCCCACACCGGCTTTATCCAATTCCGTGAATACAGGTACAAAACACCGAGTACGAGTACTAGGAATCCGGCATAGCGCCAAACCTGACTCATGTACATTTCAGCACGATCTGCTTTCAACCCGGATACGATCAGTTGATTGATCTCTTTCGAGCCGGAGGCGTCAAAGGCAAAATCCATGACTTGCTGATCAAAGGCTGTTCCATAATCCATGAACCATCCCATCAATAGAAACAGTCCCAGTGTGCTGGCGCATATAATCAGGATACTTCTGAACTGTTTTTTCAATTCATCCGAACTCGTCTTGAACAGGATCTGATGCAGTGCCAACACAGCAGTTAGCGGCAATACAAATTCCACGATGGTCAGCGCCATTGAAGGGGCTCGGAATTTGTTGTAGAGAGGAAGATATTCAAACAGGAATTCATTCAAGGAAGGCAGGTACTTTCCCCAAGACAGGAGGATGCTTAATAGAGAAACAGCGAGTAGTCCCCAGCGGATCGGCGATTTGATCAGGACAAATCCGATCAGTGCGAGAATACAGGTGATGGCTCCCACATAGGGTGGGCCGGAGGTTCCTTCAACAATACCGCCCCAGTACTTTGGCATTTGACTGGCAATCTGCAGGGCATTGCTTTCCGGGATTCCTCTTTCCGTGAGTTTCGTGATCACATTAGAGCTCTCGCCAAGTGGTTCGGCACTGCTGCTTCCGAAGGCATCTGGCATAGCTAATACGGCTGTCTCTGCTTTTCCGAGGCTGTATCGGAAGGCGTAGTCATAGTCCAGTCCGGTCGTTTTTGCCTTCGTCACAGTATCGCCATTGATCTGCAGGTTTTTACCCCCCCGCATGGTGAACTTGCTGTATTCAGAAGTGGTCATCAGAATCAATGCATTACCGGCCAGGCCCAATACCCCGGCTCCTAATCCAATGGCCAGCACTCGTCCGGTGTGTTTCCATTCCTTGTTCTTGATCCAGGTGTACAGATAGGCGAAGAAGATTGCTGCAGCGATGAGAATGGCGTAATAAGTGATCTGGAAGTGATTCACTGCTATCTGCTGAAAGATTCCGTAGGTGGTTAGGGCCGCACCGAGCCAATATCTTTTTTCAAAAAGAGCCAGTATACCGGCGAACATCAGTGGCAAAAATGCCAGTGCCCACATTTTGGATTCATGTCCGGCGCCGATGATGATCGGATTGTAGGTGGAGAGCATGTAGGCTAATCCGCCGAACAAACCGATCCAGGGAGATAGTCCCATGACCAGCGTGAGGATATAGAAACATAGGGCCGCCAGAAACAGGAAATTCATCGGCTTCGGCAATCCGAGGGAGAGGATTTTTACGAAGTTGGGTAGGATGGAGTCGCCTTCCATGGCCACCTGATAGTTCGGCATGCCGCTGAACAGATTGGTATTCCAGAGCGGAAAATGCCCATTTTTTTCCTTGTATTCGAAAGCATTCTGGGCCATGCCTTTCCATCCTACGATGTCGTGTTGGTCGAGTACTTGTCCGTCCAGCACCGGTTTGCAGAATAATACAACTACCAACAGGAAGCTTAATAATACCAAACCGTGTGGCAGTAGTTTCTTCGGAGAAAGCAGGGTCATGGGAATGAATTTGAGTCGACAAATTAATGCTTATTTTAGCCATCTTCTACTCATGTTTTCGCTTTTCTTTTTTGCCCGACTAACCTTCCTTACCGGCCTTTTTTTTCTGGCTTCGTGGGGGCTCTTGTTATTGGATCATAATCTGCCCGCAGATCTGGTCTCGACCGTTCTCACGACCGGATTCGGTTTGGGTGCGCTGTTATTTCCCCTTTTTAATTTGACTTGTTTGTGGCTTGCCCTTCGGGGGCAGTTACGGTCAAATCCGACTCCGCGTTGGCTCATTCTCGCCAACCTGTTGTGGTTGATCTTATTCATCACCTTTATACTTTATTTAAATGGTCCGAACTATCATCAACCATAAATCAACTCGCCTTTTTCTCATCCTTTCGGGTTTTTTTGTCGCCAATGCGCTCATTGCTGAGATCATCGGCGTTAAAATATTCTCGCTCGAGAAGACATTGGGATTGGATCCGTTAGGCATCAAGATCTTTGGTGAGGTGCTGGATGTCAACCTGACGGCGGGCGTATTGCTTTGGCCGGTGGTCTTCATCATGACAGATATTATCAATGAGTATTATGGTATGCGCGGGGTTCGTTTTCTGTCCTGGTTGACGGCCGGATTGATCGCTTTTGCTTTTTTGATCTTTCAGGGCGCCATGTGGCTGACGCCGGCTGATTTTTTTCTGAGTAGCAAAACCGGAAGCAATGTTCCCAATATGCAGGATGCCTACCGAGCTGTGCTCGGGCAAGGAGGTTTCATCATCATCGGGTCACTGACTGCTTTTCTATTGGGACAATTGATCGATGTGTTCGTTTTTCATAAGATAAAGAAACTCACTGGCGAAAAACGGATCTGGTTGCGTGCGACGGGCTCTACACTGGTCTCGCAATTCATCGACAGCTTTGTTGTGTTGTTCATCGCTTTTTATGTGGGAACACGGGTCAATCAACAGGGTGATGATTTCGTTTGGCCACTCAGTCTTTTTTTAGCCGTTGGCATCGTCAATTACATTTATAAATTCCTGGTAGCAATCTTGCTGACGCCGGTGATCTATCTGGTGCACGGTTGGATTGAGCGTTTCCTTGGGGAAGAGCTGGCTACGGAAATGAAGCGATCAGCGATGGCAGACGAATGATGTTTACGATCGGCTTTTAATCAGGTCCGCCACGATTTTATCGATCGGTAAACTTAGTATCTCACTCGAGAAATCATCCCATTCTATGAATCGAAATGATTCTGTTTGCCCTGTTTTTGAGTAAGTGTCCAGTTGTTCGGGGTCGAATTCAAAAGGGGTTTTGCGAAGTGGTACCTGAATGGGTTCGAGGGCTTTTACTCGGTAATACACGGATAGTATTTGATGCGTGGGGTTAAAAGCTGAACGTTGAAAAAAATCGGTCGTGTAGAGGTGGTCAAGGACTTCGATGTTCAATTGCATTTCTTCTTGGAATTCTCTTGTCAGCCCCTCGCGTAGTCCTTCCCCGAATTCCAGTCCGCCCCCCGGAAATTTAGTGTAATAGTTGCCCCGAATGTACTCGTCGCTGACCAGCACTTGTTCTTGTTCATCGATGAGCAGTCCGTATACGCGTACAATGATCTGACTCATGGTAGGTTGATTTCGCCTCGAAAGACGCGTTCGGCCGGACCGATCAATCGTATATTTTCAAATCGGATAAAATCCAACGTATTATAGGTAACAGCTAACGCTCCGCCTTTGGTATCAATTGTTGTGTCCCGGATGGTCTGATCCGTAAAGGCCATTGCCAAGGCACAGGCAGTCACGCCTGTTCCGCAGGAGTATGTTTCATCTTCCACTCCACGCTCGAAGGTGCGGACCACGATATGTGCCGGATTCGTGGTGCGTTCTACAAAATTTACGTTGGTGCCACCGGGTGCAAAAGAAGGATGATGGCGTAATTTTTTCCCGTCGGCATATATATCCACTTCATTCAGCGTTTCGACGAATTTGACCAAATGAGGCGAACCGGTATTCATGAACAGACCCAGCTCAGTTTGTTTTATTTGATCAACATCGTTCATGTGGAGACTGATCCGGTTATCGGGCAGTAGCTCGGCTTCATGTGGGCCGTCGCTGGCTAAAAAAACATACTGATTTTTTTGAATCCCGAGGTCGTGGGCAAATCGGATAATGCATCGGCTGCCGTTACCGCAAAGGCTGCCGGGGTTTCCGTCAGCATTGAAATATTTCATTTCAAAATCCAGTTCGGGATGGGTGTTCAGCAGCATAAGTCCGTCTGCTCCGATACCGAAACGCCGATGACAAAGTCGTTCGATTTGTGCTTGCGTCAAGCCAATATCTCCGGTGCGATTATCGAGGAGAATAAAATCGTTACCCGTTCCCTGGTATTTATAAAATTGCATGCTAGAAGTGATCGGAAAAGGTCTGTATGAATTGTTGGATCAGTTTTTCTACGGCTGCTTTCCCGTCTTTCGAGAACTCTTGTCTGACCCGGTTTGCGACAATGGCATTGACGGCCAGGCATTGATGTCCCATCAGTTTGCCCAACCCGTAGATCGCAGATGTTTCCATTTCGAAATTGCTAATGCGATGTTGTCCGTATCGAAAATCGGTGAGTCGATTCACAAAATGCGGGTTGCTGAGGCCGAGCCGAAGCACGCGTCCTTGCGGACCATAAAACCCGGGGCAGGTTACGGTTATGCCCTGATGAAAATTCGCAACAAAATGCTTAAGTAAGCTGGGCGCAGCACTATTGATATACGGGTTGCCAACTTGAGAATGTATCTGCGTGTGGGTGATAAATGACTGCAGCAGCAGTTGTTCTTCGCTATTCTGCTCCAGGCGATAGAAATTCAGGAGGTTATCGACGCCTAATCCGTGTGTAGAGGCTACGAAGCTGTCTACGGGAATATCGGGTTGTAACGATCCGGAGGTGCCGATGCGAATGATCTGAAGCGAGTTGAGTTGTGGTTTGATCTCACGAGTTTCCAGATCGATATTGACGAGCGCATCCAGCTCGTTCATTACAATGTCTATGTTGTCGGGTCCGATGCCGGAAGAGAGGACGGTGATCCGCTTATTGCCGACCCGTCCGGTATGACTGATGAATTCGCGGTGTTGTTGTTTGTATTCGATCGAATCGAAATACTTGCTTACTTCACCCACGCGGTCTGGGTCGCCAACCGTGATCACAGTAGGCGCGAGTTCCTCCGGGCGCAGGTTCAGGTGATAAACGGCTCCCCGTTCGTTGAGGATCAATTCGGATTCGGCAATACGGGGCATTTTCAATTGATTTTGAGGAAGGTCAAGTCAAATTTATGCTTTATTTTTGCATCCCTTAAGGTCCTGTGGCCGAGTGGCTAGGCAGAGCTCTGCAAAAGCTCCTACAGCGGTTCGAATCCGCTCGGGACCTCCTTCAAGTTTAGGGTTGAGTGTTGAGGGTTGAGAAAATAAATAGATTGTATTTCAACACTGGACATTCAACCCTCAACATATCTAGCATGACCAAAGAAGAACAAGATTTTGTTGCCTACTGGGCCGCCAATCGGGAGGGTAAAAAAAATTGGCTAAAGCAGCTTTATGTTGGACTACCACTTGCGCTGGTTCTGGTCATTGGAATCTTTGCGAATCTTTTTTCAGGATGGTATGGCAGAGCGCATATGGTCATGTTCCGCGAATCGGGCTCATTGATCCTGGTGCTCGTCATCGCTGCGGTCTCCATCATCGGTTTTTTGGTTGTTTTTTCTGCGCGTCACCGTTGGGATTTGCAGGAGCAGCGCTATCGCGAATTGCTGGATCGTTCACCTAATCAAAATCAAGTGTCATGAAATTTATTGTAGCCTCGATCGTCTCTCTTTTCTTATTCACCGGTTGTCTCAAGGATGATTCCTGTACGCCCAAAACCGTACAAAGTGAGACGGCTGCCATGCTGGGTTATGCCAATGCCAATGGGATCACACCCACCACGCATAGCAGCGGGATGCTGTATCAGATCGTGAATGCCGGTGCCGGCGCCACACCTACTGCCACGTCAACCGTGACGGTCCGTTATACCGGGAAGTTCATGGACGGCCGTGTGTTTGATTCCAACGCGACAGGCAGTCCCATCAGTTTTGGACTGAATCAGGTGATTCAAGGTTGGCAATTGGGATTGCCTTTGATCAAGAAAGATGGACTGATCAAATTGATCATTCCTTCCTCACTTGCCTATGGATGTGCCGGATACGGTTCCATCCCTGGGGATGCTGTGCTTTATTTTGAGGTGCAACTGATCGACGTTCAGTGATCCCTTTACGGTAGATTTGTTAAAACGCTTGCCATGCCTTACGAGGCGATTTCCATATTTGATATTTTCAAGATTGGTATCGGCCCATCCAGCTCTCATACGCTTGGGCCTTGGCGTGCCGCACAACGATTCTTGTCCGACCTGGATGAAGCGGGACAACTAACTTCCATTACTGAGTTGACGGTGGTGTTGTACGGCTCATTGGCAAAAACAGGCAAAGGCCATGGCACGGATGTGGCCATATTAATGGGATTGCAAGGAGCTGATCCGGTCACCATTCCCGTTGCCTCCATCGGACCTAGTGTACAAGTGGTTGAGCAAACGCACAGGCTTCTTCTTCAGGGAAAACACGAGATCAGGTTTGATCCAACGGAGCACATGCAGTTTCTGACCTTGGAAACTTTGCCATATCATCCGAACGGCATGACCTTTTTGGTTCGCTTCGACGATGGCCTTGAAACGGCGCGGACTTTTTATTCGGTTGGGGGTGGATTTGTGGTTGAAGAGGGGGAGGAATCTCAATCGGCATCCTCGGTTCATTTACCTTTTCCGATCAATACTGCTGAAGACCTGTTGCATTGGTGCATGAAGACCGGCCTTTCTGTTTCTGAAATTTCACTTGAAAATGAAACGGCCTGGCGCAGTGAGGCTGAAACACGGGAACGTGCTGAGCAGATCTGGTCCGTCATGGAGTCTTGCATGTACCGGGGGGTACATACGGATGGCATGCTTCCGGGTGGCTTAGAAGTGAAACGAAGAGCGGCTTCACTCAATAAAAAATTAATCGGAGAGGCAGCTTATAACGATCCGGCCTCCTGGCGTCGGGCGATCGCCGCCGGGGGAAGAGATTTTACGCGTACGTTGGATTGGGTAAGCTGTTTTGCGTTGGCGGTAAATGAAGAGAATGCATCCTTTGGTCGAGTTGTTACGGCACCAACCAATGGAGCTGCAGGTGTTGTACCGGCTGTTCTTCAATACATGTTGGTTTTTCATGATAACATTCCTGAAGATGCCACCCTTCGATTTCTGGCCACTGCATCCGTTGTTGGCTCTGTTTTCAAGAAGGGAGCCACCTTGTCTGCTGCCATGGGCGGGTGTCAGGCAGAGATCGGCGTATCTTCTGCGATGGCGGCGGCCGGACTGACAGAGTGTTTGGGCGGAACACAGAAACAAGTTTTGATGGCTGCCGAGATTGCCATGGAACATCATTTGGGATTAACCTGTGATCCGATCGGAGGATTGGTACAAGTGCCTTGCATCGAACGTAACACTATGGGCGCGATCAAAGCGATCACGGCTTCACAGTTAGCGTTACAGAGCACACCCGATTTTGCTAAGGTCTCACTCGATGCCGTTATCAAGGCCATGTGGGATACGGCCCGTGACATGAACCACAAATACAAAGAAACGGCAGATGGTGGTCTGGCCATTCATGTGCCGATCAGTTTACCCGAATGTTGATCAGGCCTCGTAAATTCTGATCTCGTTATACAACGTATCTCTTTCCACGGGAATACGCTTCACCTGTCGGATCAGTTGTGTTAATTCATCAGTAGTGAGTGTGGGCGATTGCTCTTCGGAGCCGGCCATGCTGTAGATCTTGGTGGAATCATCTATTGTACCATCCATGTCGTCAACTCCGAACGAGAGCGACAACTGCGCTTGTGTTCTTCCCAACATCGGCCAGTAGGCCTTCAAGTGGGGGAAGTTATCGAGGTAGATCCGAGCGATCGCATATAGGCGCATATCTTCTACATGAGAACTTTCACCTACATGGCTCATATCATTTTCCTTGTTTCGAAATTTCAGGGGGATGAACGTTTGGAATTTTCCGGTACGATCTTGCAGCTCCCGTAATCTTCTCATGTGATCGATTCGGTGCTCGTACTTCTCAATGTGTCCGTATAGCATGGTGGCATTGGAGTGCAATCCGAGCTGATGCGCCGTTTCATGTATGTTCAGCCAGCCATCCGCATCGACTTTATCGGCACAGATTTGTTCGCGGATCTCAGGATGAAAGATCTCCGCCCCGCCACCCGGTATACTATCAAGTCCGGCTGCTATCAATCGTTTCAGTCCTTCTTCCACACTTACTTTAGCCTTACGGAACATGTATTCATATTCAACCGCGGTGAAGGCTTTGATGTGTATGTCGGATCGGTGTGATTTGATGGCTTGAAGTAGATCGGCAAAAAAATTGAGATCCATTTTCGGATGCACCCCTCCGACGATGTGCACTTCCGTAACGGGTTGTCCGTCGTATTTCTTCACCTGGTCTACCATCTGTTGAATCGTCATTTCCCAGCCTTCTTCCCGATTCGCATAAAGACGGCTATACGAACAAAAGGCACAGCTGAATACACATACGTTTGTCGGTTCGATGTGAAAGTTCCGATTGAAGAATACTTTATCGCCGTGTTTTTTTTCTTTGATGTGATTGGCCAATCGACCCACGAGTCCAAGGCTTCCTTGCTCGAACAGCAGTATGCCATCTGCGTCCGAGATGCGTGTGCCATTGATGATCTTTTCAACGATCGGTTCAAGTAAAGCCGGTATAGGAGTCGAATGCAGCATGGGGATAAATTGGGTGGCAAAGGTACGAACGGGTACCGGCTTATTATTATCTTCCCCATTCAATCAAAACTGCTTTATGGATCGTTTTCAAGGACTGATCGGTGTGATCATGATACTCGGTATCGCTTGGCTGCTTTCGAGTGACCGGAAGCGGATCAATTATCGCCTCGTAGGCAGCGGTATAGCATTACAAACGCTGATCGCTTTACTGATCTTTAAAGTAGGACCAGTACAGTGGTTCTTTGGTCAAGTTGGAAAAGGGATCGGAAAACTGGAGCAGTTCTCCAAGGCCGGAGTAAATTTCGTCTATGGGGGTATCGCCACCATGGGCGGTGGAGGTGCACAGGATTACCGTGCGCCGGATTCATTTGTGTTTGCTTTCAACGTAACGGCTACCATCGTCTTGGTCTGTGCCCTGGTTGCTGTATTTTATCATTATGGTATCATGCAACGTCTGGTGGCCGTGATCGCTAAGGCCATGAACTGGGTCATGCGCGTGAGTGGTGCTGAAGCGCTGAGCAATGTGGCCAGTGCGTTTGTGGGACAAGTAGAGGCGCAGGTCATGATCCGTCCGTATTTGAAAGGGATGACCAAGAGTGAATTACTTGCCAGCATGAGTGGCAGCCTGGCTTGTATTGCAGGCGGAATCCTGATCGTATATGCGAATATGGGAGCTAAAGCTGGGATGGACTTGGCACCGACCCTGATCATGGCAAGCTTAATGGCAGCCCCAGGAGCCTTGGTCATTTCTAAGATCGTATTACCGGAGACAGAGGAAAGTGAAACTATGGGGAAGGTTAAGCTGGAAGTGAAAAGCAATTATGTGAATGTGATCGATGCAATCTCACATGGTGCAGGGGATGGTTTCAAGATCGCAATGAATGTGATCGCCATGCTGATAGGTTTCATCGCCGTGATCGCCATGTTGGACTGGACCTTGCTGAAGATCGGTCATCTGTTCAATCCGGCATTTGATTTGAGTCTGAACTGGATCTTTGCCAAACTATTCTATCCCTTTGCTTGGGCCATGGGTGTACCCACAATCGATGTCGGGAACGCCGCTACACTGCTCGGACAAAAGCTGACTATCAATGAATTTGTAGCTTTCTCCAATCTCACCGGTAAGCAAGTTCCGATCCTGACTGATAAAGGGCTTTGGATCGTAAGTGTGGCGATCTGTGGTTTTGCCAATTTCTCATCGGTGGGTATGCAGATCGGCGGTATCGGCGCTTTGGCCCCTGAGCGCAGAGCAGATCTGGCGAAGCTGGGAATGAAAGCCCTCATCTGCGGTACACTGGCATCTTACTTGTCAGCTTCGATCGCGGGTATTCTATTCTGAGAAGGAACATATCCAATTAAAAAAACCGCTTCCTAAGAAGCGGTTTTTTCGTTGTTAACCCATCCAGAAGGATCACATGTTCGATTCGATCTTTCGGACAAAATTTGCCTTCGGCTGTGCGCCTACCAGCTTGTCGACCACCTGTCCGTTCTTGATGAACAGGATGGCCGGGATGGAGGTAATGCCGTAGTTCATGGAAACTTGAGGGTTATGATCGACGTTGACTTTGCCCACGTTCACTTTCCCGTCGTATTCTTTGCTGAGTTCCTCGATCACGGGACCGATCGCGCGGCAGGGGCCACACCATTCCGCCCAAAAATCGACAACTGTCAATTTATCGGATTCCAATACTTCTGTCTGAAAATTACCGTCGGTGTACTCTTTTGCCATAGGATTTATTTTTTATGAAGGAGGCAAAAATAGGACCAGTCTACACAAAATGCCAGCCTGTCAGACAAATGTGAACAACTCGCCCGTGTCACTGCATTTCCTTCGATCAGAGAGGCTGTACCCGTATCTGCCACTCCTGTCTTTCCTGGAGAAACTGGACCAATTCATCGTTCATCTCCAAGGGTTTTTCCAGGGTGCGCAGGGTGACTTGCTGTTTAGCTTCCAGGTCAACCAGGTGAAAAACAAGGGCCGTCTTTCCCGGGTGCTTTTTTCGATTTTTTTGCAGGAAATCGATCCATTCAGCCTTTAGACTGCCCGGGTGGGCAACGATGGTCAATTCTTTGGTTAGGGATTTTTTGACCGATTCGCCCAGCATGACTTGTTGCAATTTGAATTCATATTCCGCCCGGTTGAACCGTTGCTTTAAAAAGCCGGAAAGCAAAACGATGGTTCCTGTTTGCAACAGGGGGGTGAATCGCAGATAGTCTTCGCTGAAAAGGGGGAAATCGAATTTTCCTGAATAATCTTCGACCACGAAGCTTCCATATTTGTTTCCGTTTTTCGCGATCCGGTGTTGGGCATCTGTGACCAATGCCAGGAAACGAAAAGGTCTGCTGGGGTTGGATTGTTGTGCGATCTGGCTTCTGAATTCCAGAAAATCAGCGATCGACGATGTGTTGTAGTGCGTCAACTCGAATTGATAATGATCCAACGGATGACCACTTAAAAAAATCCCGGCCACCTCTTTTTCTCTTTCCAATTTAACGACCAGTGGCCAGGGGTCACATTCAGGTATTTTCGGTGGCGGCACTTCCATGGTGGGCAGATCGCCAAAAAGGGTATGACTGCTTTGTTGCTGTTGGGTGTTAACGATGTTCCCATACCGGATGATCCGTTCCAATCCACTCGCGGTTTCCCCCTCGGGGATGAAAAAGAATTGGGCCCGGTGATGTTCAGGAAAACAATCAAAACTTCCGGCGAAGGCCAGGCATTCCAAGGTGCGTTTATTCACCGTGCGTTGATTGATGCGTCGGATGAATTCAAAAATATCTTTGAAGCGACCACCTTTTTCGCGTTCCTCGATGATGCTTTGTACTGCGGCTTCGCCTACACCTTTGAGTCCGCCCAACCCGAATCGGATCTCTCCTTTTTCATTCACGGCAAATCCCTCGAGCGATTCGTTGATGTCAGGCCCAAGCACGCGGATGCCCATCCGCTTACACTCTTCCATGAAGAAGGTGATCTTGTCAATGCTGCCGGCATGATTCAGCACGGAGGACATATACTCGCCCGGATAATGCGCTTTCAGATAGGCGGTCTGATAGGCTACGAATGCATAGCAAGTCGAGTGGGATTTATTGAATGCATATTGGGCGAAGGCTTCCCAGTCGGTCCAGATCTTTTCCAGTTTGTCGGCCGGATGTCCTTTTTGCGCAGCTCCTTCAATGAACTGTGCTTTCATCTTATCCAGAACCGATTTTTGTTTTTTACCCATCGCCTTACGAAGCACATCCGCATCTCCTTTGCTGAACGAGGCCAGTTTCTGGGCTAGCAACATCACCTGTTCTTGGTAGACGGTGATCCCATAGGTTTCATTCAGGTATTCCTCCATCTCAGGCAGATCATACCGGATGGGTGATCGACCATGTTTTCGGTTCACATACTCCGGTATGTATGCCATGGGGCCCGGACGGTACAAGGCGTTCATGGCAATCAGGTCTTCAAACTGATCGGGTTTCAGTTCGCGCAGGTGTTTTTGCATACCCGGACTTTCGAACTGGAACGTGGCGATCGTGGAGCCCTGCTGATACAGCTGAAAGGTCTTTAGATCATCAAGCGGAATTTTTTCAATATCGATCTCAATGCCATGGTTCTTTTTGATCAACCGTAAGGCATCTTTGATGATCGTCAGGGTTTTTAATCCCAAAAAGTCCATCTTGATGATGCCGGCACTTTCAATGTCATTTCCTTCAATCTGTGTGACCCAGAGCGGCGAATCCTTTGCAACGGCCACAGGTATCAGTTCTGTCAGATCCTGTGGAGCAATGATGATCCCTGCAGCATGAATACCGGTGCTTCTGACGGAACCCTCTAATCGTTCCGCCTCATGCAGTACTTTACCGGCCACACTCACCTTGTCATTGTAAAATTCACGGAGTTTTTTAACCAACTCCAATTCATCATTTGCCAGACCTTCTTTCTCCTCCAAGGAGCTGCCGTCGTTCTTCGACTTGAGCGGGGCGTGCAGCAACCGTTTCAATACGATACCTGGCTTTTCAGGAACCAACTTAGCCAGGGCATTCGATTCGGCCAGCGGTAGATCCATCACACGGGCAACGTCCTTGATACTCATTTTTGCAGCCATGGTGCCGTAGGTAATGATCTGGGCAACCTGATTCTTACCGTATTTCTCTACTACATAATCGATCACTTTCTGTCTGCCTTCATCATCGAAGTCCGTATCGATATCGGGCATCGATTTACGGTCGGGGTTCAGGAAACGCTCAAACAGCAGGTTGTATTTGATGGGGTCGATGTTGGTGATCCCGATGCAATAGGCAACCACTGATCCGGCAGCTGAACCGCGGCCTGGTCCGATGAATACACCTTTCTCTCGTCCCGCTCGTATGAAATCACTCACAATGAGAAAGTATCCGGCAAAACCCATCATCTTGATGGTAAACAATTCGAATTCGATCCGTTCCCGGATCTCGTCGGTTATCTCCTTGTATCGGTTGGCAGCGCCCTCATGGGTCAGGTGTTTGAGAAATTCCCATTGGTTCTGTGACTCTGGAGAAACCTTGTATTTGCCAACTGTTTCCTCCTTTGTATGGATCTGAAAGCGTTTCTCAACCGGAAAATTCGGCAGCAGGATATCTCTTGTCAAATTCAATAACTCGATCTTGTCAACTACTTCATTCGTGTTATCGATCGCTTCCGGCAGGTCATGAAAGGCCTTCATCATCTCCTGCGTGTTCTTGAAGTAGAACTGATCGTTCGGAAAAGCAAATCGTTTGTCCTTGCTGTGTACATCATCATCCGCGAAGTCGCGTAGGGCAGGAGTGGATAGCTTCTCGCCGGTGTTGATGCAAAGCAGGATATCATGGGCATTGAAATCGTCCTGTTCCACGTAATGCGAATCGTTACTTGCGATGATCTTGACGTTATACTTACGGGCGAGGCGGATCAACTCTGCGTTCACCTTTTCTTGTTCGGCCATTCCGTGACGCTGCAACTCTACATAGTAATCGTCTTGAAATATATTCAGCCACCACTTGAATTCATTTTCTCCTTCTTCAGCACCTTTGGTTAAGATCGCTTGTGGTACAGCAGCTCCCAGGCAGCAGGTGGTAGCGATGAGTCCCTGATGATATTTTTTGATGAGTTCTTTATCGATCCGCGGGTATTTTCCATACATCCCTTCGATAAAACCGAGGGATGTGAGTTTGATCAGATTTTTATAGCCCTCTTCGTTTTTAGCCAGCAGGATCTGATGGAACCGTTTGTCTTTTTGATCTTTGGTATAGGTTTTCTGAAGCCTGGTTTCAGACACATAGAATTCACAACCAACGATGGGCTTGACTTTGGGTTTGCCATTTTCATCTTTGTGTCTGTAAGCTTCTGCCACAAACTCGAATACACCGAACATATTTCCGTGATCGCTGATCGCCAGCGCAGGCATCCCGTCGGCAGCTGCTTTTTTGTAAAGGCTGGGGATCGACGCGGCGCCATCCAACAAGGAGTATTGCGTATGAACGTGTAGGTGAGAAAATTTCATGAGTGACTGACGTTGAAACTGAGGCAGGGCGTAAAATAATCTAAAAGCCTTTCCGCCTGTTTATTGTGGATATTTCCCTTGCGCAGCTGACTGCATTTATCTGGCTTATCACTTGGTTATCAAGGTGAAACAATCCTTAACATATTCTTTTCGGTTTCCGGCGCCGTTTCTAACGGGCATTGACTAGTTTCGTGATCCTTTTTCCGACCCCTTTTTCATCTCATGCGTTACCCTGCTTTCATATTGGTTTTGCCTTTTTTGGCTTCCTGCAGTTTACTGCGGCCCAGTACGGTGCAATCCGGTGCAGGCACTGTTTCCATGGCTCAAGCCATCGAGCATAACCGAAAACCCCAAAAGTTTCTTGAAGACATCTCGGTGACACCACAAAAGACCCGCGTAACGTTTGTGGCCCAGGTCGATCAACAAACAGGAATGGGTAGGGGGCCGGCAGCGGCTTCCGGGAATGCTGACAACAGCGCCATCACAGCAGCGGCTTTTCGCTCTGAGGGGCTTGATGTAGCTGGACTGACGGGCATACAGCTCAAATATGCACAGTTGATGAATGTGAACGGTCAGTCTTTGCCGGCCTTGTCCATTTTGTTGGCACTGGAAGAATGGTATGGTACGCCTTATCTATGGGGCGGTACAACACATCGGGGTATCGATTGCTCTGCCTTTACGCAGGCCATGTATCAATCCGTTTACGGAGTCACGTTGCCACGTGTATCTAAAGATCAACACCGGGTCATGGAACGGATTTCCTTAACAAGTCTCCGGGAGGGTGATCTGGTTTTCTTCAATACCAGGGGCAGAGGCGTTTCTCATGTTGGCATGTTTCTGGGAAATAACAAATTCGCGCATGCCTCCACGGAGCGTGGAGTCATTATCACGGATCTGTACGAACCTTACTATATCAAACGGTTTTTGGGTGCGGGTCGGTGGAAGTCTGCTACGGAATAGATTGATTATTGAGCAAACCCAAGTTTTCTCTTAATAGTTCTCCAGACCGGTTTTACATCAGGTGAAAGATCGAGGTAATAGGTGCCTCCTGCATACAAGGCGATGAACAGGACGCTTTGTGTTGCCAGGGCTGCCCATCCGCTCAATGGGTCAGTTACCAGTCTTGTCAGTACATATGATCCAATCCCGAGCAGCAGGGGGATGGGGGTTTGCCGGGTAAAAGGAAAGAGTGAAAAGCTCTTCCAGAGAAAAACAATTCGAATCAGGTTGTAAGAAGTAATGGAGATCAGTTGGGCTATGGCGGTACCTTGTATGCCATGCGATTTTGTAAGCCAGTAGCTGGTGGGTAAGGTAATGATCAAAAGCGTGATACCACTCCAAAGTTCAAATCGCCACCGGGTGGAAGTTTGTATGATCTGGGTATTAAGACCCGTGCCCATATCCACAAGTTTTGCCGTGCCGAGGATCAAGATCACTGGGAAGGCGGCTTGATAGGAGGGTTGTAGCCCTACCGCTTCTATTCCCTCTTGGAAATCCAGCATGAAAAGGGACAACAGACCGGTCGCAAAAATCAACTGATTGATGGATGAGCGTTGATAGATGCGTTGTATCTCGTGTAGTTTCTTCTCTTTCCACGCTTTTGCGAGGGGTGGGATGGAGGCACTGACCAGTCCGCGTTGCGGTGCTTGAATAACTGCGGCCATATTTTGAGCCAACGAGTAGACCGCCAATTGTGCCAATGCCCCTTGCAATAAGGATGAAATCACTAATGAATCAAAGACCAGTGCCAATTGTAGTACAGCCATGCCGAAGAAAACAAATACACAAAGACTGATGATTGACCGTTTCAACCGTTTGGTTAGCGGACTGATCCGGAAATAGAAGGTCAGCTTACCGGTTGTCAATAAATAGATCAAAAGAAAGGAGGCAATCAGCAAGTAGCTCATCGAAAAGGCTTGGATAAAAGCCGGGAAATCGATCCATCCGGCGCCATAGGCTAGAATCAGTCCGGTGATATATAATCGCCAGATCAATTCTTTCAGCAGATTGGTCATTACAGATCGCTGGTGATTCCAGGCCCAGGCTTCCAATAAGGCGAAAAGAGTCATGCCCAGCCCCAGCGGGAATAGCCACCCGTAATAGGTGATCAGATCAGGTGCATTCGTTCCGTACTTGCGGATCACCAAGTCTTTTCCAAGCCAGCCAAGTAAAGCGATCAAGGCAAATCCGGCCAGGCTGATCAATAGTGCCAGCGAAAATTGTTCGTTTTGTTTTTCCGGACGATGTGATTGGTAA
>CANGZN010000031.1 GCA_947458625.1 Chitinophagaceae bacterium
ATGCCCGCTCCCCACGCTGGAATACCAAGCTGGAAAATGGAAGCTACGCCCCCTGTACTTCTAATCCTTAATTTCGTTTTACTATACTGACCAACCTATGACCTGGATCGCTCAACTTGTTTTTCTGCTGTTGCTTGGCGCTGGCTCCTTTTTATTCGCCAAACGCATTCGAAGCATCCTAGATTCGATTTCGAAAGGACGCCCCGACCTACCCACCGATCAACCCGGACGAAGATGGGCGCAAGTATTTCGCCTGGCACTGGGTCAACAAAAAATGTTTCGAAATGTACCCGTTGCTTTGCTGCACTTGATCATTTACGTTGGCTTCATTATCATTAATATAGAGGTTCTGGAGATCGTACTGGACGGGATCACTGGTGCACATCGTCTATTCCTAAAACCATTGGGTGATCTTTACCCGATCCTGATCAACAGTTTTGAATGGCTGGCACTCGGTGTGCTGATCGCCTGCGTTTTCTTTTTTGTCCGTAGAAATGGGATGAACATTGCTCGCTTGCGTTCTGCCGACCTAAAAGGATGGCCTGCTAGTGATGCAAACTTGATCTTGGTAATTGAAGTCGTCTTGATGAGTCTTTTTCTTTTTATGAATGCCTCCGACACGTTACTTCAATCCAGAAACGTCGGACATTATGCAGAAGCAACCACTGGTCCGTTTACGATCTCCTCCTATCTACATCCGCTGTTGAATGGAATGAGCGACAATTCGCTGGTTTTACTCGAACGCAGTTGCTGGTGGCTTCATATCATCGGCATCATAGCTTTCTTGAATTACCTGCCATACTCCAAGCACCTGCATATTTTATTCGCCTTCCCCAACGCATACTATGCACCACTCGAGCCAAAAGGGAAGATGACTAATATGCCTTCCATTCAGCAAGAAGTGTTGCTGGCCATGGATCCGGCTGCCGCAAACAACGCGGGCACAGTACCGCCACCGGGAAGGTTTGGCGCAAAAGATGTACAGGATCTGGGGCAGAAAAATCTACTGGATGCGTTCAGTTGTACGGAGTGTGGGCGCTGTTCGGCTGCTTGTCCGGCGCAGCAAACCGGTAAGCTCTTGTCGCCCCGACGCATCATGATGCGCACCCGCGATCGCATGGAAGACCTGACCAAACTGCCGATCGATCAACGAGAAAATGATGGAAAATCATTGCTGCACGATTATATCAGTGTTGAAGAATTGAGGGCTTGTACAACTTGCCAGGCCTGTGTGGAGGAATGTCCCGTCAGCATCAATCCGATGGATATCATTTTACAAATGCGTCGCTACCTGGTCATGGAAGAAAGCAATGCACCCGCTGAATGGACAGGCATGTTCGGAAACGTGGAGAATAACTTTGCGCCGTGGAAATTTGCGCCGGATGATAGAGATGTGTGGACGAAGTCAGGAAATTAATCAACCTGCATCTTTTGGCTGATTCAACCGAGAAGAGCGAATCATTCTCCATACTTGCCAAATAGCAGTTCCCAAATAAAAACTACCGATCACCCAATGAAGAAGGGATGGGTTGTTCTGAAATCCCTTACCGGCTAATTGTCCCCCGTAAATAAAAATGCCGTTGGCCATAAAAGTACCAATGCCGATACCCAATAAGTACTCCCAATAGGTGCCGCCGTTCGGATAAAGGATTTTCTTCTCCATCAGGATAGTAGACCATCCAAGCCAAAAAGGAATTTGTGCCGTACTGATGGAACATAGAAACATACCGAAGAAAAGCGGCGGGAGCACTTGACTGATAGCGATCGGTGATGCTTTGGCCGGGTGAAGCGCCGACTGAAAGCTCTCATAAGTCAATAATAACAGTATCAGTAAGGTGATCGCATTGAGATAACGCATGACTGTTTTGTTCCGATGCAGCCAATCGACCGCAAACAGCGACAATCGAACATAGATCAATTCAACAGTCAGGGATCCGATGGAAAAATAAATGGCTGCCAATATGCCCCTGTCGATGGATAGCTGCATGGCCGCTACGTTGGTTGTGCCCAATGGCAGTGACCCTAAAAAACTCACGATGAGTCCGGCCAGAAATACTTTTAAAAAACGAGGCATCGGATAAAGTTACAACGTCGGACGTTGGGCAGCTTCGAGCTGTTGAAAATGACGGCCTGATTCCCGCAAGAAATTCAATCCTTTCCAAAAGCCCCAATGACGATGTCCGCGCTGATGATTATAACGACTGATTGAAAAAAGAGCTTTCCAATGTTGCAGGATGACTCCGTATGCCTCAAACAATCCCATGCCACAGTCGTAAATATGATTGGGTTCGGCCCCGCATCCGTTGAATTCCAAGATCGAGCAGGCGCCTCCCGAACAGAATTCGTCGATCGATCGAACCTTCAGGTCATAACGCCCGTAATAAAAACTCGTATGCTTGCTCCAAGCATCGAACCGCTGGAGCATGCCATCATGTATCCGATCCGATAAATTATAAAAGAAAGCACCCCGGTTGTGATTGGCGGCATAGGATAACAGATACACCTCTTTGGCTGGAATCACCTCTTCAAACCGATTGGCGTGAATACGGGAAAGCTCCTCGATCCGGCCAGAGGCCTTGGGGTGATTACGGATGAGTTCTATTAGCGTCGATTGCCCATCCCCTTGCACCTGCAACAAGGTTTTGTGGATGAATCCGGTGATTCGTCCCTGTGGGGCTTCCGGGAGCCGATAATAAAAAACGCTGAGTTCAATGGGCCAATCGACCCATTCTTGGATCACATATTCGACCGGAACAGCTTTGTGATAACGGATCAATTGATCGGGTCCGTCGATGCGCTCGAACCAAAGTCCCTTCATCCCCACATCGGGCTTCACCACAAACGGATAACTGAATCCCGCTTGAAGAACCTGCTCAACCAACTTCGATTCAGGCAACTGGGGAGCAACATAAATGGTTTTGGGATAGGTATTAGCCGGCAATTGGTCGTACATCTCCCGCTTCCCCTCTCCTTCCATCCCCCCGAAGGTGATCGTGGGATTGGAAGAGCTGAACCACCAGAAGGATCGACTGCGTAAACAATACCAAAGCCAAACCGGGGTTAACGGGAAATAGATCAGCTTGAAGGGCCATTTTTCCCAATGCATCCAACCTGGTTTACGAATCGGCATATGCAAAAATAACACGGGTTCATCGGAGGCGCCTGAATTAGTTTATTTTTGAACTCATAAAAGCCAAAAGCAATGTCGCTTCCACCTATCAAAACCATGGCCGACTGGGCCGCAGAAGGGAAAGAACCGGAGGTATTGTTCTGGGTGGGCTGCTCAGGCAGTTTCGATCAACGGGCCCAACGAATCACACAGGCCTTTGCCCGCATCTTGCAGAAACTAGATATCCCCTTCGCCGTATTGGGAAAGGAAGAAATGTGCACAGGTGATCCCGTCCGCAGAGCCGGTAATGAGTTTCTATTTCAGATGATGGCCTATCAGAATATCCAGATCCTGAATGGCTATAACATCAAAAAGATCGTTACGGCCTGTCCGCATTGTTTCAACACCTTGAAAAATGAATATCCCGTCTTGGGCGGAAACTATGACGTGATCCATCACACCGTTTTCATACAGCAATTGATCGATGAAGGGCGGATCAAACTTCAAGAAGGAGGTGCGTTCAAAGGGAAACGCATCACGTACCACGACAGCTGCTATCTCGGCAGAGCCAATAACATATATGAAGCCCCACGAAAAGTTCTCGAAGCGCTGGATGTGGAACTGGTAGAAATGAAACGCTGCCGATCGAAAGGAAGTTGTTGCGGCGCCGGCGGTGCACAGATGTTCAAAGAGGAAGAGCCCGGCCAAACACGCATAAACATCGATCGAACGCAAGAAGCGCTTGACACCAAGGCCAATATAATTGCAGCTGCCTGCCCATTTTGCAATACGATGATGAGCGATGGAGTCAAACTGGCTGAGCGCGAGTCGGACGTGCAGGTACTTGACATTGCTGAACTGGTAGAGGCCTCACTCAATCAGACCCTATGAACCTGGATTTTCAACACCTGATTGATCCCACTCTTTCCGATCGTTCCAGAGTATGGATCTATCAATCGAACCGCGTCTTCTCCATTTCGGAAGCCCTGCAATTGGAACAGGAGTTGGGACGATTTGCGGAGGAATGGACCAGCCATGGAGCTAATGTGAAGGCCGCCGCTTATTTGTTTTTCGGACAATTCATTATTCTGATCGCGGATGAAACCCTCACCACTGTTAGCGGTTGCAGCACAGACTCCTCGGTACGGTTCATACAAGCTGTGGAAAAGGATTATGGGGTGCAATTGATGGATCGGACTACGTTGGCTTTTTTGATCAAAGACAAGATCCAATTACTACCACTTTCCCAGTTGACGTATGCCATCGATCATGGATTTATTGGTCCGGCTACGCTCTACTTCAATAATCTGGTAAGCACCTTGCAAGAATTGAAACAGGAATGGATACTTCCGGCCGGACGATCATGGCTAGCCAAGCGTATGCCTTCCCTCGCGATCAGCGAGCCGTCTTGATCGGTGGCTTAGGCTTCGGCTGTATCAACCAAGCCAGGGACAATCGGTAATTCCGCGTTCGGGTTCGACTGAAATTTTCCAATGAAAAATTCGGTCCGTACGTGAAGGTATATCTCCTTTGATCCGTCACCGGATCGATCGCATTCAATGAGATGGTCATGCGTTTCTTCAGCAGTTTAACTTGAGATCCCAGGTTCAAACTCATGTTCCATCTGGCAAATCCTTGTGGGGTAGCAAACCGGTTCAAATTGAATTGACCGGTGAAAGTCAGCCGATCGGTCGGCAAATAACTGGTGCCCAGTGTGGAGGTGAATGAACCGCCGTTCCTGAATCGACGAACCGTCCGATCGAAGACGCCATACAAATTGTAGGTATAACTGGTACTGGCGTTTAGTTTCCATTTTTTGAAGAAGGTCCACCCCGACCACATACTGGCCTCCCATTCCTTTCTGTCACTGATATTCTCCCAGGTCAACTCCGTTCTGCCGGCTTCTTTCAGGGTTCTTACCTGGCTGAATACATCTTCCACAATGTTATAACCCAGACCGATATTCAGGAACCGACCCGAACGATTCCAACCACCTACCAGGTCGAAATTATGTGCAACAGAGGGCGACAAATCAGGATTCCCGAACCGAGTGTTGTATGGGTCAGAGAAATCAACGGTGGGATTCAATTCACCCAAACCCGGGCGACGGATCGCTTGCTTATAAGAAAGTGTCAGGTTGTATTTCTCATTCCAAGATCTGTTCAAGGTCACAAACGGCAGCCAATTGCCATACTGATTCTCTCGAATCAACCCCTCTTTGATCAGTTTGAAACGGATCAGCGTATGCTCATATAGAATTCCCGTCAACAAACTGAAACGCTCCGTGAAAAGATGCTTAACGGAGGCGCGGTATTGCTGAATATTTTGACGGAAATCAAAATCCTGATCCAGTGCAGGCAGATCAGCCAACTGACCTTCAGGCATTTTCAGGTATTGAGCAACCACATCTACCCAATTGAGCGATTGATTATAGGAAACCCCGGCGGAGAGGTATGTTTTCTTGGGCACTAACATTTTATCGTAATTCATCCGTGCGCTCCATCCCAAAACCCGAGTATAATTATCTTGGTATTGAGTGGAATCCTGACCGGTTGGAGCTCCATTATTAAAAAGAAAATTCTGCTCAAAGCGTCGAAGATTCGAATTGTCGGATGCAGAAGTCTGTGCAATGATCCGAAGCGTTTCGCCTGGTCGAGGCCGCCAGGTATACGTGAAGGTTTGGGACAGTGATTGGTTGGCTCCCTGTGCGCTGACAGCACGTCGGCTGAACCGCCATTTATCCCCCAACCGATTGATGTTGCTGAAATACGTGCTGTTATTGTTATCGAATCGATTGTCGTTGTACTGCCACACCCAATTGATCGAATGCTTCTTTTTCCATTCATAATCCAGCGAAAAGCGCGCTGAGGGTCTCTTGGCCAGATTCACATACTCGGTGCGGGTATTGAACTGATTAGTTGAATCGGCATAGATGTTTTGTCGGTTTGAGTAGCCGTCACCGGCGAAGCGATTTTCATTAAAACCGATATTGGCTTGAAGTGAGAGTCGATCCTTTCGGTAGGTGAATTGTCCACTAGCAGACCATTCTCCTCGCGTACCACCTGATATCGACACACGTCCGGATTTACCCACACGTCCTTTACGGGTAACGATATTGATGACGGCTGATTCTTGTGCAAATTGAGGAGGCGGATTGGTCATGACCTCAATTTTCTCAATGGAACTACCTGGCATCGACTCCAGCAGGTCTTGCAATTGTTGCATGTTCAATTCAACCGGCTTATCGTCGATGAGGATCTTGGGTTCTTTGCCGCGTACTGTCAATTTACCGTCCGGGTCTTTATTTATCAGCGGAACCTGTGTCATCAGTTCCGAGGCATTGGCGCCGGCGGCTAATGGAGAATCACCTGCCAAAAAACTGATGTTCCCATCTTTTGATTGGATCAGTGAACGGTCTGCCACGATCACTACCGCCTCCAGCTCGGCAGATCGACCCAAACCCAAACGGATCTCATCGAATGTATAAGAGCGACGCTCAACTCCGATCTCAATGCTATCAATGCGTTGAGGCCGATATCCGACTGCCGTGATCAATAACTGATATTTCCCGTCAGACAATCCCCCGAAACTGAAAACGCCGGAAGAAGATGTTTGCGTGGTTTTTCGGGCCACCGAATCACCGATTGAAAAAAGCCGGATGGTAGCGCCTGCAAGAGGCTTTTCGGTTGAATCACGCACAAGTCCCTGTACAACACCATCCTTTTCCTGAGCAAGGACAGCCTGTGCAAATAAAATTCCCACAAAAAAAAGGATCCTGCGCACCTCGAGATTGTACATCATGATTGGACGTTCAAATTAACAATAACTCGCAGAGCATTTGAAATATTGTCACAATCAACTGTTAATCAATGTATTTAGTGCGACTGACAGGTTGTCACCAAAGCTTGATTTTCAGTATATTTGCACCTCGATACGTTCCCCATGCTGACCCTCGAAAAGACACATGATGAAGCCCGTCAAGGAGAAGCATTTGCTCCTTTTTCGGAAGACCCGAATCAATACAGCCGACATTTCTACATAGAAAGTTATGGTTGCCAAATGAATTTTGCCGACAGCGAAGTGGTGGCATCCATTCTTCAGGAAAAGGGATTTGGGGCCACGCGAGATGTAGAAAAGGCGAATCTTATCTTATTGAATACTTGCTCGATCCGGGAGAAGGCCGAACAAACAGTACGTAAGCGGTTGACGGAGTTTAAAAAACTCAAAAAACAACAAAAAGGTTTATTAATCGGTGTACTGGGCTGCATGGCTGAGCGACTGAAATCAAAGCTACTGGAAGAAGAGAAATTAGTAGACCTCGTGGTGGGGCCCGATGCCTATCGGACTCTTCCCCAATTGATCGAGGAGGCTGGTACAGGTCAAAAAGCCGTAAATGTTTTACTAAGCCGAGATGAAACCTATGCGGACATCTCCCCTGTTCGCATTGACAGCAATGGGGTGAGTGCTTATGTCAGCATCATGCGCGGATGTAATAACATGTGTTCCTTCTGTGTGGTTCCTTTCACACGGGGACGTGAACGGAGTCGGGATGATCGTTCCATTCTGAAGGAGTGCCAGGATCTGTTCGATCAGGGGTATCGGGAAGCAACGCTTCTCGGACAGAACGTTGATTCCTATCACTTCACACCGGAAACCGGTGGTGATGCTGTAAATTTCGCTCAACTCCTCGAGCAAGTGGCTAAGATCTCCCCCTTACTCCGTGTACGTTTTTCAACGTCGCATCCAAAAGACATCACAGATGAGGTCTTGCACACCATGGCCCGTAATAAGAACATCTGCCGGTACATTCACCTGCCGGTACAAAGTGGTTCTACCCGCGTCTTGCAACTTATGAATCGCACTTATACCCGCGAATGGTACAAGGCAAAGGTGGAACGCATTTGGGAAATCCTGCCAGATTGTAGCATCACTTCGGATATCATTTCGGGTTTCTGCACAGAGACGGAAGAAGACCATCAAGAGACCTTGGACATCATGCGGTTCAGTCGATACGACTTCAGTTATATGTTCTTTTACAGTGAACGACCCGGGACGTTGGCGCAACGTCGTTATGCCGATGACATACCCGAATCCGTAAAAAAAGAACGATTACAGCAGATCGTTCATTTACAAAATGAATTATCACTGGCTAGCAATAAAAAAGACATTGGAAAAGTGTTTGAAGTTCTGATTGAAGGGAACAGTAAACGTGACGAAAATGCTTGGATGGGAAGAAGCAGTCAAAACAAAGTCATCATATTTCCAAAAACGTTGGAAGGGCTACAGCCAGGCGATTATGTACATGTAAAAGTGGAACAATGTTCCCAGGCCACCCTGCTGGGAAACATCGTTTCAACAATATAAATTATGGCCGATTTACAATCGATCAAAAATAGGTTCGGGATCATCGGTAATGCACCGGCGCTGAATTTTGCCCTGCAAGTGGCTGAACAAGTTTCGGCAACTGATCTAACAGTGCTCATCAATGGAGAAAGCGGTGTGGGTAAAGAAGTCTTCTCTCAGATCATTCATCACCTGTCGGCCCGCAAACACAATCCTTTCATTGCTGTGAACTGTGGCGCGATCCCGGAAGGAACCATCGATTCCGAGTTGTTCGGACACGAAAAAGGATCTTTCACCGGTGCGGTCGAATCGCGAAAAGGATACTTCGAGACGGTCAACGGTGGCACCATTTTCTTGGATGAAGTGGGTGAACTTCCCTTGGGAACACAAGCCCGTTTGCTGCGCGTGTTGGAAACCGGCGAATACATTCGGGTAGGTTCTTCAAAAGTACAGCGTACCGACGTGCGAGTCGTGGCCGCCACCAACCGCGATCTGTTGGAGCGAGTCCAAGAAGGCAAATTCAGGGAGGATCTTTATTACCGTTTGAATACCGTTCCCATCCGAGTACCGGCCTTGCGTGACCGAGCAGAAGATATTCACCTGCTCTTCCGAAAATTTGCGGCGGATTTCGCAAACAAATACAAGACCGCCTCGATCCAATTGGACGAAGAAGCACAGCGTGTGTTGAACGAATATACCTGGCCGGGTAACGTGCGCGAATTGAAAAATATAGCGGAGCAGATCTCCGTGCTGGCAAAGGACAAGCGAATCAGTGGGGCCACCCTGCAACAGTTCCTACCCCCGCTAACGGGTAATCGCATGCCCGTGCTGGCCTCCGCAGCCAGCAGCTCTTCTGAGTTTGCCAATGAACGGGAGATCTTATACAAGCTCTTCTTTGATATGAAAAAGGATGTCACGGAATTGAAACGATTGTTTTTGGATCTCATTCAAAATCCTGAAATAGCGGCTCAACATCCACAGTTCATCAATGAATTGCAGAATATGGAATGGAGCCCGGATACAACCGGTGCCGTCACCGTCAGCAGACCTACCGTACAAACGCCCTCGATGCCGGTCAATGTGCCTACTGCCTTGGATGCCCACGTGGAGGTAGAAGAGAGTTTGAATATTCTGGATAAAGAAAAAGAGTTGATCCTGAAGGCGCTGAAAAAACATAAAAGCAAACGGAAAGATGCGGCGGCAGACCTGGGCATCAGTGAGCGAACCCTGTATCGAAAACTCAAAGAATACAACATCGAAGAGTGAGAAATAAAATCATTCCCCTACTGCTGTTAACCGGACTCTTGTCGTTTCTATTAAGCGGCATTCCGGCCGGATGCGGCATTTACAAACTGAATGATGCCTCGGTACCGGACAGCATCAAAACCGTAAAGGTGAATTTCATTGAGAACCGAGCTAGTTATGTAAACCCGCAATTGAGTCCACGGCTGACCGATAAACTACGACAGAAGATCATCGGACAAACCCGTCTTACTCAAACCAATGCACAGGCCGACTGGGAGATCAGCGGCACCATCACACAATATGCTTTTTCCACTTCAGCCATCAGCGGACAACAAGTAGCAACAAACCGCTTAACGGTCGGACTGAACATCACGATCAATGATCTGAAAGCCAATAAAACAGACCGATACGACATTAGCAGAAGCTTCGAATTCCGAAGTAACCTATCTTTCCAGCAGGCAGAAAATGCGTTAGGCGATGAAATGATCCGAACGCTGACCGACGAGATCTTCAACCGTATTTTCTCCAAATGGTAAATCAATACTGTGCATGGAAGCATTGATCAAACAATTTCAAAATGTATTGCCCTTGCCGGCTGAGCAGTTGGTAGAAAAGTTTCCCTATTGCGGCGCCTTGCAGGTAACTGCTGCGGTTGATGAAGAAACGCGAAAAAAACAGATCGCTTTGTACTTCCCAAATGCCATCGGGCAGATCCAATACCAAGCAATTCATGGGGCAGAATCGACCATTAATAATGAACCACTGGTCTTTGAACCCTATCACACCATCGATTATTTCGCCTCTCAAGGGGTGAAGCCCCCCTCCTTGGAAAATACTGCGGACCGGTTCGGGCAGCAACTGAAAAGCTTTACAGACTGGCTGAAAGTCATGAAACGCCTGCCACTGGCAGAAGTGACCCGGCAGATCCCGGTTGAAAAGGAAAAACAGGTCGCCGAGCTGGCACATCACTCGCTGGACGAGAAGCAAGTATGGACGGAGGCCATGGCCGAGGTTTGGATCAAACAGGGCGAGCGTCAAAAGGCCATTCGTATCTATGAGAAATTGAGTTTGCTCGATCCCGCTAAAAGCGCTTATTTTGCGACCAAGATCGACTCGTTAAAAACAGTATCATGACCTTACTATTTGTTATTCTGATCATCCTGGCCTCTGTCATCCTGGGCCTTATCGTACTGATCCAAAATCCAAAAGGTGGCGGATTATCCGGCAACATCGCCGGTTTCAGTAACCAGTTCATGGGCGTAAAACAGACCACCGACGTACTCGAAAAAGGTACCTGGATCTTTGGCGGACTGATCGCCGTACTCTGTATCGTTTCTGTGGTATTCATGCCTAAGAACGCCAGCACTGGCGTAGAAGATCGTCTGAACCAGGCTACCGGTACAGGCATCCCCGCACCAAAGCCTGCTACGCAGCCAGCGACGCAGCCACCTGCTCCCGTACCTGCCCCTGCTACACCCGCTCCAGGTAGTAAATAATTTTAACTTCAATCACCTCCTTTAACCCCGACTAGTCGGGGTTTTTCATTTAAATTGAATCATGCGCCTTCGAATCTGGATAGCCATCCTTATTTTCTTTATTCTGATTGTCATTTTTGTGCTGTTTCGCCCTCAAACGATCAATAAAAAAGCGGAGCGCATCTTCATCAAAGACACGTTAGAAGTCGCTGAATTCTGTGATCTGCTCCATGAAAAAAACATCCTAAAAAACTCATTCGACTTTCGAAGTGCCGCGACCTTGACGGGTTTAAGGCACGTAAAACCCGGGTCCTATCGAATTCAACCAAATGAGAATCTTGTCCAATTGATCAGGCAATTTCACGGCAGCCGACAGACACCCCTAAATCTGATCATTGGCAACGAGCGTGTCCGCATCCGCACGATTGAGCAGTTTGCCGCTAAAATGCATCGATTCAATTACACACTGGCCGATTCCGCACAATGGACAACTTTTCTGCAGGCTGATGACTCATTGCGCAACCTGGGGCTTAACCATTATAATGTGTTGACTCGCATGATGCCACTCTCCTATGAGATCTACTGGACCGAGTCACCCCGACAGGTACTACAAGTCCTCAACAGAAGCTGGGATCGTTTTTGGGACTCAACAAAAAAACAAAAGGCCAAACAGATCGGACTGGAACCTACAGAAGTTAGCATATTAGCCTCGATCGTTGAGGAAGAAACACAGCATGCCCCGGATCGGGGGCTGATCGCCAGCACCTACCTCAACCGACTTCGTATAGGCATGCGGCTGCAAGCAGACCCTACGGCTAAATATGCTTCCGGTGATCTGAGTGCCAAGCGAGTTACAGTTGTACACCTACGCCATCAATCGCCCTACAATACCTACTTGGTGAATGGTTTGCCACCCGGACCGATCTGCCTGCCCTCCATTGCTTCATTGGAGGCCGTACTGAATGCACCTCAAACCGATTACCTATATTTTGTTGCCAGTCACCGATTTGATGGCACCTCCGTTTTCGCAAGAGACTATTCCGAACACCTTAAAAATGCCAAGCGCTATCAAGATGAATTGACGCGCCGAAACATCCGATAACGTGCATGAACATCTTTCAGACCATTACACACCGTCTTTATCAGAGTAAACCCATTCAGGGTACACTGCGTTGGAGTAAGGCGCATTCCCTTCCGGGTTTCCGAAGTATTCCGATTTACGACGTGGTAGAATTTTTTTTCGGGCAAGTGAAAGCCATTGGCATGACCGAACGCGCATCAGCCATTGCCTTCAATTTCGTGATGGCCATCCCGCCCGCGATCATCTTTCTGTTCACACTCATTCCGTTCTTCCCGATCACTAAAGCCTTCCAAGAAGAATTATACAGCCTGATACGCGATGTGATCCCCGGCGAAAAAGACAATTCAGTTCTGATTCGTTTTTTGAGTGATTTTATTAACCGCCCACGCAGCGGTTTATTATCGATCGGCGTCCTGCTCTCCCTCTTTTTCTCCTCCAATGCCATGATGGGCATCATGCGATCCTTCGATCAGAACTATGCCGGATTCACCAAACGAAAGGGATGGCAAAATCGTTCCGTAGCCCTCAAAATCACCATGCTATTATATCTGTTTGTGATCGGCTCCGTACTCCTGCTCGTTGCCCGCGAAGCCGTCTTGCGCTGGCTGGGAATTACCGACAGCACCTTAATTCGATTGATCGATAATTTTCGTTGGATCGTGATCGTGCTACTTTATTTCTTGTGTATTTCGATCATCTACAAATATGCACCATCCGTCCAAAAAAAATGGAGATTGGTCAACCCCGGATCCATCCTAGCTACCGGGCTGATGATCTTGATGACACTTGCCTTTTCCTGGTGGGTCGCTCAATTTGCCAACTACAATCAACTCTATGGGTCGATCAGCACGGTACTCATCATCATGATCCTGATCTTTGTGAATTCACTTTTTCTGCTGATCGGATTTGAACTGAATGTTAGTATTCAATCACTTTTACAACGGGTTGAAGAGCGAAAAGCAGAGATGGTCGATTCGGCTTAATCCGAATCATTATTGACAGACCACGTGTTCCAAACGTTTTGCTTAAACGCCGAATCCAGATCTTGACGATCATAATGACCGGCCTGCTCCTTTTGTCGGAATGCTTCGTACAAGGTTACTGCACAGGCCACACTGATATTGAGCGACTGAATGATCCCTACCTGCGGGATTAGAAAATTTCCATCTGCCAGCGCCCGAATTTCATCACTAACGCCACTATGCTCATTTCCGAAAACAAGCGCTGTGGGTCGGGTGAGATCTATTTTGTATAACCCGACAGAGGATTCGCCCAAATGTGTGGTTAGAATACGCTCATATCGACGTTTGATCTCCGAGAAACAAGCCTCAGTATCATCGAATTGGTGTACCGTAAGCCACTTGGCAGCGCTGGATGAGCTTCTGGCCCCGAACTTTTTGTGACGGGGAATCTTGGTGTTCAGTATAAAGATCTCCTGCACCCCCACGGCATCGCAGGTACGCATCACAGCCGAAATGTTATGGGGGTCGAATACGTTTTCGAGCACCACGGTCAGGTCGGCTTGTCGTTTGGCAAGCACACGGGTCAATTTTTCATGCCGAGCGGGTGTCATGTCGCGAAAATATCGATTCATAACGGATTGACTTCGATGCATCAAGGCTTCGAGGGGGTATGTAAATAAAAAAGCCCCTGGATGACCAGGAGCCTTCGTCGGGACGACTAGATTCGAACTAGCGACCCCTTGCACCCCATGCAAGTGCGCTACCGGGCTGCGCTACGTCCCGAACTAGAAAAGGGGTGGTAAATGTAGGCAGAAAACCTCAATTTCCCATTACCAACAAGGTTGCTTATCTTCGCTCTTTAGTGAAACTCCTCATTAAAAATGCCCGGATCATTGAACCGGGAAATCCCCTGAATGGTCAACGAATGGACCTCCTGGTCCACAACGGCCGAATCGACCAAATTGCCCCTTCCCTTTCCTTAACAGCCGACAAGATCATAGAAGCCGATGACCTGCACGTCTCTCCAGGTTGGGTAGATATTTTCGCACACTTCGGTGAACCGGGATACGAAGAAAAAGAAACGATCGAGTCCGGCTCCAAAGCTGCATTGGCCGGTGGATACACCGATGTTTTTCTGATACCCAATAATAAGCCGGTAACAGATGATAAATCTGGTGTAGAATACCTCAAACAATCCGCTCGCAACAACCCGGTACAAATACATCCGATCGGAGCAATCACAAAGTCTACTGAGGGTAAAGAACTGGCCGAGCTATATGATATGCATCGTTCCGGTGCCGTAGCGTTCAGTGATGGAACAAAAAGCATTCAAGCTGCCGGTCTGCTATTGAAAGCGCTACAGTATGTTAAGGCCATACAAGCCCCGATCATACAACTGCCTGACGATCGCAGCATTCAGCCACAAGGCTTAATGCACGAGGGAATCACCTCCACACAGATCGGTCTGCCCGGCCGACCCGACATCAGTGAATCGATTCAAGCCAACCGCGATATCGTACTAAATAAATACACGGATTCGAACCTCCACTTAACAGGCATCAGCAGCGCGGCAACGGTCGATTGCATCCGGAATGGGAAAAAAGAACAAGCCGGACTTACTTGTTCAGTCACGGCCCATCACCTGATGTTCTCGGAGGAAGACATGATGGGCTACAATACACTCCTGAAATCAAATCCTCCCTTTCGAACACAATCGGATCGGCAAGCACTCATACAAGCTATTCACGATGGAGTCATTGATTGCCTCGCGTCGCATCATTTCCCGCACGAACCCGACCGAAAAGTTTGCGAGTTCGAACAAGCTTCCAATGGCATGATCGGTCTGGAAACAACTTTTGCGATCGCTCGAACGGCCATACCCGATCTTCCGTTAGATAAGATCATAGCCTTGATGGCCTGTAACCCCAGAAAGATTTTCGCCTTACCAAATGCTACTATCGCCAGCGGTGAGATCGCTTGTCTCACTCTTTTCGATCCAAATCGTGAATGGTTGGTAGAAGAATCAAGTTTACGATCCCGATCGAAAAACTCTCCCGTACTGGGTAAGGTTCTAAAGGGGAAAGCCATCGGAACGGTTTTACATGGAAACTTTCAAACAGCTTAACGTGTTCAATATACTTCGCAAGCCTGTTGGTAAAGGCCTATTGACAGCTTTGCTGATGATAGGCATGGGCCTATGGATCAAAGAATCAGACAGTCAGAATGAGGCTTGGTCTCGGTATGTGATGTACGTGCTTTATGCGGCCGGTATCTTCTGGACCCTTTGGACAGCTAAAAAGGACCCGTCGAACACAGGCAGTTTCGGCAGTTTGTTTCAACAGGGCTTTCGTCATTTTGTGGTAACGGCCTTGATCATGGTTGCCTTCACGTTGTATCTCTTGTGGAGTCACCCCGAATATGCCCAAGAGGAAGCCATGCATCAACGCACCTTGCTGATCGAAACCAAAAAATACACGCCCGATCAGGTTGAAGAGCTGGTAAAAGAGGCCGAGAAACAATACCCGGTCCGATATATATCCGCCACGGTTTTCGGATATTTGTTCATGGG
>CANGZN010000032.1 GCA_947458625.1 Chitinophagaceae bacterium
CCAGCCGTATTCCACTGGGGGTTGTGATCGTGGGAGGGATTCTTTTCGCCTTGGTACTGACCTTATTCGTGATCCCTGCCATGTACAGCTATCTATCCTCAAAAAAACGTTCCTCCTTCGATCAAAAACTGGCCGCCTCCTGATGAAACGAATCACAACCACATTCCTTTTCTTAATTGTCAGTCTCGGCTTATCCGTTTCACTGCAAGCTCAAACCATACTAACATTGGAGGAAGCTATCGGAAAAGCATTAGAAAATAATCTGGAGATTCGGATTGCCCGCAACGACTCGGTTGTTGCAGCGATTGACAAACAATATCGAAATGCCGGCTTGTTGCCCAATCTCAATGGAAATCTGGGTCAGGTTTTCAATAACAATGACCAGTATCAAAAATTCACAGACGGAACCGTTCGGGAAAGGAATGATGTAAAGTCGAGCAATCTTTCGGGCAACATTGCCATGAGCTGGACGCTCTTCGATGGGGGACGGATGTTTGCCACCCGCGCCCGACTCGATGAGCTTTTTGCTCAGGGTGAATGGTCGATTCAAAATCAGATCAATAACACCATCGCGGAAGTGATTGGCGCCTACTATACCATTGTTCAACTCAAACAACAATCCAAGGCACTCGATGCTCAGCTCCTTGTTTTTGAAGAAAGAGAAAAACTCGCCCGAAACAAACTGGATATCGGTGTCGGCACCAAACCAGACCTGCTCCAAAGTCAGATCGATCTGAATAGCCAAAAAAGTCAGCGCCTCGCAATCGATAATCAACTTCGCACAGCAAAGCAAGCATTGAAACGACTGATGGAGCCGTCACTGAACATGAGTGAAAAAGCCTCCTCCGATTGGTTCGACGTAACAAGCGAAATCCCTATTCAATCAGAACTTTCTTTAGGCGCCATACAAGACTCTCTTCGTCAGAATAATCCCCAACTCCAGATCCAGCAACGAAACATTCGCTTGGCAGAGCGGACCCTGCAAGAACGTAAGGCCGATCGATTCCCGACACTGAATTTCAATTCAGCTTACAATTTCAATCGGCTCGATAACAAAGCCGTGGTTAACCCCTTCCAACCGTTGTTCAGCCGAAACATCGGACTGAATTATGGCTTCACTGCTTCGGTGCCACTTTTCAATCAGTTTCGGGTTAAACGCCAGATCCAGCAAGCCAAACAGGATATCCGATTTCAGGAACTGCGATATGAACAACAGGACTTGAATCTCCGACTTAGTGCCTGGAATGCCTTTCAGCGCTATTTACTGCAGATCGAAAGCTGGAAGCTGGAAGAAGAAAATATACGACTGGCCGAAGAAAACGTAAAAATCGTGCTGGAAGTATACCGGCTCAATTCAAACACCCTGCTTCAACTCAAAGAAGCTCAAAGAAGTCTGCAAGAGGCTTTCGATCGCTTGATCCGAGCCCGTTTTCAGGCAAAACTGGCTGAAACGGAATTACTTCGGCTGCAGGGGAAATTCATACGCTGAGCCTGTGGCGGATTTTCAGTTTCTTTGCACAAACAATCTTCAATGAAACCTCGAGTAGGCATCATCATGGGCAGCGACAGTGATCTAGCAATCATGCAAGCCGCTGCCGACATTCTGAAGCAATTTGAGGTACCCCATGAAGTAACCGTCGTTTCCGCGCATCGAACCCCCGAACGGATGCGTGAGTATGGACAAACCGCCAAAAAGAGAGGTTTACAGGTCATTATAGCCGGCGCCGGCGGTGCCGCCCATCTGCCCGGAATGGTTGCCTCTCTTACTACACTTCCGGTGATCGGTGTGCCGATCAAAAGTTCGAACTCCATCGACGGATGGGATTCGGTGCTCTCCATTCTTCAAATGCCCAATGGCGTTCCCGTGGCAACCGTCGCGCTGAACGCTGCGAAAAATGCCGGAATATTAGCCGCACAGATTTTGGGTTCAAGCGACGAATCGATCGCTGAAAAATTGAAGTCCTATAAAGACAGCATGGAATCAGAAGTGCTAAGCAAAGTAGATCTGCTGCGAAAAGAGGGCTGGGCGAATCAGTTCGACTGATCCGGCTTTTCCGCCAACCAAAAAAAGGAGCGACCGAACGGTTCAAGCTGGTCGTATATGAGGTCTATATAGGCAGGGCCATATTGCGCATAATAGTATCCGATATTTTCCCATCGCTCTTGCAACCCGCTTCCGGGGAACACAGCCCGCTGTAATGTATCGATCTGTGTTCGCTGGTCCGACATTTTCCGTCGCTGTGCACGAGCCATTTTTTTCTCTAGCGCCTCGATTTTTTGTATCGCTTTGGCTCGAAGCGATTCCACATGTGCTTGTAGCGTAGGGTCGATCGTTGCAGCTCTAGTTGCCAGAAGCCCATAGTTAGCTTCCATACCCGTTACGAAATCATTCAGATTCAATTGAGCACGAGTGGCATCATCCAACTTCCCTTCTAAAATAGAATCAGGTGATTGAAAGAGTTCGGCCTGATTCAACCCTAATGCCTGCAGTTTTTGGGCAGCATGAAGATCCATCCACTGTAAAGAGGCCCGAAGTTGTAGCAACGGAAAGGGAACTGAATACGAATCAAATACTTGCTTCAATTGAAGCCAATAGGCGAGTTCTCCGCCACCGCCAACATAAAGCAGATTCGGCAGAATAGTTTCTTGATAAACTCCCCGTAAGATCACATTGGGACTGAATCGCTCCGGGTGTTCATTGAGCTCGGCCTGTAGTCCGGCTTCATCCCAACTATGGCTAGTGTTGGCTACCCCCCACCCCTTTTCTGTTTTTTCGATACGTGCACGAAGCCCCTCCTTCAAATAAAATAAGTTGATGGGGCGGGCATGCGCTTGCGGCTCATATCCCAACTCAAGCAATTGAGCATTGCCATATTCAACTCCCGCGGCTGACTTGCCTGTCGTTAATTCCTCCCAGAAAAGATCACGCATTGAATTTTTCAGGGATGCCCGGTCCGGTTGCAATACGATCAATCCACGATCGGCAAATAAAAAGTTCAACAACCGAAAACTAGCATCCGCCAGGGTCGAATCTTTTATATACGATCTGCTGATGAGATCGATCCAATGGCTTCCATAGGGAAGTGTGCTGAGCAACTGTGACTGGCGGTCGATCAAACGTAGCAAGTTATCATCAACCCGCATGCGGCCAACCGAACCAGTTTCCGTGGTTTGCCATTCGAGTTTTTCACCAATCAGATGAATATGGTTCAATTCATCAATGTCGGCATCTTCCGATCCCATGTAAAAAACAGGAATAAAATGGTGATCGGGTAATTGATCATTCAGTTCCTGAGCGATCCGGATCGTGTGTAACGTTTTGAATAGGGTGTAAAGAGGCCCTAAAAAAACATTACACTGATGCGCAGTCGTTATCGTATAGGTGTTCTCATCCAACAACGAGTCTAGTTGCGTGCGGATTGGCGGAGCTATTTCAACTGATGCATATTGTTCACAAAGTGCGGCGTGAAGTAATTTGCGATCGGTTGGAAAAGATCGACGTCGTTCGATCGCTTCTTTGATCGATGCAACAGAGGGCAAACCTTGGTGCAGGGATCGAAGGGCTGGCTGATCGTCAAGATAATCCAGTATCAGCGAGGAGAATTTCCCCGTTTCCTGAAAACTATGTTTTACACTACTGAATGCCATGAAGGACAAAAGTACTGCTTCGAAAGGGAAGCAGTAAGCGAAGCATTCATTTTAACGAAAGCGGTCGGGGTGAAATGGCTGTAGATCCATATCGGTATTCCTTCGACCGATCAGCTGAGCTACCAATTTGCCTGTACCGGCACCCAGACTGAGTCCGAGCATCGAATGTCCGGTGGCTACCACCAAATTCTGCAGATGACGGGGCCTTCCGATATAAGGCAATCCATCCGCTGAACAGGGTCGGTAACCGTACCATACCTGCTCGCGGCTCGGCAAAGGCATTTCAAAATCCGGATAAAAGCGCTTTACGGCATCTAACACACCCTGTACTCTTGACATACGTGGTGGTGTTTTATGAGAAGTGATCTCCATCGTGCCACCGAATCGCATGGTATGATCATTCAACGGCGTAAGTGCTACTCTTCCCTCAACCAAAATGGCAGGATGCCGCAATTGTAATGAATTGTGAGAAGCTGTTACTGAATAGCCTCTGCCGGGCATAATGGGCATGGAGAGTCCCATCGTTTTGGCCAAACCCCCACTCCAAGAACCGGCAGCCAATACGATCTCGTCAAAGGCATGCAGTCCGGATGTTGTTCGAAGTTTATCGATCCGATCACCTGCGCATTCAACACCGATGGCAGCATCCTTCCAGTTGAACTGCACTCCTTTATAGGTCAGCTCGAGACGAAGTTTTTGCATCAACTGGTTCGGATAACAATGAGCATCGCAGGCGAAAAGTATTGCCCCCTGCGCATTCATTCGAATACCGGGTTCCCGTTCGTTCAATTGATCTTTATCCAGCCATTCTGTATCGATCAATCCCAAAGAGATGGCACGATCCACCGTTTCCAAGGCATGCTTCTTCCCTTGATCGGTTTGCACGATTTCCAACAGACCGTTATGCTGATATAGAAAATCCATGCCGGATTCATGCCATTCAATATAGGCCTGTTGGCTGACCAAGGCGATATCACGCAAGGGTGCCGCCGAACGGGCCACGTGCCTAGCAGTGGCAGAACGCATGAAATACCAACCCCATTTGATAAGATCCCAATCAAGACGCGGCTCCACATAGAAAGGTGAACGCGCGTTCCACATCCATTTCAGCCCTTGTTTGACAATGCCGGGTGTAGCAAGGGGAATGAAATGACTGGGACAGATATAGCCGGCGTTGCCGAATGAACAATTATCGAGGCCGTCCCCGGCATCAAAAACAGTCACGTCATGACCCTCCAGTTGTAGGTAATAGGCGGAACTGAGCCCAATGATCCCTCCTCCGATGACAGCTATCTTCACGACTCAAAGGTAACGAACAGATTAAATGACCTGAAATCCATACGCATATGGATCATCCTCGGGGTCGATGGTGATGCGGTTCTCCCCATAAACTTTTGCCCATCCTTCAATAGAGGGACGAATAGCCTTAAACCCATAATAATCCAATTCAGACTCGATGGCTCCTATGAATTTACTACCGATGACACTTTCGTGAATGAAGGCTTCGCCCGATCTTAATTTCTCTTTCTTGTACCACTGAGCCATTCGGGCGGAGGTGCCAGTACCGCAGGGGGATCGGTCGATTGCTTTATCCCCATAGAAAACAGCATTGCGGGCAGTAGATGATCGATCGATCACGGAACCCGACCAAAGAATATGGGAGCAACCCTGAATGGTCGGATCGGCAGGATGAATAAACGTCTTCAGCGCATTGATCCGCTCCCGTAAGATCCTCGACCAACCGATCAACTCTCCGACGGAATAGGCATCAATACCCTTGAAGTTTGCTTGTTCATCAACGATGGCATAGAAATTTCCACCGAACGAAACGTCTACTTGAATCTCGCCCAATACGGGGCACTCAACAGTCAACGCTTCCGTGTGCAGAAAAGCCGGCACATTAAGAAGTTTTACAGCATCCACGCGCAAGGAACCATCTGCCCGATGACTGCTCTTGTATTCAATCTCGATGAGCCCGGCCGGTGCTTCCATTCGCACCATGCCGGGTAGTTGTGGCTTTATCAGCCCAGCTTCTATTCCAATGGTGATGGTGCCGATGGTGCCATGTCCACACATGGGCAAACAGCCACTGGTTTCAATGAATAATACCGCCACATCATTGGCCGGATCATGCGGCGGATAGAGTATGCTGCCGCTCATCATATCATGGCCTCGGGGCTCGAACATCAGTCCCCGGCGGATCCAGTCATATTCACGAATGAAATGCTGACGCTTTTCGCTCATGTTAACACCCTCCAGCATTGGCCCGCCCGATCGAACCAGTCTTACCGGATTGCCACAGGTATGGCCGTCAATACATTCAAACACGTGCTTAGACATAATCGATAGGAGTTAGAGGTGTTTTGTAAATTAGCGGAATATCGGCATTACATGGAGACCTACGGAAAAATATTACTGATCGCCATACCCGCTTTCCTATTGCTGGTACTTCTTGAAAAATGATGGGGCTGGCGTAAAGGATTCGACACGGTCCGAACCTTGGACATGGTTTCCTCGTTGAACTCCGGCATCACCAATGTCACTAAATCGGTATTGGAGTTAACGATCATCATCGGGATCTACCCATTTCTATTGGAACAAGTTGCCGTGACCCACATCGAGCAACAATGGCTGGTTTATGTACTCACATTCATCCTACTCGATTTCAACGGATATTGGATCCACCGTTGGAGCCATCAGATCAATCTCTTCTGGAATCTACATGTAATCCATCACAGCAGCGAGGAATTTAATCTAGCTTGTGCCCTTCGTCAAAGTATCTCCGCATTTTTCAACTTGTTCACGATTTTGCTGCTTCCCGCGGCACTGCTTGGTATTCCTCAAATCGTGATCGCAACAGTGGCTCCGCTGCATCTGTTCGCACAGTTCTGGTATCATACTCGACACATTGATAAAATGGGATTCCTGGAAAAAATACTGGTAACCCCCTCCCATCATCGGGTGCATCATGCGATCAATCCGGAGTACATGGACAAAAACCTGTCGCAGATCTTTATCGTGTGGGACAAGCTGTTCGGAACCTTTGCCGAGGAGCGAGCTGACGTGCCCCCTGTTTACGGAATTACACGACCTGCCCGAACCTGGAATCCGATCCGTATCAATTTTCAACACCTATGGCTGATGATCTCAGATGCCTGGCGAACAAATAACTGGAAAGACAAATTCACTTTATGGTTCCGTAGTACCGGATACCGTCCAGCAGACGTGTCGATTTCAAACCCCGTAGAAAAAATCGACAACCCATATCATTTTGACAAATACGACACCCCCACCAACAAGTCATTCAGCAGCTGGGCCTGGTTTCAATTGATCGCACAATTGGGTTTTATCAGCTACCTGTTTGGAAACATCGCTTACTTGAATGAGTTGAACCCTGCTTATATCTACCTATACGGGCTGTTCATCTTTTTATCAGTACAGGCACTGACCGAGCTGATGGACATGCACCGCTTCGCCTGGATTTGGGAATTGATACGAGTCATTTATGGAGCCGGAATTCTCTATTGGCAGGGTGATTGGTTCGGCCTCAGTGAAAGATTCCCCTATGCAACTGTTTTAGTTGGAGGCTACTTGATTGCATCGCTTCTATCATCTATTTATTTCTCTAAACCGAATAGGCGGGGCGCCAGGAGCTAAACTGGCTTATCAACCGATGCGCGTCCACTCACCATTCACCTTTCTCAGAATATTTAGCGGATTGGCAGATTGTAATTCAGTTGGAAGCCATTCCTCTGGACAATTCTGATAAGAGACCGGTCTGACAAATCGAAGGATCGCGTCGCTGCCAACTGCGGTAAAGCGAGCATCAGTAGTGGCAGGAAAAGGCCCCCCGTGATGCATGGATTGCAGCACCTCTACCCCGGTTGGCACCATATTGTAATTCAACCGACCGCAACGAAGGGGTAGAAATTGCAGTAAGGTCTGGAACTCTATGAAATCTTCCTTGATGCCAAAAACCGAACAGGTCAACTGCCCCTCTATGGTTTGTGCCACTGCCAATAGCTGTTCTTTGTCTTTGCATACTACCAACAACGTTGCGGGACCAAATACCTCTTGTTGCAACTGAGCATTGGACATGAATCGATCCGCGTCAACAACAGTCAGCTGCGGGCTCGCCAAACCTTCCGCCAATTCATTTGCACGTACACAAGTGCTGACACCCGGCTGATCGCGATGAGCCGCTGCATGGGACTGATACGCATGCTGAATTCCCTCGTGCAACATGGGTGCCGACGGCACTTGCTCCATGAGATCAGTCAGATGGGCCCGAAAACTATCCAACGACTCACTTTGTACCGCCACCAGTATGCCCGGGTTCGTACAAAATTGCCCGACGCCTAATGTTACCGAGGCTGCCACCTTTGAAGCCAGCTCCAGCGCATCGGATTGCAAAATACCCGGCAATAAAAAGATGGGATTCACACTACCCATTTCGGCAAAAACCGGAATGGGTTTTTCGCGTTGATTAGCCCAGTCAAATAGTTGCTTTCCACCTTTGAACGAACCAGTAAAACCAACAGCTGCACTTAGGGGATGCTGAACCAAATTCTTACCCACCTCGAACGAAGCACCGTACAGGTGCTGAAAAATGTATTTGGGCATACCGGTACGATCTACCGCCCGCTCGATAGCAGCGGCGGCAAGTGCAGAAGTTTCAGGATGGGCCGGATGGGCTTTCACGATCACAGAGCAGCCTGCTGCTATAGCAGAGGCGGTGTCACCTCCGGCTGTTGAATAAGCATAGGGGAAGTTGCTGGCACCGAATACAATCACGGGGCCCAATGGGATCATCATTTTTCGTAGATCCGGACGAGGCGGATTACGTTCGGGCAATGCCGTATCGATACTGATCCGCATCCAATCGCCCTGCTCGCAGGCGAGTGCGTACGATTCCAATTGAAAAATGGTGCGTGCTCGTTCATTTTTTAATCTTGCTTCCGGCAAATGCGTCTCTTTGTTCGCTACTGCCAACCAGTGATCGCCCATGTCTTCCAGCTCCGCTGCAATGGCTCGAAGCAGTTTCGCCCGATCAGCTAATGGCCGTGATCTGAAATCAAGGAAGGCCTGCAGGGATCGTTGCAGAAGAGGATCGATCTGATCCAAGAAAATATCAGTGTAGGAATTCATCATTGTCAATCAAAATTAGGTCGATTCAACAGGGCCTGCTGGATCACATTCAATATGCGCGTTCTTTCCTCTCCCACCAGTATCAGTCTGGGCGCACGAACATATTCACTGCCTATGCCGGTTTGCTCAGCCGCCAGTTTAATGTATTGAACCAGTTTGGGATGGATATCCAATTCCAAAAGCGGCATGAACCATCTATAAAGAATTCTTGCCTCCTCCAATTTACCGGCTTTGACCAGCTCATAGATTCGAACTGTTTCCCTCGGAAACGCATCAACCAGACCAGCCACCCAACCATGCGCACCCAAACAAAGTTCTTCCATAGCCAGCGTATCTACGCCACACAGAATTTTGAAGCGATCCCCAAAGCGATTGATCATGCGGGTCAGGTTGGTGACGTCGCGAGAACTTTCCTTCAGTGCCTGTACATTGGGTAAATCGAGCAACGAATCGAATAGTTCAGGATGAAAATCGATTTTATAATCAGCCGGATTATTATAGATCATGATGGGGAGCTTTGTGGACAACGCGACAGATCGAAAATATTCGATGGTCTCCCGGTCATCAGACCTATACCGCATTGGCGGCAGAAGCATCAATCCGTCTGCTCCCCACTGCTCTGCAAATGCCGCTTGCTCGATCGCCTCTTGCGTGGAAGATGCCGCGATGTTCAAGATCACGGGCAATCGCCCGCTACACAATCGCTTAGCGACCTCAATCATTACTTTTTTTTCTTCTGCCACCAGCGTACTCGCTTCTCCCAGGGAGCCGCCGATGATCACTCCCTTTACTCCTGCGTCGATCTGTGCGGTAAGATTGAGTTCAAAAAGTGGTATGTCCAATGATCCATCTGCCTGAAATGGGGTCAACAAGGCAGGGTACACACCGATCCAATCAGGCTTCATGTAGTTGCTTTTGTGGAATCGGAAAGGTACAGTTTTCCCTTAGGAATCAACAAGGGGTAAAAAGCCACTACCAATCGTTCGCTCAACTCATTTTTTATGTATTTTGAAAGCTAAAACCCAGTTTAAAATGCTCACTACATTTCGTAAAAGCCTGTTACTGATCGCGACCCTGTTGACTGCACTAGTTTCAATGGGACAGGCGCAGCGATATCTATTGAAAGTCAGGGGTGGTGAATTCATTCCGGAAGCAAATACGGAGCGATTTCAGTTGCAAGCTGACTACATGAACAAAACTGCTTTTGGCTCTAACAATTATGTAGTGCTCCAATTCCAGCAGTTGCCTACTTATGCACAAAGACAAACGCTGATCACGGAGGGGATCGAACTACTCGATTACATACCTGAATTGTCCTACACAGCCCGTGTTCGATCCAACATACAGACAGTCGATCTGCAACGAGCAGGCGTGCGCAGCATCACCTACCTGAAGCGAGAAAATAAAACTGTACCGGCACTTCTGCAAGGCCTTGCTCCGGCGCATGCCATTTCACAACCGGGCTGGGTGGACTTGACTATTTTGACTTACGAGAAATTGAACCGATCGGATATACAATCAGCTTTACTGCCACTGGGCATCCAAATTCTGAATGAATTGCCTTTATTCAAACAATTCATCCTGCGAGCACCCATTGCCAGCATGACTCGCCTGGTCGATCTTCCATTTGTACAATGGGCTGAATTTATTGATCCGCCGAATCAGCTTGAAAATCTACCCGGCCGTTCATTACACCGCGTGAACGTGTTAAATGATGGAGTTCGTAACCTGAAAGGAGATGGCATCAACGTTGGTATTTGGGATGGTGGTGAAGTGAGTCCGCATCTCGACTTCTCTCCTGCCGGTCGTCGGACCTTGATGGAAACCAGCAGCGCCTCTGATCACGCGACCCATTGTGCCGGTACGATCTGTGGTCGGGGACTGATCAATCCGGTAGCGCGTGGAATGGCCCCAAATGCCAAAATATTCTCCTACAATTTCAACGGAAATATTCAATCCGAGATGTCGACTGCCATTCCCACATTGGGATTGAATGTAAGCAGTCACTCCTATGGCAGTACACAAACCTGCGGACTGACAGGCTCAGGTGTAGCGTATTCCTCCACCAGTGTAGCAACTGATCTTAACCTTAATAATTTCCCTCATCACTTGCATGTGCATTCAGCCGGAAATTCACAAGCTGCTTGCACCGGTGGATGGTCAACCATCACTTCCAGTGGAAAGACTGCGAAGAACAATATCCTGGTCGCAAATATCACCAGCACAGAGGCATTGTCGACCAGCTCCAGTTGCGGACCTGTTTCAGACGGTCGTGTCAAACCTGAGATCAGCGCAATGGGCACAAGCGTATTTTCCACCTATTCGCCCCTGAACACTTATGCAACGATATCGGGTACTTCTATGTCCACTCCAGGTGTTGCCGGTTCTGTAGCCTTGCTGGTACAACGATACAAACAACTGAATAGTGACCAACTCCCTCCCTCGTCGCTAATTAAGAACACCGTATTGAATACGGCGCGCGACCTGGGGAACATAGGTCCTGATTATCGGTTTGGGTATGGACGGATAAACGCCCTTCAAGCGGTACGAATCCTCGAAGAGAATCGTTATCGAATTGCTACCATCACTACCGGATTCACCAATGACGAAGTCATCAATGTACCCGCTGGTGCCGCTCGTCTGAAGGTCATGCTTACCTGGAATGATCCGGCCGGTACGGCCAACGCAAACCCTGCCTTGGTGAACAATCTTGATCTCAAAGTATTGAACAGCTCGAACACTTTCCTGCCTTGGGTGCTGGATCCGAACAACCCGGGTACTCCTGCAACCACAGGCGTAGACAACGTAAGCAATATTGAACAGGTCAGCATCGACAACCCTGCTGCCGGTTCGTACACGTTGCGAGTTCTTGGCACCGCAGTACCAACCGGAGCGAATCAGACTTATTCGCTGACTTGGACGATCGAGTCACCCTCCATCGAAGTCACATACCCGAACGGAAACGAAAACCTGAACCCGGGCACCAACGAAGTGATCACCTGGGATAATGCCGGAATCACAACCACACAAACCGCCGAGTACTCGTTGGATGGAGGAAGCACTTGGAATCCTATCGCTTCAAATATTACTGCTGCTACGCAACGCCTCACTTGGAGTGTTCCATTTGCGAATACCTCAACGGCATTGATCCGAATAACGGCTGGCAGCATTTCAGACGTCAGCGATGCAACATTCAAGATCTTAGGAACGGTCGGCGGGCTGGCTGGCAATGGTGCCGCTTGTAATGCAGGAGAGATCAACTTTACCTGGAATGCTGTAACCAATGCTACTAACTATGACCTATTTGTATTGAATACCACTAGTGGCGATTTCGATATGCTGGCAGCAAATATTTCCGGTACCAACTACACGGCGACCGGGCTGACACCGAACACATCCTACTGGTTCACTATTCGAGCTAAGAATAATACAACGAATGCGATCAGCCAACGCGCCAATGCGATCAATGTTACCGCCTCTAATGGAGGTGGTGGCCTAGGAGCTGTAGGAACGATCAGCGGTAATCAAACCATTTGCGGTGCACAAAGCAACATCACCTACACGATTGCTGCAGTAGCGGGAGCCACTAGTTATAACTGGACGGTACCTGCCGGTGCAACGATCGTATCTGGTCAGGGCACCACTACCATCAACGTAAACTATACCGCCGGCGCCAGCAGTGGAAATGTATCTGTGAACGCCAGCAATGGCACCTGCAATACAGCGCCGGCTTCCCTGGCCATCACCATCGGAAGTGCTTCCATTGCGGCACCCGTTGGCGGCGGGAATCAATCACAGGCGGTTTGCCCAGGTAATACCATTCCAACCCTTACCGCGACAGCCACTGTACCACCAGGCCATACGCTTCGCTGGTACGATGCGGCAAGCGGTGGCAACATCGTCAGCAGTCCCACCAGAAGCACACCCGGAACAGTAACCTACTATGCTGCCACCGTTAATGACCTGACCGGTTGTGAAAGCAGTACCCGCACCGCTGTTACCCTCACGATCACTGCTGTACCTGCTGCTTCGATAACAGCAACTGGTCCCACTACATTCTGTGCCGGTAACGGTGTGTTATTGGCCGCCAGTACCGGAAGCAGTTATAGTTGGAGTACCGGTGCAACGACCGGATCCATCCTAGTTAGCACCAGTGGTTCTTATACTGTAACTGTAACCAATAATGGATGTGTCAGTACTTCATCACCGATTGCTGTTACCGTAAACCCCAACCCCAGTGCCGCGGTAACTGCCAGTGGTCCGCTTGCCTTCTGTGCAGGTAGTGTTGTTACGCTCTCTGCTCCTATCGGCAATAGCTACAGTTGGAGTAATGGCAGTACGTCACAAAGCATCACGGTTAACAATAGCGGTTCATACACCGTAACGGTAACGAATAGTTTTGGCTGTACCGCTACCTCTTCCTCTTCTGTCGTTGCGGTCAGTCCCAATCCGGTTGTCACACTTACCGCCGCTCCGTATCAGAATCTCTACCCTGGTCTTACTACCAGCCTCACTGCACAGGTAACCCCCGCGGGCAGTTATACCTATAGCTGGTTCAAAAACGGAACTCAAATCTCCGGTGTTACGGGAAATACGATCGCCAACATTGGGCTAAGCCAATTAGGACAATACAGCGTTCGAGTGCAGAACCAAACAGGTCTGCCCTGTGCTAGTACCTCCAACCTCGTGAACATCGGTGACTCCGCTACGAACAGATTGTTCATTCTGCCCAACCCGAGTAAGGGACAATTTGAAGTTGCCTATTATGCAACGGGTGCAGAACAATATACCCTGAGCATATTTGATTCCAGAGGGTCCTTGGCCTTCCGCAAAACTTATCCGATAGCCGGCGCCTATCAGCGCATGGCGGTGGATATACGACAGCATGCAAGTGGTGTGTATCAATTGATGCTGACCGATCGCGCCGGTAAACGATTGGCAAACGGAAAAGTCTTGATCCGATAATAAAAGAAAAGTACTGACCCTACAATAAAAAAGGCCCCGATTTCTCGGGGCCTTTTTCTTAGGAAACTATTTCTCCTTCCAGATCGTAATCGTAGGCTTTGGTGATCTGCACATCAACGAAGGAACCGATGGGCAGTTTTTTATCTGTCTGAACGATCACTTCATTATCCACTTCGACCGAGTCGAATTCCGTTCGGCCCAGGTATCGACCTGATTCTTTTTTATCGATCAGGGTCTTGAATACTTTTCCGACCTTTTCCTGATTCAATTCATAGGAGATCTCTTGCTGCGTCTCCATCACTTGTTGAGCACGACGCTCCTTTTCTTCTGCCGGTACATCATCAACTAGGTCATGTGCAGAAGTTCCTTCTTCATGCGAATAGGTGAATATCCCCACCCGATCGAAACGATGCTGTGTGAGAAATGATTCAAGAGAGGCCACGTCTTCCTCCGTCTCGCCGGGGAAGCCGGCAATGAGTGTGGTACGAAGACAGATGCCGGGCACTCGCTCGCGTATCGCATGGATCAATTCATCCATCTCCGCGCGCGTGATCTGCCGTCGCATGGCTTTGAGCATCTGATCGGAAGCATGTTGCAGCGGCATGTCCAGGTAATTACAGATGTTCGGACGATCCCGCATTACATCCAGTATCTCCAGCGGAAATTTGGAAGGATACGCGTAATGCAAACGGATCCATTCCAGTCCCTCGATATCTGCCAGTCGATTCAATAAGTCGGGCAGGCTGCGTTTTTTATAGATATCCAATCCATAATACGTCAACTCCTGTGCGATGAGCATGATCTCCTTCACCCCGTTTTTCACCAACCGGGTTGCTTCTGACACGAGCTGGTCGATGGGTTTGCTTATATGCTGTCCACGCATCAGTGGGATTGCACAGAAAGCACAGGTACGATTACAGCCCTCTGATATTTTCATATAAGCGTAGTGACTGGGAGTCGATAACAAGCGCTCCCCGATCAATTCCTCCTTATAGTCTACCTCAAATTTTTTAAGAATCTGAGGTAATTCCAAGGTGCCGAAGTAGGCATCCACCTCTGGGATCTCCGCTTCCAGGTTATTCTTGTATCGCTCACTCAAACAACCGGTGACATAGACCTTATCGAGCTTCCCTTTTCTCTTCAGTTCAACCTGCTCTAAAATGGTCTGGACGCTTTCTTCTTTTGCCTTGTCAATGAATCCACACGTGTTGACGACAACTATATTATGATCAAGCTTCTTGTTCTCATGTACGACCTCGATGTCATTGGCAAGAAGTTGTCCGCTCAGTACTTCACTGTCGACCAGGTTTTTGCTGCAACCAAGTGTTATAATATTGACCTTATCTTTTTTTAATGTGCGGGCTTTCATGCAGAGGTTTTATCATCCAATGAAAAAAGACTATTGACAAATGCCTGCTTCTCGAATACCAGCAGGTCTTCCATTTTCTCTCCTACGCCAATGAATTTTACGGGAATATTGAATTCATGTGCCACCGCCATCACCACTCCGCCTTTGGCTGTGCCATCGAGCTTTGTGATCGCGAGGGCATTGACCGAGGTAGCGGACTGAAAATGACGGGCCTGTTCAACTGCATTTTGTCCGGTTGAACCATCCAACACCAGCAACACCTCATGTGGGGCATCAGGAATCACTTTTTGGATGACCCGCTTGATCTTTGTGAGTTCTTCCATCAGGTGGGCTTTGTTATGTAAGCGGCCGGCTGTATCGATCAGCACCACATCCGACCCTCTTGCAACGGCACTTTGAACCGTATCGAACGCAACAGCCGCCGG
>CANGZN010000033.1 GCA_947458625.1 Chitinophagaceae bacterium
CATGGAGATGCTCGTCAGCCGATGGCCATCAAATATTTTCTGACGGCTATCCTGTTCGTGCTTTTCGATGTGGAGGTCATCTTTTTCTATCCCTATGCTGTGAATTTTCGGGAATTGGGATGGGATGGATTTTGGGCGGTATTGCTTTTTGTCGGGTTTTTCCTTTGCGGGTTCATGTATATCATTCGCAAGGGTGCATTGAATTGGGAGGAATAATTAAATCGATGATGAGGCTTGCTTCATCATCATAACCATAAATCGGTTGGATCATGCCACGTCCTGTATCGTATAATTTGATACAAAAACCACTCGAGGCCGATCTGAGCATGGCGGAGTTGCCTGAGGGGAACATGGGTGAAGGTTTCTTTGCTACTTCACTGAGCAAAGTAGTCGGCCTTGCCCGTAAAAATTCCATTTGGCCCTTGCCATTTGCCACTTCCTGTTGCGGGATCGAGTTCATGGCTACCATGGGATCACATTACGATCTTTCCCGTTTCGGTTCGGAGCGTGTTGGATTCTCGCCCCGCCAGTGCGACCTGCTCATGGTGATGGGTACCATCGCCAAAAAAATGGGTCCGGTAGTAAAACAGGTGTACTTGCAAATGGCCGAGCCCCGCTGGGTTATTGCCGTCGGTGCCTGTGCCAGCAGCGGAGGCATTTTTGATACCTATTCTGTATTGCAGGGTATCGATCAGGTCATTCCGGTAGATGTTTACGTGCCTGGCTGTCCGCCCCGACCCGAAGCCATCATCGATGGCGTCATGCGTATTCAAGACCTGGTGGAAAAAGAAAGCATCCGCCGTCGAAACAGCGATCAATACCGTGCACTCCTGGAGAGTTACGGCATTCAATAAACCCCGATCATGTCACTGACCAGCGAATACATACAACAACGTCTGCAGGATAAATTCGGCGAACAAGTCGGTTCTTTCGAACAGCCCTATGGCATGTTAACTTTTGAAGCGCCCAAAGAGATCAATCTCAAGGTGCTGAATTTTCTGTTCGATGATCCGCACCTACAATTCCGTTTCCTGACCGACCTCACAGCGGTTCATTATCCCGACCAGACCGGACGGGAATTGGCCGTCGTGTATCACCTGCATAACCTATCGGCGAACGTACGCCTCCGCTTCAAGGTGTTTACCGACATCCAGACACCGGATGTGTACACCGCCAGCGGCCTGTTCTCCGCGGCCAACTGGATGGAAAGAGAGACCTATGATTTCTTCGGCGTGAATTTTGTCGGACACCCGAACCTGAAGCGCATTTTGAATGTGGATGAAATGGATTATTTCCCGCTGCGCAAAGAATTTCCGCTTGAAGATCAAACCCGGATTGATAAAGACGACGCGATGTTCGGTCGCGGTTAACGGATCAATATGAAGGACCAACACATCAAGCTTCCGGAAGGGAGCATCGAAAAGACCACCACCACCCTGAATCTGGGTCCGACTCACCCTGCGACACACGGTGTGATGCAGAACATCCTGGAACTGGATGGGGAGCGGGTCGTTTCTACCGAACAGACCATCGGCTATATCCATCGTGCCTTTGAGAAATTAGCAGAACGCCGGCCGCTGTATCAGATCACTACGCTGACCGACCGACTTAACTATTGCTCCTCGCCCATCAACAACATGGGATGGCACATGACCTGTGAGAAATTGCTCGGGGTGAAAACGCCCAAGCGGGTCGATTACTTACGGGTGATCATCATGGAGCTGTCCCGCATCTCCGATCACCTTATTTGCAACTCGATCGTAGGCGTGGATGCCGGTGCTTATACCGGATTCCTGTATGTGATGCAGTATCGCGAGCTCATCTATGAGATCTACGAAGAAGTCTGCGGGGCCCGTCTGACAACCAATATGGGTCGCATCGGCGGATTCGAACGCAACTTCAGTGATGTTGCCTTCCAGAAGATCGAAAAATTCCTGAAGGAATATCCGGTGGTGCTGAAAGAGTTCGAAGACTTGTTCATCCGTAACAGGATCTTCATGGATCGTACAAAGTACACGGGTGGTATCTCGGCCGAGCGCGCGCTGAATTATGGTTTCACCGGGCCCAACCTGCGCGCGGCCGGTGTCGATTATGACCTGCGGGTTCATCAACCCTATTCCAGTTATGAGGATTTCAAATTCAACATCCCTGTCGGAAACACCGGCGACAATTACGATCGCTGGCTAGTGCGTCAACGAGAAATGTGGGAGAGCCTGAGCATCGTTGAGCAGGCCTATCGCAAAGTGCAGGATTTCAAAGGCAAGGAAGCCGACGTCTATCACGCCGATGTACCTGCCTACTATCTCCCGGAGAAAGCGGATGTGTACACCAAGATGGAAGCGCTTATCTATCATTTCAAGATCGTGATGGGTGAAACCGATATTCCTAAAGGTGAAGTGTACCACGCAGTAGAGGGCGGAAACGGTGAGCTGGGATTTTATCTGATCAGCGACGGAGGTCGTACGCCCTACAGATTGCATTTCCGTCGTCCTTGTTTTGTGTATTATCAAGCATACGAAGAACTGATCAAGGGATCCATGTTGAGTGATGCGATCATGACTATGAGTAGTCTGAATCTCATCGCCGGCGAATTGGATGCCTAATAAAAGAAATTAAGATGCCTGTTCAATTTTCAGATACCGCCCTGGCCGAAGTGAAACGACTGGTGGCCCGCTATCCCGAAGGGAAACAAAAAAGTGCACTGTTGCCTGTGCTTCATCTGGCCCAAGATGAATTCGGGGGATGGCTGTCCACCGAAATCCTCGACTACGTGGCGTCCGTCCTGAAGATCACACCGATCGAAGTATACGAGGTCGCTACCTTCTATTCGATGTACAATCTCAAGCCTGTGGGTAAGCATGTGTTCGAGGTATGCCAGACCGGCCCGTGTATGCTGAATGGCAGTGATGAGATCATCGACTACATCAAAGAAAAATTAGGCATTCGTCCGGGTGAAACCACAACAGACGGACTCTTCACCCTGAAAACGGTAGAGTGTCTCGGCGCCTGTGGTTATGCTCCGATGATGCAGATGGGAAAACATTATCGCGAACACCTGACCCGCGAACAAGTGGATCAGATCATTGCTGAAAGCAGAAAGTAATCGCATGGGAAGAAAACTATTACTCGATAAAGCGCACGTAGAGAATATCCGTCTCTATGAAGTGTATCGCCGTGAAGGTGGTTATCGCAGCGTGGAAAAAGCGCTCAAGTCGATGAGCCCGGATCAGGTCACCGATGAAGTGAAGAAAAGCGGACTACGCGGACGGGGTGGTGCCGGTTTCCCTTCCGGAATGAAGTGGAGCTTTCTGGCCAAGCCGGAAGGTGTTCCTCGTTACCTGGTGGTGAATGCCGATGAATCGGAGCCGGGTACGTTCAAGGATCGCTACCTGATGGAATTCATTCCGCATCTCCTCATTGAAGGAATGATCACCTCTTCTTACGCACTTGGTTCCAATAATTCTTACATCTACATCCGAGGTGAATACGCTTGGATCGTCGACATCCTTCAGCAAGCCATTGCCGAAGCGCGTAATAACGGTTGGCTGGGTAAAAACATTTTGGGAAGCGGATTTGATTGTGATATCCATGTACAGCGTGGGGCCGGTGCCTACATCTGTGGAGAAGAAACAGCCTTGCTGGAATCACTCGAAGGTAAAAGAGGTAATCCCCGCATCAAGCCGCCGTTCCCGGCGGTAAAAGGACTTTGGGGTTGTCCGACCGTGGTGAATAACGTGGAGACCATCGCCGCCGTGGTTCCCATCATCAATGAAGGAGGAGAGGAGTACGCCAAGATCGGGATCGGTAAATCGACCGGTACCAAACTCATCTCTGCTTGCGGTAACATCAACAAGCCAGGCGTATACGAGATCGACATGACGATCTCGGTGGAGGAATTCATTTACAGTGATGAATATTGCGGAGGCATACCGAACGGACGAAAATTGAAGGCCTGTATTCCGGGCGGTTCTTCCGTTCCTATCCTGCCGGCCAATCTGCTGCTGAAAACCGCGAAGGGGGAAACCCGCATGATGACCTATGAGAGTTTGGCCGATGGCGGATTCGCAACCGGATCGATGATGGGCTCTGGCGGATTCATCGTGATGGATGATCGTCAGTGTGTGGTGCGTCATACGTACACGCTGGCTCGTTTCTATCGGCACGAGAGTTGCGGACAATGTTCGCCCTGCCGCGAAGGCACCGGATGGATGGAGAAGATCCTCTGGAACATAGAGACCGGAAAGGGGAAGATGAGTGACATCGATCTGCTCTGGGATATTCAGCGAAAAATTGAAGGCAATACGATCTGTCCTCTTGGCGATGCAGCCGCCTGGCCCGTAGCTGCGGCGATCCGTCATTTCCGTGATGAATTCGAGTGGCACGTGAATAACCCCGAAGAAGCACAAAAACGCAATTATGGGTTGGCTCATTATGCCGATCCGTTGGTTGTGACCGCTTAATTGAAATAACTATGGCTGAACAAACAAATACACCCGCGAATCTGAAAGTCACCATCGACAACATCACCGTCGAAGTGGCACCGGGTACAACGATCCTGCAAGCAGCGCGTCAGATCGGGGGCGATGTGACGCCACCGGCGATGTGTTATTACAGCAAACTCGAAGGCAGTGGAGGAAAATGTCGCACTTGTCTGGTCGAAGTTGCTGCCGGCTCTGCTGCTGATCCTCGTCCCATGCCCAAGCTGGTGGCCTCTTGTCGCACGCCGATTGCAGAGGGCATGATCGTGAAAAATATCACTAGTGATCGAGTGCAAGAGGCTCGTGCCGGGGTGGTTGAATTTCTGTTGGTGAATCATCCGTTGGATTGCCCTGTCTGTGATCAGGCAGGCGAATGCCATTTGCAGGACTTGGGCTACGAGCATGGCAAAGAAGGCACGCGTTATGAATTCAAGCGCAGAACGTTTGAGCCGGAGGATATTGGTCCGTACATCCAGCTCCACATGAATCGTTGTATTCTTTGTTATCGATGCACCTATGTGGCCGATCAGTTGACGGATAACCGCGTGCATGGCGTATTGGATCGCGGGGATCATGCCAATATCTCCACGCATATTTCAAAGGCGATCGAAAATAATTTCTGTGGCAATATGATCGATGTGTGTCCGGTAGGGGCCCTCACCGATAAAACATTTCGCTTCAAGAATCGCGTGTGGTTCACCAAACCGGTAGAGGCACATCGTGATTGTGACCAGTGCTGTGGTAAGGTAACGCTGTGGCAACGTGGTGAAGATGTGTTGCGGGTCACGGCTCGTAAAGATGAGTGGGGAGAAGTGCAATCACATGAAGGCAAACCCGGATGGATCTGCAATACTTGCCGATTTGAAAAGAAAAAGGCAAGTGATTGGGTCATCGAAGGACCAACGAAGATCAACCGTCACTCCGTGATCGCTCAGGGACATTATCTCGGGTTGAAGAAACCGACAGAGACCTTGCCGGCGGTAATGGATGGTCGTGATCCTAAACTAATGATGGATATCCACTCCGTGAGTGAAGTGAACCGTGTGGATATAAGTGAATTGCCTGGTCCTGCTACCAGTGAAAACTTTAAAAAATAAGCTTAGACATGATGCTGCTGGCCCTCGATATTTGGTTCATCCTGGAAAAAGTTGCCTTGATCGCCACGATCATCGGTCTATCTTTTTTCATCGCGATGTATACAACCTACGCAGAGCGTAAAGTGGCGGCCTGGTTACAGGATCGTCGCGGACCGAACCGTGCCGGACCCTTCGGGTTGTTTCAACCGCTGGCGGACGGAGGAAAATTATTTTTTAAAGAAGAGATCATTCCACTGACCTCCAACCGGTTCTTGTTTATACTCGGACCGGCTCTTGCCATGATCACGGCGCTTTTGACCAGCTCGGTGATCCCTTGGGGAGCTAGTTATGTAGATGGAAGCATCAACATCCCGCTTCAAGTAGCGGATGTGGATATGGGTGTCCTGATCGTATTCGGTATCGTGAGCGTCGGTGTGTATGGCATCATGATCGGTGGTTGGTCCTCCAACAATAAATTCTCCCTGCTGGCTGCCATCCGTGGCGCCTCTCAGATGGTTTCCTATGAATTACCTATGGGATTGGCTTTGATCGCGGTGTTGCTGATGACAGGTTCTCTCAAAATGAGTGTCATCGTTTCACACCAGATCGAACATGGATGGCACATTCTGTATCAACCGCTTGGCTTCATTATCTTTTTCGTCTGCGCACTGGCTGAGTGTAACCGAACGCCATTCGATCTGCCCGAGGCCGAGAATGAATTGAACTTCGGTTATCACCAGGAATACTCTTCGATGAAACTCGGCTTTTATCTGTTCGCGGAGTATATCAACATGTTCATCAGCAGTGCGGTGATGGCCACCCTTTATTTCGGCGGCTATGATATTCCTTTTGTGAATGAATCGGCCTGGGGGTTATCGCCGCTGATGTTTTCGCTGATGAGTTTTGCGGTGCTGATGGCCAAGGTGTTGTTCTTCTTGTTCGTGTTCATCTGGATCCGGTGGACGATCCCCCGGTTCCGATACGATCAATTGATGAACCTCGGTTGGAAAAAACTCATCCCTTTATCGCTCGTGAATATGTTGCTCACGGCGGCGCTGACACTATGGTTAAATAAATGAATGTAAACGGTATGTCAACAATGAGATTAACAGATCGTGCGAAAGCGGTAGATCGCCGTCCCATGACCTTTCTGGAGAGTTTGTACCTCTGGAGTATTTTGAAAGGGATGGCCACTACGCTGAAACATTTGTTTCGGAAAAAGGTAACGATCGAGTATCCGGAAGAGAAGCGTCCGTTCTCTCCTGTGTTCCGTGGCTTGCATGTATTGAACCGCGATGCGGAGGGACGGGAGAATTGTACGGCTTGCGGACTTTGTGCCGTGGCTTGTCCGGCTGAAGCCATCACCATGGAAGCTGCTGAGCGTTTGCCGAGCGAGGAGAATCTTTACCGCGAAGAGAAATATGCAGCTAAATACGAGATCAACATGCTGCGTTGTATTTTCTGCGGCTTGTGTGAGGAGGCTTGTCCCAAAGATGCCATCTATCTCTCTCAGACATTTGCACCAGCGAATTATGGAAGAAAAGGGTTCATCTATAAGAAAGAGGAGTTGTTGATCCCACACCCCATCAACCAGCGCGAGGCTTACGAGAAAGCATTGGGCGATCGAAAACCCGCCGTGAAGGCATAACTGAATCGTATGAACGTCACTCCATATATCTTTTGGTTCCTCTCCGTACTGGCTTTGTTCAGTGCGTTGATGATGGTGACCAGCCGTAACCCGGTTTATTCTGTACTCTGGCTGATCGGCACATTTTTTGCCATCAGTGGCCATTACATCTTATTGAATGCCCAATTTTTAGCGGTGGTGAATATCATCGTTTATGCGGGTGCCATTATGGTGTTGTTCCTTTTTGTGATCATGCTCATGAACCTGAATCGGGAAACAGAGCCGCAAAAAAATCGCTGGTTGAAATTTATCGGCGCACTGGCCGGCGGATGTCTGTTACTGGTATTGGTCGCCGCACTGAAAGATGCCGAATTGAAATCACAACAAGCTATGGTGGGTGGCGGTTCCATCGGACTGATCAAGGTGCTCGGTAAGGAATTGTTCACCCGGTATGTGGTCCCTTTTGAGATCAGCAGCCTTTTGTTTCTCAGCGCGATGATCGGCGCGGCGGTGATCGGTAAGAAAGAAACTTCACAAACATTAAATTCCTGATCCATGCCCATCAATTACTATTTGTTCTTGTCACTGGCATTGTTCTCGATCGGGATGGTGGGCGTACTCACCCGCCGAAATGCCATCATCATATTCATGTGTATTGAGCTGATGCTGAATGCCGTGAATTTATTGCTCGTGGCTTTTTCCAAGATGCATCACCTGAAGAACCTGGCAACCAGCGCTACTGCCGGGGCCGATGGTCAGCTGTTTGTATTCTTTATCATGGTGGTGGCGGCTGCCGAGGTGAGTGTGGGCCTTGCCATCATTGTGATGATGTATAGAAATATCCATTCGGTCGATATACAATTCCTCAACCGACTCAAACACTAAAACCCATTGATGGCCATGCTGTCCTTTCCGAATATCGCCTATCTGATTCCGCTGCTACCGCTGTTGGGTTTTCTGGTCAACGGCCTATTACGCAATCATCTTTCCCATCGCGCCATCGCTTTGATCGGTTCAGGCGTCATGGCCCTTGCATTCGGCATCAGTTTGCTTGTTTTTTACAACATACCTGCCGGTGCACCAACAATCCTGACTGCATTTGATTTCATTCGGATCGGAGAGCTGCAGATCCCATTTGCCTTTCAATTAGATGCCCTTTCCTCCTTGTTCTTGTTGATCATCACCGGAATCGGCTTTTTGATCCATGTCTATTCTTCCGCTTACATGCACGAAGAGTCGGCTTCTCACTATGGCCGGTATTTTGCGTACCTGAATCTTTTCGTCTTCTCGATGCTTCTCTTGGTGATGGGGGCGAACTATGTGATCCTGTTCATCGGCTGGGAGGGGGTCGGACTCTGTTCTTATCTGCTGATCGGTTATTGGTTCCGAAATACGGCCTACTCACAGGCTGCGAACAAGGCATTTGTGATGAACCGGATAGGTGATCTGGCTTTTCTGATCGCCATCTTCTGGCTCATCGCCCGAACCGGTTCGGTCAGTTTCACTGATCTGCCGATGGCCATCGGTACGGCGGGTCAATCGGCGAAGCTCAGCTCGCTGGATATTACAGGTATCACCCTGTTGCTTTTCATCGGGGCAACCGGTAAGAGTGCGCAGATTCCGCTTTATACCTGGTTGCCGGATGCGATGGCGGGTCCCACGCCGGTATCAGCGCTGATCCATGCGGCCACCATGGTAACTGCAGGTATCTACATGATCGCCCGCAGTAATCTGCTATACACGGCGGCTCCGTTGGTACTCACCATCATCGCGATCATCGGTGTAGCCACTGCCTTACTGGCAGCAACGATCGCCTTGCGTCAGAACGATATCAAAAAGGTTTTGGCTTATTCAACCGTGAGTCAGCTCGGCTTCATGTTTTTGGCACTCGGGTCGGGCGCCTATGTAGCGGCTGTCTTTCACGTAATGACTCATGCTTTTTTCAAAGCGTTGTTGTTCCTCGGAAGCGGTTCGGTGATCCATGCCATGAGTGGGGAACAGGATATTCGGAAGATGGGTGGACTGAAAAAGTCGTTGCCTATTACGTACTGGACTTTTCTCATCGGCTGTGTGGCCATCGCCGGAATTTTTCCGTTCAGTGGTTTCTTTTCCAAGGATGCGATCTTGCTCAGTGCGTTTCTGAAAAGCCCCATCTTTTATGTAATCGCCTTGTTCACCGCCTTGCTGACGGCCTTCTATATGTTCCGGTTGTTCTTCCTGACGTTTGGCGGAAGTTTCCGCGGTACAGAGGAGCAGCGTCATCATCTTCACGAAAGTCCCGCGGCCATGACCATACCATTGGTAGTGCTGGCGATCCTTTCGATCGTTGGTGGCTGGGTCGGTATACCCGAGGTGTGGATACATGGGGGTGATCGGTTAGTGGCGTTTTTATCTCCTGTGATTCCGGTTTCAAGCGGGCACGAAATTTCTCATGCCACTGAATATATCTTGATGGGTCTTTCAACCGGACTCGTCTTGCTTTCTATCTTATTTGCCTGGAATAAGTACAAGCAGTATCGTGCAGAGGAGTCTGAAAGTCCGTTCGCTCGATTGCTTGAAAACAAGTGGTATGTAGATGAGCTATATCAGGCGGCGATCGTGCAGCCATTGCACAAGTTGGGTGGCTGGATCCGTTCTGTATTTGAGCCGAAAGTGGCTGATGGGGCCATCCAGGGGATCGGACGATCGGTTCGTTATTTGTCACAGCAATTCCGTTTGATCCAAAATGGTCAGACCGGCAACTATGCCTTATGGATGGTGATCGGGATCGTAGTGATACTGAGTGTACAATTCTTTCTTCGTAAATAATTATTCAAGCGACAAACCGCCCACAGTATGATAGCACTTCTTCTTGTTTTGATTCCTTTGATCGGCGGAGGGCTGACGTTGTTCCTTCCACGGCCTGCACTCGCACGTCCGGTAGCACTCAATGTAGCTTTGATATCCTTGATCGCGGTGTTGCTGGGGCTTTGTCAATTCACCCAGGCTGCTAATTGGTCTTACGATGCGGAATGGATACAGCCCATCGGTGCTCGATTTTCATTGAAGGGTGATGTATTAGCCAAGTGGATGAGTTTGCTTTCTTCGATCGGAGCGGTGCTTTCGATCTTGGGTAGCTGGAACACAGACAGAAAGTTGCCTGCTCGTTTTTATGGATTGTTACTTTGGATGCAGGCCGGTATGTCGATCGTTTTTCTGGCCAGCGATGCATTCCTTTTTTATTTTGGATGGGAACTGGCCTTGATTCCTGCCTATTTCCTCAGTTCGATCTGGGGAGGGGAGAAGCGAATCGCCGTGACCATAAAATTCTTCATTTACACATTCGTGGGTTCGGTCCTCATGCTGATCGGTTTGATTTATTTGCAGCAATTGACACCGGATGGCAGCTTTCAATGGCAGGCATTTCGCAATCTCGAATTGACTGAGTCAAAACAGATCTGGCTGTTCTGGCTTTTCTTTTTGGCCTTTGCCATCAAAGTGCCGCTGTTCCCCTTTCACACCTGGCAGCCCGATGCGTATGAGCAGGCGCCGACACCCATTACCTTGCTTTTGAGCGGTGTGATGGTCAAAATGGGTGTGGTAGCTATGATCCGCTGGTTGTTGCCGATCCTAGGGATCGGGGCTTTCATATGGAGTGATGTTGTCATTTGCCTTGCGGTGGTGGGTATCCTCTATGCCTCGTTGATCGCGATCCGGCAGGATGATCTGAAGCGATTGATCGCGTACTCATCCATTGCACACATGGGACTCACCGTGGCAGCTTTGTTTTCGTTGACAGGCTTCAGCAACAACAGTAATGTGGTGCTGCATTACCATCATATCGGCTTTCAGGGTGTGATGTTACAGTTGTTCAGTCACGGCGTGAACATCATGGGTATGTGGTTGCTGGCCGACCGAATTGAGTCTCGCTTCGGTACCCGCAAACTGTCGGAGCTGGGTGGACTGGCACGAACGGCACCGACCTTCACTATCTTTTTTGTCATCATTGCACTGGCTAATATCGCGTTACCGCTGACCAACGCCTTCCCGGGTGAATTTCTTCAGTTTAATGCGATCTTTCATGCACAGTCTTCCTACCGCATCGTATTTCTGGTGTTCTCCGGACTTGGTGTGATCTTGTCTGCCATCTATACACTGAACATGATCCGACGCATCTTTTTTGGTGAAACCAACTCGGCGACTGAAAATGGTCTCCGCCTGACAACTGCAGAGACGCTTGCGCTCTCCTTGGTTGTGATGGTGGTGCTGGTATTCGGTATCTATCCGCAAGCGGCACTGAATTTTACGAATGATTTTTCCTGGGAATATGTGAAGTCGATCGATATCACCCGTTTCCTGGCCAAATAAAATAGTCCACGTATGAATTTGTTATTACTAGCTGCAGCCTGGGGTGTTCTGATGATGTTTTTGAGCGTGAGTGGAATATCTCGTGCCACCATCCGTACCATTGCTCAAGTAGGCATGGGGCTGTTGTTTCTTTCAACGATCGCCGAGCTACAAGGAATCGTGTTCTATGATCTGAATGCGCCTGCCATGTTGGGTGTAGATCGTTACGCGTTGGTGATGTTATCGGTATTGAGCGGATGCGGCCTGTTGTATTTTCTTTTATCAGCGAAGGATATGGCTGATGTAGGTGCTGATTACAGTGAATATTTCGCCTTGATCTTTTTCATCTTCTGCGGATTTGTATTGGTGTTGTCTTTCACCTCTTTGTTGATGTTGTTTTTGGGGATCGAGATCGTGACCATCCCCCTGTATATTTTGACAGGTGCCGACAAGCGCAACTTGAAAAGCAATGAGGCGTCACTGAAATACTTCCTGCTGGGTGCGTTTTCAACCGGGATCATGTTGATGGGAATCGCATTGGTATATGGGGCTCGTGGAAGCTTCTCTACACTGGAACTGGTAGGGGCCTCCGGGATACCGACACAGCTGTTGCTGGGAGGATTGTTCCTGATCTTCTTTTCTCTTGCCTTCAAGGTATCGGTTGCACCCTTTCATTTTTGGACGCCGGATGTATACGACGGCGCCCCAACTGTTTTCACCTCCTTCATGGCTACGCTGGTGAAGGTGGCTGCTTTTGCAGGGTTCCTACGGTTATTCGATCACGGGTTCGGAAGTCTGAAGTCGTCTTGGCAGATCTGGGCCGGTGTATTGGCGGTGTTGACCCTCATTATCGGGAATATGACGGCAGTTTACCAGCAAAGCGTAAAACGCATGCTGGCCTATTCCAGTATTGCACAGGCTGGCTTTATGATGTTAGGTGTTTATGGGTTGGGGGATGCTGCAAAAGAGGGAATGATCCTCTATGGGGCATCCTATTCACTGGCCACGATCGGCATTTTTGCGGTACTGACCCGAATGCAAGACCAGACCGTGGAGGGATTCAACGGACTGGCCAAGCAACAACCCTGGGTTTCAGCCCTGCTGGCCGTGTTTCTGTTATCGTTGGCCGGTATTCCGCTGACAGCCGGTTTTCTGGCTAAGTTTTACATGCTGCAAGCTGCACTGCCTGCCACTTACGGTATGGCGGTAGTGATTGTGGCGGTGATCATGGCCGCGGTCAGTGTCTACTATTATTTTCGCGTGCTGCAGGCAATCTACTTCCGGGAGCCTTCCGAGGGAGTCTCTTTTCCTGCATTTGCACCGGGTTTTGTACGTGTACTGACGATTGTCGCTTTGTTGATCATCTTACTAGGGTTACAACCGGGGTGGTTGTTGCGCTATCTTTACTTCTAAATGCAAACTACCGACATCGTATCGTTGGCGTTTCGGACCATTCGGGGCAACCGGCTTCGTACGGGCCTCACTGTTTCGATTATTGCTTTTGGCATCATGGCATTGATCGGGATCATCACGGCCATACAGGCCATGAATCAAAAGTTCAGCGAGAGTTTTTCGTCCATGGGCGCCAATGCTTTTTCGATCCGCTTCAAGGAGCGAAACATTCGATTTGGTGGGCGGCAGTCGGATGAAGTGAAATTGACACGCAAAGGCGCGCGTAAGGAAAAAGTATCCAACTTGGATAAGATCATCACTCGTGAGCAGGCTGAAAATTTTCTGGAGCGTTTCGATTTTCCCGCTGTAAAAAGTATCTCAGTATTCGGTAATCGAAACAATCTTATTTCCAAGGGAACGCTGAAGACCAGCCCGAATGTGACCCTGTTCGGCGGGGACGTTCATTACCTGGATCTCAATAACTATACTTTATTAGCCGGACGAAATATCGGACGGGATGATGTTCGTTCCGGACAGAACGTTTGTATTCTTGGCTACGATGTGGCCGATAAATTATTCAGAGGCGGTGCGCCAACTGCAGTGAATGGGGAGGTACGCATCAATAGTATTCCGTACCGAGTGATCGGGGTGCTGGACAGTAAAGGTTCCAGCTTCGGTTTCAGTCGGGATAATGTCGTGATCATTTCCTATACCAACCTGGAGCGTGTGTTTCCTTCGCAGGCCTCTTATGTGATTGCGGTGAAAGCCGCCGATCTATTGCAGGTCAATCCCGCGATGGGGGAGGCGGAAAGTGCTTTTAGGGGGATTCGAAAATTGTCCGCAACAGAGGAGAGTAATTTTGTGCTCGATCGAAGCGACAGTGTGGCGGAAACGGCCATGAACTCGTTGCGCTTCCTGACCATTTCGGCGACGGTGATCGGACTGATCACACTCATTGGTGCTGCAATAGGGTTGATGAACATCATGCTGGTGTCTGTATCGGAACGGACCCGTGAAGTGGGGCTGATCAAAGCGATCGGAGGGAAGTCCCGAATAGTCAGCCGTCAATTTCTCACAGAGGCCATCCTGATCAGTCTGATGGGTGCCGCTTTCGGGATCTTGCTGGGTATCGGGGTGGGGAATATTTTCTCGCTTGTCCTGAACACGGGTTTTGTTGTACCCTGGAATTGGGTCATTTATGGGATCGTAATCTGTACGGTGGTCGGACTGATCGCGGGTATCTTTCCGGCCCTCAAAGCCGGTAAGCTGAATCCGATCGAGGCCCTTCGTTATGAATGAGTTGTTCACTTTTTCCCCCCTGACGAATTAATTTTTTGTTCCCACCTCACAGGCGGTTGAAAAAATATGTATTTTGTCGCTCCCCCCAAAGGCAATGCCTTTTCAAAAATGGGGCTTACCATCTAAATTTTTAAAACAAACGATCATGGCAGATTTGAACAAACCCGCTGCGAAAACTGCAAACAAGGCCGCACAGGCCAAGCACGATGGCAACCTGATCTCTTGGCTTGCCCCTTTATTATGTGTAATTGCTGGATACTCCATCTGGCGTTTTATCATGGGCGATGCCTCCGGATTCAAAACACCTGATATGACTGGTGGATTCTGGCCAGGACACAAAGGACCTAAAGATGCCTTCCATCGTATTTATGAGGGCGGTATCATCGTTCCCCTCCTGATTGGCATGCTCCTGATGGTAGTTGTTTTCTCCATTGAACGTTTTTTGACCATCCGTCGCGCCTTAGGTAGCGGCTCTATAGCAAACTTCGTACGCCAAGTGCAGTTCCACCTCGCGAACAAAAATGTGGATGCAGCCATCGCTGAGTGTGACAAGCAACGCGGTTCTGTAGGTAACGTGATGAAGGCCGGCCTTCGTCGTTACAAGGAGATGATCTCCGAAGGTGGCATGTCGACTGAGCAGAAAGTGATCGCCATCCAAAAAGAAGTGGAAGAGGCGACCGCACTGGAATTGCCTATGCTGCAAAAGAACCTCGTATTCCTTTCTACTATCACATCCGTTGGTACGCTCGTGGCCCTGTTGGGTACCGTTATCGGTATGATCCGCTCCTTCGCCGCCCTAGGTGAAGAAGGTGGTGGTGGTGCTGCCGGTGACCTGGCCGTGGGTATCTCAGAGGCCCTTTATAACACAGCCTTGGGTATCGGTACTTCTGCGATCGCGTTGATCATGTACAACGTGTTCACCACGAAGATCGACTCGATCACACATGGCATCGATGAATCCGGTTTCACGCTGACACAGAGCTTCGCCTCTCTTTACAAATAAGAGCGATCGCTTTTGTGGAAACGAAAAAACTATTCATCTAATTTTCTAAAACGTAGAACATGCCAAGTGTCAAAATAGCGAGGAAGAGCACGGATACGGACATGACGCCCTTTGTGGACATCGCGTTC
>CANGZN010000034.1 GCA_947458625.1 Chitinophagaceae bacterium
GAAGCCGCGAATCTTCCCTTCCATTTTGTACTTCTCCTCTGCCATCAATTCAAATTGACGGATCAGCTGCATCAGCTCGTACCAGTAGAGGTATGTTTCCTTCGAAAATTTGGTCACCACAGGCCAAAAATTTGTGGCGCAAATATAGGGAAAAAAGGGTCGGATTGGTCCTCTTGCTGAACCGCTTAGGCTGACTAACTTGCCGTCCCATGCTTCGGATCGAACAATTGCGGTTGACTCAGTTCAAAAACCACCCCGACCAGCCCCTTGTTTTTGGGTCGAGGGTGATCGGCATTACCGGGGCGAACGGTGTCGGTAAAACCAATTTACTGGACGCCCTTTATACGCTTTGTTTTTCCCGAGGATATTTTTCCCGTTCCGATCAAAGTCTTGTTCGACATGGTGAGAGTGGATTTCGGATCGATGGGAAGATCCAACGGAATGGTCAGCAACATGACGTTTCAATTATTTTGAGGGAGACTGCTAAAAAAGAGATCTGGCACGATGGCGACCTCCTACCCCGGCTATCCGATCATTTGGGTCGTTTTCCGGTGGTGATGATCGCCCCTGATGATTCAGAGTTGATCACCGGGGAGAGTAAAACCAGACGCCAGTTTCTGGATGCCCTAATCAGTCAGGTGGATGGAAATTATTTGTCCACCTTAACCAAATTCAACCGCATTTTGCAACAGCGCCAAGCCCTGCTTCGAGAATGTGGTGAACTGGGTACGACGCCTGACCGTTCAGCGCTGTTGGATGTGATCGATGAACAATGGATTGAAACCATCCGCCTGATCATACCCGCCCGAAAACTTTGGAGCATCCGGCTGCAGCAACGGATGCTGGAGCTTTACACGTCCTTCGCCGGCGACACGGAACCTATAGAGATGTCTTATCAATGCGACCTGCCCGAAGAATCGACCCAAACCTTCATTCGAGAAAACCGATCACGAGATATTGCCGCCCAACGAAATACACGGGGGCCTCATCGAGATGATCTGCTTTTTTCAATGGGCAGTCATTCTTTCAAACAAGTGGCCTCCCAGGGCCAACGTAAGACCTTACTTTTTGCGCTCAAACTAGCAGAGCGCTCGCTGCTCGAAGAATATTTGACGCTCCCCCCCATTGTTTTGTTGGATGATGTTTTTGAAAAACTGGATCCGAAGCGCATCAGCGCTTTGCTTCAGTGGGTTGCAAAGAATACCGGTTCACAAGTTTTCATTACAGATACTGACCCCAATCGACTTAGAGAAAATCTTGATCCACTGGACCCGAATTGGCAATTGTTAGAGTTTTGACTGTTTATAATACGGTACTTTTGAAAGATGGGAGAATACCGACTGCAAGACGCCATACAGGCTTTTTTATCCGGGAGCCGGATAGAGGGCAACATGCGTGCTATGCAGATTACCGATATCTGGGCGGAACTAATGGGACCGATGATCGCGGGTTACACAGATAAGATACAGATCATCGGCTCAAAACTTTTCATCTATACCCAGGTTGCTCCACTTCGGCATGAACTTAGTTTTCAGCGAGATAGCATTCGCTCCCGGGTGAATGAAGCACTGGGCCAGCCCTTGATACAGGAAGTCATTATTCAGTGATCAGTTGATAACCTTCAGCAGGCTCCCACAATCTGTCAGCGCATTTTTTTTGATCACAGTACCCTTTTCCAAATAATAGACCGTAGGATCTACCCTTGCGGCCGTTCGGATCGGTGTCCGATCACAGCTGACGACTCGAACGGTTGGATAGATTTTTTGCAAGATAGTGTCCCACCGCTCCATTCGATTCGTGATCAACACGAGCGGAATATTCTTTTTGTTTGCCCTTTCGTACAGGTTGTTCCAGTCAGCCTTTTGGAATGAGGTTAGGCTAGTAACCTGTTGGGTAAAAAGTAGCAATAGTTTATCCGAGTCTAACAGAGATGCTGTGGTGTCTGCGCCGCTGATCGTATACAAAGCAAATCCCTGAATGGGAGCCTGTTGAATTTCGCCCGTTTCATATCGACGAATGAAACGATAGGTATCGGCAGAAAAATCCTCCGGAAACCGATCTGCTGAGAATTCCACTTCCGCTCCATTTTTTTCATATACGAACATAACGGTGGATCCGGGTGGTGGCGGCGGTTGTTTTCGGGCTTCCGGGATGTTGGTGCCGATCTTATAAGGAAGGCAATCAATCAGTGGTAAATGGTGTAACACATAAAACTGTAAACCAATAGATAGAATAGTCACCAACGATACCAAAATGGTGGTCACACGACCTGGCACTTGTATTCCTGCTGTAGGTGCCTTGATCAACAAAAAAACGATGGCGCCAAGCAGGATCAGATCTTTAAAGAAGGACGATGATGCGTCGATCGGCAAACAATCTCCAAAGCATCCACAAGTTTTCGGGTAACCGGTGTAAAACGTATAGCCGGTCAGAACGGTAAAAAACAAGATCAGCGACAAGAGTAAACGAAGATTCCATTTGTGTTGCCATCCGATGCATAAAGCAAAACCGGATGCGATTTCCAGTACGTTCATGGATACTGAAAAGATATTGGCGTAAGGAATCAGTGCATAGAGGTGCCAGATCTCAAAATACTCCTCCATTTTGTAGGCTAGTCCGAGTGGATCATTAGCCTTTACGAGTCCGGAGAAGATGAACAAAAGGCCTACACCGTATCGGAGAATGGTGATCAGCCTTTTCATTCCGTTAGAAGAATTAGTGCGAACACGGCATAGTTGAGCATATCCAGATAATTGGCGTCCAGACCTTCGCTGATCAACGTTTTGCCATCATTTTGTAGGATCTGTCGCATGCGTTGCAATTTCATCAGGATCAGATCCACAAAACTCTCCTGACTCATCGATCGCCAGGCTTCCCCATAATCATGGTTCTTATTTTGCATCAATCCCTTGGCGGTTGCAAGGGCCATTTCAAAAAGAGGTTTTACCTGCTCCAGGCTAAGTTCTTCCGGATCATCAGGTGTCAGCTGTAGCTGCATCAAACCAATAACGGCATAGTTGATGATGCCTTTGAATTCATCCTGAATGCCATCTCCCACCCGTTGTTCTCCCAACTCCTGAATAGTTCGTATGCGTTGGGCTTTGATGAAGATCTGGTCGACGATGGAAATGGGACGAAGAACTCGCCAGGCGGTTCCGTAGTCCAGTGTCTTTTTGTAAAAAATCTCTGCAGCAGAGGCGACTACCAGGTCGTATTGTTGATTCGTATCGGACATGTTGTTTGTGGTGACTTACCTTCGTCAAAAGTAATAAAAGGAAGTATGCTAACGCTGCGGGGTGCCGGTAAGCTTTTAGATCTAGATCAGCCTGTGGTAATGGGTATCCTCAACTGCACGCCTGATTCCTTTTATAGCGTTAGTCGAGTACAACACATCGACCAGGGACTTCGTTTCGCCGAGGAGCAAATTCGTCAAGGTGCTCAAGTTCTCGATCTGGGTGGACAAAGCACCCGACCGGGTAGCGAACGAATTGATGCCGAAGAGGAGACAAATCGGGTGATCCCGCTTTTAACAGCCATCCGAAAAAAATTCCCATCCGTTTTTCTTTCTATAGATACGTTTCATGCATCAGTAGCCAAAGCCGCCATTGATGAGGGGATTGATATCATAAATGACGTGAGTGGAGGTCAGATCGATCCTCTAATGCTGGATGTAGTCGCGAAGAGTCGGTTGCCTTTTGTCATCATGCATATGAAAGGAACACCTCAGGACATGCAACAACATACGGCCTATGAGAATGTCACCACCTCAGTCAAAGAATACCTGAATGAACGTATTGAGCTGTGCAGGTCGATGGATATTGATCAATTGATCGTAGACCCGGGATTTGGTTTTTCCAAGACTACGGAACAGAGCTTTCAAATCCTTCGAGAACTATCGATTTTGGCAGCGCTACCCTACCCCCTGATGGTCGGACTTTCCCGAAAATCCATGATCTATCGGACCCTGGAGGTGGACCCACTGATGGCACTGAATGGAACTACAGCGTTGCACATGCAAGCCCTGACACAAGGTGCCAGGATCTTGCGTGTACATGATGTTCGTCCGGCCTGGGAAACGATCCGTTTATTCCAGGCCTTGCATTTGAAAGATTAATTTAGCGATCAGGGCGTATTTGTCGCTGCTGGCGCTTTATCCGCTACTGAAAGAACCTCAACTTCAAATTTTAAGTGTGAATATCCTTTGATGGAACCGGAACCGGCCGGACCATACCCCTGCAAAGAAGGAATGAAGAAGACCCCTTTTCCACCGGGACGGAGAAAACGAACCCCTTCATCAAAACCGGGGATCATTTGTCCGGCGCCTACTGTAAAACTTAATGGATCCGTGTGGTTAAAGCTGGTATCGATATTACTATCAAATACTTTTCCATCGAACGTCATACCCGTGTATTTAACCGAAACATATTTTCCGCTATCGATCAGATTACCGGTACCTGGGAGCAGAGTTTGAACGTAAACGCCGTTGGTACTCCGTTCAGCCTTTACGCCAGACTTGTTTACAAATGCTTCGACTTCTTTGACCTCTTTCATTTTAAATGCATCCATTTCTTTATCGGCATCGATCTTACGCAGGCTGTCGTTGTCAAAAATACCCATGACCTTTACGGTTGTGATGATCCGATCTCCTTTTTTGAACGGAGGTGGCACACTGCCCGGATTCCGATTCATGAAGGTATCCATCATCTGTGTTGCGATCACACTGTCACCTAAACGAAGTTGGGACCAGATCTCTGATAGATCATAAGGTGCGGTTTGATTGAGAACCGGAATGTAATTCGGGATCTTTCCTTGGTTCGTGAAGACCACACTGTCGTTGATCGACTGGGTAATGGCAAGTTTCAGAAAACCTCCCATTTTTACTTGAGGTTTTTTAGAATCCGAGAAGATCTCATAGGGCATTCCGCCTGGTGTCTTCTTGAGGGCTGATTTCTGACAAGATAAAAGGACCAGACCGATCAGGGCCAGGATCGTAAGAGCATTGTACTTTTTCATGGTTGTGGTTTGATGAGTTCCTCCTGATAGGAAGGAAGTATTTTTTTGAATGTTTCTACGGTTTCAGACAAGGATTGACTGCTTCGGCCACCGGCGGCGTTAAAATGACCACCCCCCTCAAAATGTTGTCGGGCAAATTGATTACAATCAAAATCACCTTTACTGCGAAAACTCCATTTCCGCTCTTCATCCCGATCAATGCAGATAGCCACCAATCGGATACCTTGAATGGAATGTGGTAGGTTCACCAAACCGTCGGTATCACCGGTTCGTATCTGGTATTTAAACAGATCAGATTTAGGAATGGCGATCAAAGCGGCATTGTATTCATAGAAAACCTCCATCCGATTGGTCAGCACATGCCCCATGAAACGAAGCCGATTTTCTAAATAATTATCATATAAACCCTCGTAAACTTTGGTATGGTCGAGTCCTTTGTCCTTCAAAACCGCCACCATACGATGCACGGAGGCAGTAGCGGAGTTGAAACGAAACGAGCCGGTATCTCCTACTACCCCGGCAAATAAACAAGAAGCAATGTTAGCATCTATCCGATCGAGGTTGCCTGATTCAACGATCAGGTCATAGATCATTTCGCAGGTGGAACTTTTACTGGTATCGCTGATTCCGTATGTAAAAGATGGCGTATCGGGTTGTTGGTGATGGTCGATCAGGATCTTGACACAAGACGCTTCAGCCAGTATGGGCGCCAGCTGTTTTGTGCGGTGAAAAATGTTAAAGTCCAAACAGAAAAGCCAGTCAGCCTCGTTGATCACGTCCGCTGTAGTCTGTTTATAATGCTCAAAATCGATCACCTCGCGGGCACCGGGCATCCAGTTCACCCAGCCGGCCCAATTGGTTGGAGAAACGGCTGTAACCTGATGGCCGATTGATTCTAAAAAAAGCTTTAGTCCCAACATGGACCCCATAGCATCCGCATCCGGCTTTTGGTGTGTCGTGATGACAACCTTGCGGGGTGTTTGTAGTTGATTAAAAAGGGATGAGATCGGCTCCATAAAGGCGCAGCAAAAGTAATTCTTCTGCCTGATATCCCCTACCTTCGCGGCGCAAAACACCAAGAATATGAGCAACCGTACGTTTACCATGATCAAGCCCGATGCCTTTCGTAAAGGACATTCCGGCGCTATTCTCGATCAGATCCTCAAAGCAGGTTATCAGATCAAAGCCATGAAAATGATGAAACTCTCCGCTGAAAAAGCCGGTGAGTTCTATGCTGTACATAAAGAGCGCCCTTTCTATGGTGAGCTGGTTGAATTCATGAGCTCCGGACCGATCGTGGCGGCAATTCTGGAAAAAGATAATGCCGTTGAAGATTTTCGTAAACTGATCGGCGCCACAGATCCCGCTAAAGCCGAAGAAGGTACTATCCGCAAACAGTTTGCTGCTTCTGTTGGAGAAAACGCTATTCACGGAAGTGACAGCGATGCGAATGCCTTGATCGAAGGATCTTTCATGTTCAGTGGATTGGAGCAATTCTGATCGACCTTACCTATATTTTACAAGCCTGCCTTCGGGTAGGCTTTTTTATTGCCCCATTCTCAAACGAAGCGGTGTAAGCTCATTTTTTCCGGGCCGAACTTCAAATTGGGCTCGATGAAATTTAGGCGGACCAAATGCTCCGATCACATTATTGGAAAATCCAAAGGGTTCGGTGGGAATACCCATTTTATTCTTATCGAGATGGCCATTCTCATTTTGATCCTGTATCACCGCCAACGCATATCGACCTGCTGGGATATCCTTGATGATGATCTTGTTCTCTCCCTGAACGGCAGGACAACTGCCATTTCTAAAGGCCTTTGTCGGCTTGTCAGGAAATCCTACTCCATCCTTATACAGACTGTAAAGAAATTTCCCGGAAGGGGTAACTGGGCCTTTGATCGGTACGATCAAAGTTGACTGTGCTGTTCCTGTCAACGGAAAAAGAACCAGTAGCATAAAAAGAACTGGTAGACATCCTTTGAAATAGAAGGTCATCTGGGTTACCTTTGAGGCAACCTTAGAATTAATTGAAGGTTTCCCTACCGATTGCTGCCTGATCATTTTTTCAATAACAATTAAAATTAGGCATATGGTACAAAAGACGCTTTACAAGACTAAAGATTACGCAAAAGTAAAATTCTCCATCGACGCATCGGATGCTAATTCAGTTGAGTTACTCGGTCTGAATGATAACTGGAAAAATGGTATACAAATGGACCGAAAAAAGAACGGAACCTTTCTGACTGAGATCAACCTGCCAAAAAACAGCCGTCATGAGTTCAAATATCTGATCGACAAGCAGACCTGGCTCAATGACGAGGGTGCAGACCACGAAACGCCGAATGTATTCGGCGGCACAAACAGTGTAGTGAATATTTGATCCGTCGGAGGTCAGCCTTTTTTCTTTGTCATCGGTTTCAGGTCGAACTGAGTAACCTTGATCCGATCACCCTCGATCGTGCCGGTAACTTTTGCCTGGCGGATGGCATTACAAAAACCATCTTCCTCGTGCGCATCCCCATGTGCATCCAAATTGGTACCATCTACAAAATATACTTTTCCTCCCAGGCGGATAGAAAGGTCACATCCACGTGGCTCCTTCACTTTGAATTGACATTGGGCGCAGCTGGCTTCTACGATCTTGTTTTTAACCGTTTGTGTTTTAGTCTGTGCCATAGCAGTAAAGGATACGAACAGACCAAGTGACAATAACAAAAGAAGTTTTTTCATAACTCTGTATTTGGATGAATAAAAATACAAACTTCCCGGTCGATTGGATGACCCGGCAGGTCGCGGACCAAAATATTCCCCCGATCAGTTTTTACCGTATAAAGACTGGAGTGCCCATCAAACTCTTCTTCTATCAATTGTCCTTTCCAATCGCTGCTTGTATCAGCTGATAACCCCAATTGTTCGGGTCGTATGAAGACCGGAATATCATTCGAACGGAGTTGTACATAATTATAGGGCCCCAATAAGCATGCTGTATACTCATCAATCGGATGGTCATAGATCGATCTCGGCGATCCCTCTTGAATGATGTTGCCCTGGCGAAGAACGAGCATGCGATCGGCCCATCCCAATACTTCAGACGGATTATGCGATATAATTGCAAGTGTCAATCCCATTTCTTGATGTAAGGTATCCAATACAGCCTTCAGTGTATTACGATGTCCGATATCCAAATTGGAGAAAGGTTCATCGAGGAGCAATAAAGAGGGATGTTTGGATAATTCGATGGCCAAGGCAATGCGCTGACGTTCTCCCCCGGATAACTGATCGGTCATTCGCTCCAGGAGATGATCGATCCGACAAATTGCAGCCAACTTCCTATCGGCCTCCCCATCCTGAATACTATGACGCTCCAGTAGATCTTTTACCTTATAGTGATTTCGAAGATTGACAGCCTGGTGCAGGTAAGAGATGCCGGAGTGTCCGGGCAATAGTACTTCGGAAGGCCCTTTTACGCGGTTACCTTCGAAAATAATTTCGCCTGCATCCAGTTCGATCAGTCCCGCGAGTGCGCGAAGCAAGGTTGTTTTACCGGATCCTGTTTCACCTATGATCGCCAGTCGTTCCCGTTTATATATCGTTAAACCGACCGATTGAAGGATGGCATGCTCTGCGTGAAACTTTGTAATGGAGTTGGCAACAAGGATCATGGGTGCTTGAATAGGTGCTCAGTCGCCCAGCCGTTGATCAAGATCTAGACCATGTTTACGAGATTGTTCCTTCGCTATTTCATATCCGGCATCTGCATGTCGGATGACGCCCATACCCGGATCATTCCGTAAAACACGACTTAAGCGTTTGTGAGCATCTTCCGTCCCATCCGCAACGATCACCATCCCCGCATGGATACTATAACCCATACCCACGCCGCCGCCATGATGTAAGGACACCCAACTGGCACCACCTGCCGTATTCACCAAGGCGTTAAGTACAGGCCAGTCTGCCACGGCATCACTTCCATCCAGCATCGATTCGGTTTCTCGGTTAGGGCTGGCTACTGATCCGGTATCCAGATGATCACGGCCGATCACGATCGGAGCTTTTACCTTTCCGGTACGCACGAGTTCATTGAAGGCCAATCCGGCTTTTTCCCGCTCGCCTTGTCCAAGCCAACAGATCCTTGCCGGCAATCCCTGAAAAGCAATTCGTTCCTGGGCCATGCGAATCCATCTGGCCAGTGGTTTATTATCCGGAAACAGTTGTAAGATCAATTCATCCGTAACCGCTATGTCTGCCGGATCACCACTGAGCGCTGCCCAACGGAAGGGACCTTTTCCTTCGCAAAACAAGGGCCGTATGTAAGCGGGCACAAATCCCGGGAAATCAAATGCGTTTTGAAGTCCCTGTTCCTGTGCGCGAGCGCGAATATTATTACCGTAATCGAAAGTGATCGCTCCCCTTTTCTGGAGTTCCAGCATCAGCTCTACATGCTTTCGCATGCTCGCGTAACTCAGACGGATGTATTCGTCCGGATTCGAGTCGCGCAAGACCTGTGCCTCCTCATTCGACAATCCCTGGGGTGTGTATCCGATCAATGGGTCGTGAGCAGAAGTCTGATCGGTGAGCGTGTCTGGAATAATTCCTCGCTGCAAGAGTCGCTCAAGGAGATCAATGGCATTGGCTAATACACCGATGCTGATCGCCTTTCCTTCTTGTTTATAGCGCAGTGCTGATTCAATTGCTTCATCCAGATCCAAATGCTTTTCATCCAAATAACGAGTTTCCAATCGTTTATCGATACGCCACTCTTCTACCTCGGCGATCAGTGCCACGCCCTCGTTCATGGTAATAGCAAGTGGCTGAGCACCACCCATACCACCTAGGCCGGCTGTTACATTCAGCGTTCCCTTAAGTGTTCCGCCAAAATGTTTGTCCGCCGCGGCTGCGTATGTTTCATAGGTGCCTTGTACAATTCCCTGCGTACCGATGTAGATCCAGCTGCCCGCAGTCATCTGTCCGTACATCATCAGTCCCTTTTGTTCCAGCTCGGTAAAATGCTTCCAGTTGGCCCAATTGGGAACCAGTTGTGAATTGGAAATAAGAACGCGTGGTGCATCCGGATGGGTCTTCAGGATCCCGACAGGTTTACCGGACTGAATAAGAAGTGATTCATCATTTTCCAATGATTTCAAGCTGGCAATGATGCGGTCTAAAGCCTCCTGGTTTCTGGCGGCTTTACCACGACCACCGTATACGATCAGCTCTTCAGGTCGCTCGGCCACTTCTGGATCGAGATTATTCAACAGCATTCGGAGTGCCGCTTCCTGCACCCAGCCCTTGCAATGAAGCGTGGTACCGGTAGGCGTTTTGTATTTGGCAAAATCGTAAGTAGAGGTATGATTCATGTTGCAAATATACTATGGGGATTCGCGGGAAAAGGATATCTTGATCCCTTCAATTCATACCGATGAGCGTACATATTAGTGCCATGGAAGGCCAGATTGCAGATGTAGTACTGATGCCGGGTGATCCGCTACGAGCCCGCTTCATGGTCGATAAGTACTTATCCGGGCCCGAGTTAGTTAGTCAAACGAGAAATGTTCTTTTTTATACCGGCACCTATAAGGGCAGACGGGTTACGATCGGTGCCAGTGGTATGGGTTGTCCCTCTATCGGCATCTATTCTTATGAATTATTCTCCATGTATGGTGTTGAATCCATCATCCGGATCGGCACCTGTGGTGCTTATTCGACAGAGCTATCCGTCTACGATATGATTTTGGCGGAAGCTGCCAGCAGCGAGTCTACCTATGCGAGATTTGCCTGGGGTTTGGAAAATGATTCGATCGTTTCGCCGGGTCGGGCTACTGGGGTAATCGCTGATACGGCTTCTCGATCAGGTATTTCTTTACGCAAAACAAATATTCACTCCTCCGATATCTTTTATAGAAAAGATCCGGCATTGCCGGCAATTGCCAATAAATACAATTGTTTAGCCGTGGAGATGGAAGCCTTTGCCTTATTTGCGAATGCCCAGGAGCTTGGGAAGTCAGCAGCAACTTTACTGACTGTTTCGGATGTGATTCCCACTCACCAGAAGATCTCTGCCGATCAACGGGAAACTGCCTTACTTCCTATGATGGAGCTGGCATTGGAGTCAACCCTAGCTATTTGATCAAAGCTGAAAATCCGGGTGATTCCCGGTCAGATCGATTCCATTTTCTGTTGAATAATCGCGTGTAACTTTTTCTAATTGTCCGCAACGGATAAAGTCTCGCAATTTTTCCAGGTCGATGGAGAAGATTCTGTCTTCTTTAGCATAAGAAACGACTTGTTGAACTGATTCGATCACCGCTTCTAAAATGGGAGATGTCTTTAGTGGACGTCGGAACTCAAATGCTTGGACGGCGCTCAATAATTCCACCGCAAGAATATATTCCAGATTATCAAGAACCTGGTGCAATTTTCGTCCGCTGATAGAACCCATACTGACATGATCCTCTTGTCCGAGTGAAGTAGGAATACTATCCGCACTGGCAGGGAAACAAAGTGTTTTATTCTCCGTAACTAAAGCGGCAGAGGTATATTGAGGAATCATCAGTCCCGAATTGAGCCCGATATTCTCCATCAGTAAGGTAGGCAAGCCGAATTTACCTTCTATTAACAAGTAAGATCGACGGTCGCTGATATTTCCGATCTCAGCAGCTGCTAGACAGGCATAGTCTAGTGGAAGTGCTAGCGGTTGTCCATGAAAATTACCGCCACTGATCGAATCATCAGCACTAAAAAGAACCGGGTTATCCGTTACCGCATTCAATTCCACTTCAGTTAGTTGCTTCAGATGCAGCCAGGCATTACGGGAGGCACCATGAACCTGCGGCATACAGCGAAGGGAGTATGGATCCTGAACCCGTTCGCAGTCCGAGTGGCTGTTCAGGTTTTCTGAACCGTTCAAGAGCAGTCGGAGTCGATTAGCGACATAGCGTGTGCCATTAAAGGGGCGTAGTTCATGCAGTCTGGAGTCGAACGGTGCCGCAGTTCCTTGTAAAGCCTCCAAGGAGAGTGCACCGATGATATCTGCCGATTGTAGCAGGTTTTGAAAACGGTAAACACCGCTGACTGCATGAGCCAAAATAAATTGAGTACCGTTGATCAGTGCCAACCCTTCTTTGGGGCCCAATGCCAGTGGCTGCATTCCGGTTCGCTGAAATAATACTTGCGTTGGCATGCGCTCGCCCTTAAAAAAAACTTCTCCCATTCCGATCAGTGGAAGAAACAGATGAGATAAGGGAGCCAGATCGCCTGATGCGCCAACACTGCCTTTTTCCGGAACAACCGGTAGTGCATCAGCTTGCAGGTGCCAAAGTATCCGATCTAGCGTTTCAGTACGAACTCCACTATGTCCGTAGCAAAGAGCTTGTAATTTGGTAATTAGCATCAGCCGTACGATCTCCGACGAAACCGGATTGCCTACCCCCACACTATGACTTTGTAAGATCTTATGCTGAAGCGTTTCAGCATCTTTTGCATCGATGGCGGTATTCGCTAGAATGCCGAAGCCGGTGTTAATGCCGTAAACGGTTCGCTTACTGTCCAGAATTTCTTGTACCCAGCGGGCGGCACCTTCAACCTTTTGCCTGGCCTCTGGGCCAAAAACGGCAGTTGTTTCGCCTTTTGTCAGTTGCATGGCTTTTGCCACAGACAAACAGTCGACACCGAAATAAAAAGAATTCATACACAGGGATTGAAAAGAAGAAACATCCCGTCACGTGGTTGCGACGGGATGTAATGTAATGTGATCCGGATTGGATTCAAACCAATGACCTACTGCTTAGCTTACCCGCTACGGCTTTCGCCGCTCATAACTGATTTGGGGTCTGGACTATAACTTCACCATTTCAGGTGTGTCACGTTTAGTCTCTACGGAACCTTTCTGTAATCTTTCGCAAAACGAATTTTATCACGTTGATTATTACGAGGCGCATTTACCCTTAAAGTGACTGTTTGGTTGAAGTCTTTTGGATCGAAATAATAGCACTCATCTGTTTGTGGACAATGAACAGCATATAGGTCGATGATTGATTTATCGATTGGAGTAGTAAATACGCCCTTCGACGTGCTGTAACTATTCGAAAAAGGGATTTCAACGGTCCCCCATCTTGTCAGATTTCTATACTTAACTTGTACGGACCGAAACTTCCCCTTTTTAAAAATAACTAAGTCAAATGGGGCATGTTCAGTATCCGGAGAGCAAATTAAAAAACCTTGAAGACAAAGGTCAACTTTAACCTTCAATACGCCCAGATCACCTTTGCTTTTGGTGTGATGCAAAAACATGAAGAAAGATCTGAAGTTTCCTCGGTGTTTCCATACTACAACTAGGTAGTGAAGGGTTCACCGATACGGTGACATCCACTTGCCTGGTTTTGTTTCCCAGACAAGGCTCCAATATTTAAAGGCAGTTGCTCTATTCACCTGAGCTACCGGACCAGTAAAACAAAGAACTTGTTCCTAAGGTTTATTTAGGACTGCTGCAAAGCTAGTTTTTTTTAGCTTGCAGTCCATGTCTGTTCAAATCGATTCTAGCTGGAAGGCGGTCCTGAAGAAGGAATTCAAGGCTGATTATTTTCAACAGCTGGCCAATCATTTACGAACGGAAAAGGAGCTTAAAAAAACGATCTATCCCCCCGGCCCCCTGATCTTCAACGCCTACAATTCCACTCCATTTGAACAGGTTAAAGTTGTGGTTATTGGGCAGGATCCTTACCATGGACCTGAACAGGCACATGGCCTTAGTTTTTCTGTTCCGCATGGCGTGCCCCCACCCCCCTCGCTTCAAAACATTTTCAAGGAATTGGAATCCGATCTGGGTCTTCGTAGGCCTAATCATGGAAATCTTACCCATTGGGCCAACCAAGGTGTTTTTTTACTGAACGCCTCATTGACCGTACGAGCCGGCGAAGCGATGAGTCATGCACAGATCGGCTGGGCTCAATTCACAGATGCTACGATCCATGCCCTGGCATCTAAACGATCTCATCTTGTTTTTTTGCTCTGGGGAAAATTTGCCCAGGAGAAAGCCAAGTACATCGATCCCCAAAAGCATTTGGTGTTGAAAGCGGCTCACCCATCTCCTCTTTCTGCACATAACGGCTTCTTGGGATGCCAGCATTTTTCGCAGACGAATGCCTACCTTGTTGCCAACCGAATTCAACCAATCGACTGGTCCTTATGAGTAAATTCTTTCGTGATCTTTTTGCCCGTTTGATGGCCTTGTGGGCCCTGCTGACGTTCGCACTATCTTTTCTTATCATTTTATGGCCTTCTTTGATTTGCGGGTTGTTTCCGAATCCTGTCGGCCAAACCTGGTTTATTCGGATCGCCAATGGTTGGATGCGTCTTTGGTTACCACTGGTGGGGTGTCCACCGCGTATTCTAGGAAAAGAGAATTTTCAAAAAGGAGAATCCTACATCGTTGTCTGCAACCACAATTCACTGATGGATCCGCCTCTCTCTTCTCCATTTATACCGGGCCCCAATAAAACCATCGCCAAAGCAAGTTTTACCAAGGTGCCCTTATTTGGTTGGTACTATCGACTGGGGGGTGTGATGGTCGATAGAAAAGATGATAGAAGCAGACGAAAAAGCATTGAACGCATGCGGGATGTACTGGATCAGGGCATGCACATGTGTATCTATCCGGAAGGAACAAGAAATAGAACCGATCAACCCCTCAAATCCTTTTACGATGGCGCCTTCAAGCTCGCGATCGAATCAGGTCACTCCATCATACCGGCCGTCATTTTTCATACTCGCAACATCCTGCCCCCAAATAGACCATTCTATTTCAAACCGCACCCGATGGTCATGGAATTTCTTCCTCCGCTTTCACCAGCTGGAGAGACAGTTGAATCCTTGAAAGAGAAAACATACCGGATGATGTGGGAGCGCTATGCGCAAGGCCCTACTAAAAATTCGTGAAGAAACGGGTACGATTGATCCGAAGATCCTGTAACATGGAAGCCTTGGGACTGATCGAAAAATTGAACGAACGGAATAATCCGACAGGTGTAACATTGATCGACAATTGCCAGCAATGCATTTCCCGATTAATGCTCATTTGGAAGGTTTGTAATTTGGTGGAAGTCACATCATAGAATCCGTTTGCGGACACATTCCATTTTTCGGTCAGGTTGAAACTGCCACTGAAATTTAAATTGGAATTCACCTCGGTACTGTATCCGGAATAATCAGGTTTCAATCGGTTGCTGAAGCTAAGTGAGTATCCGAAACTGA
>CANGZN010000035.1 GCA_947458625.1 Chitinophagaceae bacterium
GCGGGACGCATCTTCTTGTATTGATAAATGTTAATCCTACATAAGCCGGGTCATTGATCCGGCTTTTTTTATACCTTGTTTTCATGAAACAACTCCGCGCGATCCTCATTGCCTCATTGATTTCGATTGTATCTGTTGTGTCTGCTCAAACACCCATCGGGGTGTTCGATTCGGGTACGGGCGGACTCACCGTTCTCGAAGCCATTCTCAACCTAGATGCTTTCAACAATAAAACTGGCAAGCCCGGAGCCGACGGAAAAAAAGATTTTGAACGGGAGTCCTTTCAATATTTAGCCGATCAGGCTAACATGCCCTACGGGAACTATGCAGCTGAAAAGAAAACGGATCTGCTGAAAGAAAACATTCTGAACTGCATGGATTTTTTGCGTGGACAAGCATTCATGACCCGAAGAGACAACAACTGGAATCCGCAGCGTAAATCCTCAGTGAAAATGCTGGTCCTCGCCTGCAACACGGCCACGGCCTATGCACTCACGGATATACGCGCACACGTCAACCGAACGGATGGGCAAATACCTGTGATCGGTGTCATCGATGCGGGATCCAAGGCTGCGCTTCTGTATCAGCAGAAAAATCAGGGCACTATCGGTGTATTTGCGACCGCAGGAACCGTGGCCTCCGATGGCTATCCGCGCACTCTTCGCAATATGGCCGCCTCCTACGGATTGAATCAACTTTCTATCGTAAGCCAGGGCGGATTCGGGTTGGCAGAGAGCATCGATCGCGATTGGAGTTATTATGTCGATACGGCCACGCGTACCCGCTCCGACTATAAAGGTCCCTCTCTGCAGCACAAGAATTATCCCATTCGCCCCGAGCTGATGAAGATCTATCAGTTCGATACCACTAATAATCGGTTGCTTTGTGAATACGATGATCAGGGTCGTTGCACCGAGGTGCAACTCAACGATCCGGTGAACTATACCCGTTATCACCTGGTGAGCCTGCTGGAGAAAATGCGAGCAGAAAAATTTACCCTACCGCTCAACACCTTGATACTGGGATGTACGCATTACCCCTACATGCGCGATACCATTCGAACCGTTTTAAAAGAGTTATATCAGTACCAGGAAAACGGGTCTTATCTCTACCGAAGTGTATTGGCCGCAGATGTAGCGTTGATCGATCCTTCGGTTGAAACAGCTAAGGAGGCTTATATCGCACTCAGAAATCAATCTCTTCAGATTCGCAAGCCGATCCAATTTTCAACTGCGATGCCCCGGGCGGAGTTTTTTATCTCGGTGCCCAACCCCGATGCATCATCGGTGCAGTTGCAGCCTGATGGCTGGTTTACCTATGCATATAAGTATGGAAGAGTACACAGGGAGAAACGGGATGATGTTCGCTATGTTCCTTTCGATCGAATCAATGTGTCGGAAGCGACGTATAAGCGTTTTCAGATGGCTTTGCCCAGTGTTCACTCACTTCTCCATTGATTTGTCCATCATGCAATGATCCGGTAATCGGCAAGCTCATTTTGTGACTTATATCACGCGGGTTTGGATGGGGCTCGGGGTCCTACGACCCTTATCCCAAGATTTTTCCCGATTTTGAAAATGTCTTTGTTAAACCATCCATTTATTGCATTGTATTAACAATTTGCTAATGTATCTCCAATATTGTTTATCCATTAGCTTAAAATTTATAAAAAAAATTAAACAAAGCTGAGTATGAAAAAACTACTGAGTCTACTACCTGCCCTGTTGTTGGGCGGCTTTGTTCTGTTTGCGCAGGACAGGGTGGTTACCGGTAAGGTAACGGATGAGAGCACGGGGTCGCCTATAGGAGGTGTTTCCGTACTTGTAAAAGGCATGCAGGGGGGTACCTCCACAAAAGAGGATGGTTCCTTTCAGTTGACCGTTTCGGCAAAAGCCAAAACGCTGGTTTTCTCCTCGGTGAACTACGGTTCAAAAGAGGTTTCGATCGATAACCGGTCTGAGATCTCTGTGAAAATGTTGAGCGAAGAAAAATCCATGCAGGAAGTTGTCGTGGTAGGTTTCGGTACGCAGCGTCGACGCGATGTAACCTCTTCGATCGCCACCATTGGTGCCGACAAGATCAAGAATGTTCCCGTACAGACCTTTGAGCAAGCCCTCAGTGGTAAAGCAGCTGGTCTGAACGTTACTTTACCGAACGGTGTTTTGGGTAACCCCCCGGTTGTCCGCATTCGTGGGGTGAACTCCATTCAGGGTTCTTCCTTCCCGCTGGTATTGATCGATGGGGTGCCTGCTTTCACAGGAGATATCAGTACTAACCTCAGCGCGAACAACGCATTGGGTAATTTGAACCCGGCGGACATCGAAGACATTCAGGTGTTGAAAGATGCCGCTGCGGCTGCGATCTACGGTAGCCGTGCAGCCAATGGGGTGATGCTGATCACTACCAAGAAAGGTAAATCCGGAAAGGCGAAAGTGAATTATGACACTTGGGTCGGCTGGACAAAGCCGTATCGCCTCTACGATGTACTGAATGCTCAAGACTATGTAAAAACCAAAAATGAGGGGATCGTAAACCTCAACGCACCTGTATTTACCGGTCATACGCCCGGTGCACCTTTGTTCTTCCTGGATACCATCAATGGTCGTCCGGTGGACACTCGTTGGAATGATGAGGTTTACCAGACCGGCTTCCAGCAGAATCACAACCTCAGTATCTCCGGATCGGGTGGGGGTACGCGCTATTACTTCAGTGCGAACTACACCAACCAGGAAGGGATGATCCAGACCAACACCTATGAGCGTATGCAAATGCGCATGAACATCGATCAAAAGGTGAGTAGCTGGTTGAGTGTTGGTAGCAACCTGAACTTCAGCCGTGTGGAAACAGGATCTCCCAGTACGGGATCTATTCCTGGTACACCGTTCAATACCGCCGGTATTGCTCGTTTGGCCTTCTTGACCGCTCCGAACCTTTCTCCTTATTTGGCCGATGGTCGATATAATATTCGCGGTATCGATAACCCCGCACAACGTAACAGCTTCAATTCACTCGGATTAGGCCGCAACCTGGTACAGTCTGGTCTTGTGAACCCAACGATGCTTCGCGATTTGAACCGAATCACCTCTTTGGTCGATCAGTTCCAGTCCAACCTCTATGCAGAAGTACGCATCAATCCCGATCTGACCTTCCGCTCTCAATACGGCGTGAATTTCCAGCGCACGGAAGACAAAACCTTCTACAATGCGCTGCATGGTGACGGTATCGGTTCTCCTTCCACTACAACGGATGATGGAAACGCATTCAACATCACCGGTCGCTATGAGATCACCAACTTCCAGAACTTCATCACTTACAATAAGACGATCAAGAACGATCACAACTTGAATGTGACGCTGGGTTCGGAGGAGCAAAAAACAATTGTAGACCGTTGGGGTGCCTCCCGTAGCGGGCTGACCGACGAATTCTATAATGAATTCCAGGGAAGTTTCACCATCAACAATAACCCCGTGGGCAACGTTCTGACAGAGAACTACCTGCTGTCCTTCTTCACCCGCGTGAACTACAATTACAAGAATCGTTATTTCCTTGGACTGACAGGACGCCGCGACGGATACTCTGCTTTTGCCGATGGCAAGAAGTGGGGTAACTTCTTCGGTGTATCAGGTGGATGGAACATCTCCGATGAGAAATTCTTCGAGGGTATGAAGAAAGTAGTCAACCTGCTTCGTCTGCGTGGTAGCTACGGTCAGGTCGGTAACCTCGCCGCCGTCGGCAACTTCGCCTCGCTCTCTACATTCGGATCCTTCCAGTACGGATTGGGTTATCCGACTTTGTTCTTCAGTCAGGCAGGTAACCAAGACCTCTCTTGGGAAACTAGTAACAAATTCGATGTGGGCTTCCAATTCGGATTGTGGAACGATCGTATTACCGGTGAGATCAGTTATTACAATACCGATCTGTCTAACCTGATCATCGATCGCCCGCTCCCAACCAGTATGGGTATTCCCGGCAACTCTATCCAGGCCAATGCTGCCAGCATGTTTAACCGCGGTATCGAGCTTACGTTGAATGGACGTGTGATTGATAAGAAAGATTTCTCTTGGAATGTAAGCTTCAACATCACTACCCAGAAGAACGAAGTGACTGCACTGGCTCCGGGCGTGACCGAACTTATCGGTACCACGCAACTGGAGCGTACCAACCTGACCGTGGTTGGACAGCCCATCGGTTCTTTCTTCGTGGTGAAGACCGGCGGTGTTGATCCGCAGACCGGTCAGCGTATCTTCCTAGACAAATCCGGTCGTAAGGTCTTTTTTAATTTCGCTCGCCCAACTGCTACCCGCTATCAGTATGCCGATGGCTCCACTGCACCTCCCATCGGAATTGCATCTGACGGTGTGTTCGCAGGCAGCGCCCTCCCGACAGCTTATGGCGGATTGATCAATAACTTCTACTACAAAGGAATCGATCTGACTATTGATGCGTTCTACAGCCTTGGAAACTATGTGTACTTCGGTTCCCGCGCCGGCATGCTCGATCAGCGCTTCTGGAATAACTTCCAGGAGATCAAAAACCGCTGGACTAGACCCGGTGATGTGACTAACATCCCGCGCATCGTTTACGGAGATAATATCTCAAACGGTTCTGCTTTCCCAATTGATGAGAACCTCTACAAAGGCGACTTCCTCCGTGTGCGTACCATTGCGCTCGGCTATACACTGCCCAGCAAGTATGCTGAAAAAGCTAAGCTCTCCAGCATCCGCGTATACACTCAACTGCTGAACCCTTTCATCATCACAAGCTATCCCGGTATCGACCCCGAGATCTCTGTGAACGGAAATACAGCGTTGATCCCCGGTGTTGACCGTAACACAGTCGGACAAGCCCGGACAATCACCTTTGGCTTAAACGTAGGTTTCTAAACAACTTAAACTGAACGACTATGAAATGGATGAATACAATAAACCGACTTCCGCTGATGGCACTGGCCATGACTGCGCTGGTCGGCACGGGGTGTAAAAAAGAAAACTTGAATCCCATCCCGCAGACCGTTCTGTCGGATGCGACAGCTTTCTCTTCCCCTGCCCGGATCTCTCAGCAAGTATTCGGCGTATACTCGGTGATCAAAAGCGGACAGTTCCTCGGTGGACGTGCCCTTGTTTATCAGGATGTACGTGGCGAAGATTGGATCAACGTCACCACCAATGGTGTAACTGCTTTTGGTGTCTGGAACTTCTCCATCACCGAAGGTGATAACCAGGTTGAGAACTTCTGGGCTGCTGGTTACGCTGCGATCAACCGCGCGAATGTGGTACTCGAAGGCATTGATGCCAATCCTAGTGTGATCCCTTCGACACTGGCCAATCAGTACAAAGCGGAGGTTCGTTTCGCACGCGCACTTTCTTATTTCTACCTTCAAAGTCTCTATGCCCGTCGTCCATTCAATGCGGACAACGGGGCCAGCCTGAGTGTGCCGCTTCGCCTCACACCCAACAAGAGTTCTGAAGGTGCTCCGCTCGCCCGTGCCACTCAAACACAGGTTTTCACCCAGATCCTCGAAGACCTAAACTATGCTGAAACCAATCTGCCAGGCACCTATGGTGTGGCAGGTGATAGCAATGTCGTTCGTGCACACAAGAATGCAGCCATCGCCATGAAAATGCGCGTATACATGCACATGAACCGCTGGCAGGATGTGATCACCGAGGGTAATAAACTGGTTTCAACGGCTGCGCCGTTCCAGTCGCCTTCAAACATCACACATCGTTTGGCAACTACTGCACTGGCGCCATTCCGTACTCCGTATACCAATGCCGAGAATGTATTCAGCATGCCGATGAGCGTGACCAACTCCCCCGGAACGCAAAATGGTTTGGGCGGATATTGGACCAACGAATTCGGACTGAACTCTGCCGGTATCTCCGGAAGCATCCCAGCTACTGATGCTCGTCGGATCAATTTCTTCACACCGCCAGTCGGAACAACACCTGCTCGCTGGACTAAATTCAACGATGACCTGAACAATTATGTTCCGATTATTCGTTATGCAGAGGTGATGCTGAATCTGGCCGAAGCATTGGCCCGTCAGGCTTCCGGTACCACCGTCGATGCGCGTGGACTCGCCCTGCTCAACGCCGTGCGTAACCGTTCGGATGTTTCTGTTAGCTGGAACCCAGCTACCAAGAACGACCTGATCAACGCTATTCTCACGGAGCGTCGCGTTGAGTTCCTGGGAGAAGGCTTCCGCTCACTCGACATCATGCGTCAGGGCATCGACTTCCCTGCCAAAGCTTCCGTAAGTTCTGTGCCGTCAAGTTCTGTCAGCTACGTATGGCCGATCCCGGCTTCCGAGCTGCAATTGAATCCATTGGTGGTTCGTAACAATTGATAGAAAAATATGATACTTAAAAGGGCCGCATTGCGGCCCTTTTTTATTTGTACCAGTTCAATATTGTTGTAAGCTCTTTCTTGATCCTTCCCATGGGAAAATTCTTTAGAATTTATCGGGCAGGGAGAGGAACGGGGATTTGCCGTCGGTAATGATTAGTTTGCTATTGTTGCTGTTCGATAAAGATCGGAATGCCTCGATTTGACGCAGTTTCAGAATCGATGGACTGAGGGTTCGATTGATGGTGTCATTGGCCCGACGAGTGGCATCAGCCTCCACACGCATCGCATTGGCTTTACCTTCAGCCTCGATCTCTAACGTACGTTTCTTGCCTTCTGCCTGGATGATCACTGCATTTTTTTCACCCTCGGCCTGGATCCGGGCAATTTCCTTTTTTCCCTCTGCTTCAATGATACGACGCTCGGCATCACGCTTTTCTCTCTCTTTCACAAACTCCATCCGCTGTGCATCTTGCTCGGCCTGCAGTTTCTCTTCGATGGTGCGGGCTAGGCCATCCGGCAGTCGGATGCTTTTCAGCAGCACATTGTCAATGATGAATCCGGAGGGCTCCAGGATCTCACTCATTTGCTTGCGTATGGCTTGCTCGATCTGACCTCTTTCGCCACTGTGCATATCCTTCGCGAGGAATTTAGCTGTTATGTCTGCCGCAGCCGACCGGAATACGGGGAGGATCACCTCGCTTTCATAATTCAGACCGATGTTCTGAACGATCTTGGGGGCTGCCTCCGGTTTGATTCGATAGAGGATCGAGATCTCAGAGCGAATGGTAAGTCCCTCTTTGGATGGAAGATCGGGCTTCACTTCGATGTTCACCATCCGGGTAGGAACTTTAAGAATGGTGGTAGTGAGAAAGTTGAAAAAAGTAGGTCCCTGCTCCACATACCTTGGGTCGATCTTTCCAAGGCGGCGTTTGACCCCGGCCTCTCCTTGCCGGATCACGGTGCAGGAAACAAATACTGCCGACAGCAGTAACAACATGCTAGTGGCTGATTTCATGGTTTTTGGTTTTTGTTCCATCAGGAACGATGACGAATTGATTTACCAACTGATAAAACAATTCCCAATGCATAGAGTTTTTATACAATACAACGGATGCCGCGCCTTAACAAGAGATTAACTAGGTTTACAGCCCTGCTTTTTCAGCCCCAATCATACCGTTCATTCAGGGCTTTTCCATCCGGCCGCAGGGTATTTCCTCGAATCGAAAAAACGGTATGCGCCGCTAAGCCTTCGGATGGAATCTCCTGGCCGATCATTGCCTGGATGTCGTTTGTTTTTATATTCGGCTCGATCCATCGGAGCGCCTGTTCCGGTGGCAGTAGCAAGGGCATCCGGAATTTATGGGCACCATCATTATGGATATTGCGAAACAGTTCATTGCCCTCGCGGGTGAGAATGGCAAAGGTTTCAGTACGCGGATTATACAGAGCAGGAATCAGCATCAACTCTCCGGAAGCGAGGCGAATATACCAGGGCATCTTGCGGGTACGCCCCTTGACTTTCTGATGTTCATAAACGCCATCAGCGATCAGCAAGCATCGGTTATTGATATATTGGAACCAAGCAGCATTATGCTCGAGTATACGCTCTGACCGGGCATTAAAAAAACTGTTTCCGTATTTCTGAAACTGGTCTGGTCGGTCGATCATAAAATCAGCAACCAGTCCCCAGTGCATCGGAACAACCTCCGGCGTATGATTCTTCTCGATCAAGGTCCAACAGACAGGCCGAGCATGTGCTTGTAAATGCGGCTGATCACAATCAGCATCCGCATATTCTTTTTTGATCTTTACTCCCTTGATCTTCTGCGGAAGTCCATTCGGTCCGAGCGCTGCTTTATATCCGATATCGACGCACATGATCGTAAAGCTAGGGAATGGTATACTACCTTGGTTAAGATTTGTCTTGAACGTCCATACTTGAGTTGATTTCATTAGATTTGAAAACATGCATTCGATTCGGTACTTACTATTTCTGGTCTTGGTCGTTTCCTGTGGGGCGAGGCATTCGGATTTACCCCAAAAACGTACCTGGGTAAAAGGTGCTGATATTAGCTGGGTGACTGAAATGGAGTCGGCAGGAATGAAATTTTATACTGCTTCCGGTAACGAAAGAGATCCATTTGTTTTGATGAAGGAATTGGGCATGGAGGTTATACGATTACGGGTATGGGTTGACCCCATCAACCGTTGGTCCGGAAAGGAAGATGTATTGGCCAAAGCCATTCGGGCAAAGCAGCACGGTTTCAAACTGCTCATTGATTTTCATTACAGTGATTTTTGGGCCGATCCCGGACAACAAAATCCCCCCGCAGCTTGGCGAAATCATAGTGTTGTGGAAATGAAAGAAGCGATCCGTTTGCACACCCGAGAAATCTTATTGGCATTAAAAGAGCAAGGCATCACCCCCCAATGGGTACAGGTAGGGAATGAAACAAATGATGGAATGTTATGGCCATTGGGAAAAGCATCCGTCTCAATGGGTAATTATGCAGCTTTTTTCCAATCCGGCTATGATGCCGTTAAATCGGTGGATCCCTCGATTCAGGTGATGATTCATATTTCCAATGGGTTTGATCAGGAATTGTTTCGATGGAATCTCGACGGGTTAAAATTACATGGCGCAAAATGGGATTTGGTCGGTATGTCTCTTTATCCATCTGCTTCAAATTGGGCAGAACTTAATCAGCAATGCTTTTCAAATATGCAAGCCATCGTTTCTCGCTATCAAACTCCCGTGATGGTATGTGAAGTTGGGATGCCTTCCGATCAACCGGATGCTTGCTACTCCTTTTTGAGTGACCTGATGGGGAAAATAGACCGAATGCCCCAGGGACAGGGGCTCGGCGTGCTTTATTGGGAGCCGCAATGTTATGGCAATTGGAAAGGTTATACGTTAGGCGCATTCGATCCATCCGGCCGACCGACCCGCGCGATGCAGGCATTCGCTCGATAAACGGTTGCAGATCAGTAACGACAAATAATTCCTATGACCAAGCTAAACATCGACAATTACCTCGATACGCACTATATCCACCGAAGCAACTGGCTGCGGGCGGCTGTACTCGGAGCCAATGATGGTATCATCTCCATTTCTAGTCTGGCCATCGGTATAGCCGCCGCCAGCTCCTCGCGTGAGCCGATCTTGCTGGCAACAGTAGCCGGACTCGTAGCCGGAGCACTTTCCATGGCTGCCGGTGAATATGTTTCCGTCAGCTCTCAAACGGATATCGAAAAAGCAGACATCGAGCGCGAAAAAATAGAACTTAAAGAAATGCCCGCAGAAGAGTTGCAGATCCTAGCCGAGATCTATGAGCGCCGCGGATTGAAAAAAGAAACAGCACTACAGGTAGCAAAAGAGCTTACTGATGTGGATGCACTGGGCGCGCATGTGCGTGATGAATTGGGCATCACTGAACTCACACAGGCCAACCCGATCCAGGCAGCACTTGCCTCGGGAGCTGCATTCACGGCAGGTGGATTCTTACCGCTGATGGTTGCCTTGCTGGCGCCCGTACCATTGATGGAATATGTCCTTTATGTAGTCACGATCATGGCCCTGGTGGTGCTCGGTGCAGTTTCCGCCCGTACCGGGGGATCCAGTTCAAAAAAAGCTATTATTCGAATTGTTATTTGGGGCACCATCGCGATGGGACTATCCGCCCTCGTCGGTTATCTGTTCGGTGTGAGAGTGTAATTAATCTAATGAGATTCAGGAAAAGTGAAGGGCGGGCATTAAATATAGTTTGTGACCCGATCGAAATATTTTTTTTGAAATGGTCGGATTTTGTTGAACATTTAGGAAGAGTCATAAACAGATTCATTCATCAGTACTCAGGTATCTCTATGTTCTACGGCCCAAAACGTATTATTTTTTGGATGGTCTTTTGCCTGAGTCCGATCTGGGGTTGGTGTCAGGTAGAATTGCACGTATTGGGTGTAACGCAAGATGCCGGACTTCCCCAATTGGGTTGTGTAAAGTCCTGTTGTGTGCACGACGGAAAACCCAGAGAACGGATACTAGTTGTTTCGTTAGGTATCACCCAGTCCGATCCGAAAAAAGGGGTATTGATCGAGGCCGCACCGGATATCAATCTTCAGTGGCAACAATTCACAAAGATCAATCGTGAAATAGAGCCTTCGTCAGTATTCATCACGCATGCGCACATGGGACATTACAGCGGATTGCTGCAACTGGGACGAGAAGCGCGCAATACAAAGGGGGTTGCTGTATACGGGCATCCGACCCTAACCGAATTCTTGCAACGTGATCAGCCCTGGAAACAGTTGGTTACGTTGAAAAATATCACTCCAGATCCGATTTCGATGGGCAGTTTAAAAACTATCGGTGAGCTAACAATTACCCCGATACAGGTACCGCATCGCGACGAGATAAGTGCCACCTATGCGTATCTCATCAAAGGGCCAAGTAAAACCGCCCTCTTTCTTCCTGATATTGATAAATGGGAAAAATGGGATCTTTCGATCGATAGTTTAGTGCGTTCAGTTGACTATGCCTTTTTAGATGCCACGTTTTTTGATGAAACGGAATTGCCCGGACGAAACCTGAAGGAGATTCCGCATCCGACGGTTCGAGAAACGATGGAACGAGCGAAATCATGGCCAATGTCGGTCCGACAAAAAGTATACCTCATTCATTTCAATCACACTAACCCCTTGCTGCAAAAAGAAAGTGCGGCGTATCGGACGGTGATCGATTTTGGTTTCCAGGTGGCAGCTATCGGAAATATCATAAGTCTTTAATCAGCCATGCGCGCCCCTCGTAATTATTTGATCCTTCTGCTGCATCTGATAGTAGTGTCCGTATCGGCTCAGCGGGTCATTCCCCCGAATGAAGACTGGTTCAATCAGCAAGAAATCGTTCTGGAGGATGCCTTAGAACGGTCAGACACGATGGGTGCGATCAACCAGGTGCTAGCCTGGGATCCGGTACTGGCTTCCCTACAAACCGAATATCCGGAATTTGTGTCCTTAAAGCGAGCGGAACAAGCCTGGCTTTTGATCGTAACAAATCAGGCATCAACTTCACGCGGAAAAATAGGGCAACAGCGATTACTCGACGCAGTTCAATTGATCGGGGGTAATGGAAAACGAATGATGGATTCGCTCTCGGCTGCACTTCATCAGGTGGCAAGGCGATATCAGAAAGCCGGACACATCGATCTATTAAGGCCTTTCGATCGGGAAATTCGAAAGGCCATTCCCAGAAACGCAACCTCGCTGAACGACTTTTCGATCTGCTATTATCTATGGACAAAAGAATTTCTTTCCTATTCCGCTGCTAAAGAGCTGACTGAATATGAAGAACTGTTTCTGACTCCCGATTCCTGGAATGACTCCCGAGGAGACCGTATAGGCCGATCGATCAATTTATATTACCAGACTGCGGCTGATGTTAAGGAATGGAAAGAGGATCCGAATGACTATGATGTAAAATTTCTCTTTAAGATTTATCACATTCAATTTGAGATCTGCCGAAGATGGTTTCAGTATGATCGTGATTCAGGCAAAAAGACACCGGAGAATATTGCTGAATCGGAGCTCGATCGGTTGCAGGCTAATGTATACGGACTTTTTCTGAATGATTGGGCCGAGCTGGCCGCTGTAGAACGCGAATCCGGCGTTGCTGCAAATTATCTGTTTCTGTATTTGAACGATATACTGAAGCCAAGATTCATATACGATCAACAGGCTGGTCGTTCTTTACGACAAACCTATTTTTATCTGCAACGAACGATCCTAAACCTGACGACCCTACTCAATCAGACCGGACAGTATCAACGCTGTAAGTTGATACTCGATGAAGCTATGTCCCTTTTTTATGATCCTGAAAAAGGCATCGATGTTCGTTCATCTGCTATCCAACCCTTATGGATCAATCACTTGGTAAAAACAATTGAAGCGGGAGTGGGTATAAAGGATAATATCGTAAATGCCTTAGTTACCGGCATCAATTTGGCTCAGCTAAAAAGAGATGTATCTGTACCGGGCATCACGGATAATAATAGTAGAAACTGGACGTTGTTTTTGCAATCACGAAGACTGGATCTGATGTGGGTATTGGCCCGTCCTGACCCCAAGTCCGTACGCGCTGCTGCCGATTCGGTCAAACTATATCTGAATGCCTTAGAAAAGTATGTCACCCGAACCGGAGATATCGCACTACCCGGACGGGCGGCTTACTTATATCAGGCTGCTCAATTGCAATGTGTATTGGGTGATTTTGAGGCGGCAACTCGTTTGGTAGGTGAGGCAATTCGATATTTGGATCGCTCCGATCCAGTGGAGTCAGGACTTTATTTCCGTGCATTGACCTTGTCGGTGAAGCTTCATGCACGTGAACAAAAATCAGTTATCGATACTGCTGCTTTAAGCCAATTGCTTGCTCATACACGTCTGGAATTGGTCCGCCATATGCCCAGCTTATCGGCTGATCAGCGCACTTTATTTTATGCCAATTCGTTGCATACTTATTTCGACCTCTATCACAGTCTGCTGGCCGAAGGATATATCGCAGGCAAGAGTCCGTTTCGTAAGTTGATCATTGAACAGAGCCTGGCCCTGAAAAACTATTTTTCTACGAATACCGGCATGCTCATACAGCAGGTAAGTGTATCGGATAAAATTCGTCAATTCGATCTTATCCGCCGAAGCTTTGATAGGTTGGAGTCATATTTTTCATTAATGCGTGATCCTCAACGTGCCTGGGATGCATACCGAAATCGAGTCTCATCCGAATTGGCTGTTCGGGCAGAAGTAAGCACATCACAATGGGACTCCTTGTTTATGCTTCCGCAGCTAGTGGATTTACAGCGACCCTTGAAAGCAGGTGACCTTTATGCAGAGTATGTTCGTTTTGCCAATTGCTTTCGATCCGACACAACGTCTTATCTCGCGATCATTTTCAACGGGAATGTAGATCCTGTGGTACGACCACTCTTCGCCGAATCAGCGCTTAATTCCATCGCCGAGCGTTCTTTGCAGTATTCGGGTGCTGTTCAAGGGGAGCAGCGCGGCTTGCGGGGTTTTGAACCTGAGCAGACTGCTGCGAGCGTTCGGGATGCAGATACCTTGGGAAGTTTTCTTTTCGCTTCGCTACCCGAATTGGCCGTAGCAAAACGATTTCTGTTCGTGCCCGATGGATTGTTAAATCGGATTGCTTTTTCTGCATTACGCTGGAAGGGACGTTACCTGTTCGAGATGGTTGCCATCCGCCAACTTTCTTCATCAGGAAGCTTACGAATCAGAGTCAAACGATCCGATAGCCTTCGTTTTTTACTTGCAGGAGGTGTTCGTTATGAAAAATCGGATTGCAACATGGAAGTACCCTATCGGTATTTGCGCAAGGAATATTCCTGGAATTATTTGCCGGGTTCTGCTTTGGAGATTTCCAGGTTGTCTAAGATTTTGCTGGGATATAAAAATGTCAAGGTCGAGGTGACCAATGACATCTATGACAGCATTGATCTTTCGGGCTATACGCATTTACATTTGGCTACTCATGGATTCTATTTCAGTGATAAACTGGCATCGAACGCTATTGGAGACAGTTATGATAAGGATTATTTGATGGTCTCACCTTTGGCCCGATGTGGATTAGTCATCGATCGGGCGAACTGTTCTGGAGTGAGTGGTTATCTGTTGGGGTATGAGCTTGCCAATATGGATCTGACCAAGTGTCAATTGATCACCTTAAGTGCCTGTGAGACTGCCTTGGGAGATATTAAGAGCAATCAGGGTGTGTTGGGCCTGCAACAGGCACTGAAGATAGCCGGAGCCGGGAAGCTACTCTTGGCCATGTGGAAGATTCCTGATCAGGAAACAGCTGAGTTTATGGAAGTCTTCTATCGACACTTGATTGCCGGGTCATCCGAAGAGGAAGCGTTACGTCGGACTCAGTCTGTACTTAGTAAAAAGTATCCCATTTCATCTTGGGGTGCATTCACCTTGATCGATTGATCAATTCTTTCAATAGAAGTATTCTACCCTTGGTTCGTAAAAAATTATCTGCGCAACTCTACTATTTCCTCAAAAAAGATAGGCTTGCCCGTAGTCGTCAGTCCCTCCGCGACGATTCGAAATCGTTTGGTGCGGTCGTTGTTGTAAAACCGGATCGGGATCTGTTTTCGATCGTTACTTAAAAAGATATTTGGACGCCAATCTAATGTAACACGTCCATCCGGTTTGTTCTGCGCAGACGGATCGATATCGTAACGTGGGATAGGGAAAGGACTGATGGCAGAATAGCCGGAGTACGTAGCCGCTGATCCATTGATTTCCCGAAGAAGATCTGGCTTCTTCGTATAGATGGCGAGTGCTCCACCCGGACCACCACCCGGAGCTGCCGTAAAACTGCTGAAGATCTTCACCAACGCGATCTCCGCAGCAGGGATGGTGAGTAAGATGTCGGCATCGGTTTCGATCTCATTCAAGTAAATCAC
>CANGZN010000036.1 GCA_947458625.1 Chitinophagaceae bacterium
TATGCCTTTCCGCACATCGCATAATTACCGGCGCCGAATGAATTTCCAACGATGATGGTGAATTTCGGAACAACGGAATTGGCAACGGCATTCACCATTTTGGCTCCGTCTTTAATGATCCCACTGTGTTCGCTACGGCTGCCGACCATAAAACCGGTGACGTCCTGGAGAAAAAGCAGCGGAATTTTTTTCTGATTACAGTTCATGATGAAACGCGCAGATTTGTCTGCGCTGTCGTTATAGATCACGCCACCCATTTGTTGTTCGCCCAGTCGGGTTCTGACCAGTTTGCGTTGGTTGGCCACGATACCGACGGACCAACCATCGATGCGGGCATATCCGCAAAGAATAGTTTGCCCATATTCCGGCTTGAACGGTGAGTAGGAACCGGCATCCACCAGTCGATCCAGGATGACTTGCATGTCGTAAGGTTTTCCATCTGTCGGAAACAGTGCATGTAATTCTTCAATGGGACTAGCAGGTGCTTTGGTGTCGATCCTATCGAATCCGGCTTTTGGTGTGTGTCCCAATCGGCCGATGGTTTCTCGGATGTGATGCAGGCATTCTTTTTCGGTGGCGAATTTTCTGTCGGCAATACCTGATATCGTTGTATGTGTTTCGGCTCCGCCCAATTTCTCATGTTCCACGACTTCACCGATTGCAGCTTTCACGAGGTAGGGGCCGGCCAGGTAAATGGATCCGTTTCCTTCGACCATATAGGTCTCGTCGCTCATGATTGGCAGGTAGGCGCCACCGGCTACACAAGGACCGAGTACGGCTGCGATCTGCGGAATTCCCATGGCACTCATGCGGGCATTGTTACGAAAGACCCGACCGAAATGTTCTTTGTCTGCGAATATATCTTCCTGTAAAGGCAAATAAATGCCGGCACTGTCGACTAGGTAGATCACCGGTAGATGATTTTCCATGGCGATCTCCTGAAGGCGCAAATTCTTTTTGCCGGTGATGGGGAACCAAGCACCGGCTTTTACGGTAGCATCATTGGCGACGATCATACAGGTTCTTCCTTGTATGATACCGATGCCTCCGACAGTACCGCCGGCCGGGCAACCACCGTGTTCGGCAAACATCTCGTAACCGGCGAGGGCGCCGATCTCGAGGAATTCGCTGCCCGGATCGATCAGGTATTCGATGCGCTCACGCGCAGGGAGTTTGTTTTTTTGACGTTGTTTGTCCTGTGCAGCTGCTCCGCCGCCGAGGTGGATCCTGTCCAGCCGCTGACGCAGGTCACTCAGCAGCTGGCGGTACCGATCCTCATTTTGTTGGTTGGCAAGATCCATGGTGAGACTTCTTTTTCAAAGATACGGGTACTGACTTGAGCAGTATCATCTGCTCAATCCTTCGGTCCGCTTATCTTTAAGCCGAATGGATTCACTGACCCATATTGCCATCGGTGCCTGCGCAGGTGAGTGGATGGCCGGAAAAAGATTAGGCCGAAAGGCTATGCTTTGGGGGGCACTGGCACATAGTTTACCCGACATGGATTTTATTGCCGGCATTTGGAATGATCCGGCTGAAGACCTGCTGGCGCATCGTGGATTCACCCATTCGATCGTATTCGCCTTTATTGCCATGTATTTGTTGGTGCAGGCTCATGCCCGTTTGCATCCCGGTGCTTATCCGCAACGAAGATCTGCTTATGGTTTTTTTGGACTATTAGTTTTTTTGCATCTGTTGCTGGATGGATTCAATGTGTATGGAACTGGCTGGTTCGAACCGTTCTCTCATGTGCGGGTGGCATTCAATTGGTTATTTGTGGCCGATCCGTTTTTTTCTGTTGGTCCGGGTATCGCCCTGTTTTTATTGCTTGTATTGAGAAGGCAGCATCCCTGGCGGATTCGGATCAGTCAGGTCGGATTGATCGCCAGTCTGCTCTATCTGGGCTATGCCGGTTCAAATAAAATGCAGATCGATCGGGATGTCCGGAGTGAGATTCGTCGTCGTAATTGGTCCGACTCAGCCTATTTTACTACCCCGGCTCCATTGAATACCTGGCTTTGGTATGCGGTGGTTAATCGGCCAGATGGCGCATACATCACGCACCGTTCGCTCTATGATCGGTGTGATACCATGAGGTTTAAATTCTTTCCTCGTCGGGATACCTTGCTTTATCCTTTGTTCGGACATGAGCCATTGCAGCACTTGATCCGTTTCTCGCAAGGGTATTATACAGTCGAACAGCGAAATGACAGTTTGATCTTCAGCGACCTCCGGTTCGGTCAGCGGCAGGGTTGGAATGATCCCGCTGCTCCGTTTGTCTTTTATTATTATTTATCGCATCCCGAGAATAATGAGTTGGTGATACAACGAGGACGATTTCAGGGTTGGGGCTTATCGGCCTTGCAACGTTTATGGGAGCGCATCGGTGGTTGGGGTTGTCAGTAATCTATTCTTGTCGGAAGTAAAAAGTGAAGAGGCGTAGTACTGCGTGGATAATGTAAAAGGAGAGGCGTTGACCGATCTGCTGAAAAAATCCGGTGTATGCAGCAAAGGCCATTGGATCGATCCGTTTGCAATCCGTTCGGATCAGCTCCTCGAGCATCATTCGGGTGACTACTGCAAAATTATTATCTCGAACATCCAGGTTGGCTTCGAGTGAGGCGAGTGCGGAGATCTCATTCAGGTTATAGGATCCGATGGTGGTCCACTTATCATCTGCCGTGGCCACTTTAGCGTGTAGTACGTTAGACTGGTATTCGTAGATCTCGATCCCTTTATCCAGCATCCATCGGTATAGAAATCGTTCAGCAGATTTTGCCAGCGGAACATCGGAGACGCCGGTGAGGATGACTCGGATGCGTACGTTTTTTTTTCGGGCTTGAGCGATTTTTTTCTGAAGGAGTCGGCCCGGCAAAAAATAACTGCAACAGATCATTATGCTTTTCTCGGCTGCCTGAAATTGTTCGAGGTAGCTACGCGTTATCTCACGCTTTCGACGTACCCAGTCGTTGTATCGAAGTTTGCAATCTTTTTGTTGTGCATTTGGTATGTTATTGCAGAATGCATCAACGGATCTCCAATCAATGCGGGTGGGTAGTTCCTGTTCGCCCCAGAGTGATCGGCACTGGTGGTAGGCGATGTAGGCAGTTTCTCCTTCCAGGTAGGCGGCCATATCGTACCAAGCGGGTTCGTTTGGCAGGTCGTTGTAGCGGTCGCAGATGTTCAGTCCGCCGATCAGCAGTTTCACGCCATCTGCTACGATAATCTTATGGTGCATGCGTCGACCAATATAAAAGCGGGTGCTGCGCAGCAGTGGTTCGAACCATTTCAGTTCAGCGCCTGATTTTCTAAATTGCTCCACTCGCTTGTTGTCGAGATGCGAGGAGGCATAGGCGTCTAGGTGCAGGTGTACGGCTACTCCTCGTTGAGCAGCTGCTGATAAAAGTTCAAGTATCCTATCACCTGTAGAGTCGGGTTCAAGTATGTAGAATTGAAGATGGATCGACTGTTTTGCCTCCTGTATGAGTTGTTCCAGCCGGGTGAAGTAGGGTTTTCCGCCGCGGATCAGTTCCACCCGGTTTCGGGGAGAAAAGCCGATGTGCATGACCTGTTTGATGCGGCTCATCTGCTAAAGATAAATTTCACGTGTAATAAAAAGGGGAGTGGTGATGTTAATCACCTGTAGGCGGACTATTTCTTAATCAGGTAGATATCCCAGATTTTTTGGTTCGCTTGGCTGCTGTCTTTATCCCCGGGCCAGAAGATGATTCTGCCTGTACTCAAGATCCCGCCCATGATAAATCCGACATGGTGTTCACCGGCAGGAAGTTTATCCCAGAGTAGGATTCCGTTTTGATCGAACAGTTCTGTTTGTGTGGGAATAAACATGGCAGAAGCGCCCAGTAGCTCGGGGAATTCGAGAGGTAATAATTCTTCCTTGATCGTCATTTTATTTCTGGTGATCAGGCTGATGTTTCGGGTGAAGGGGAGTATGTTGTTTTGAATGATCTCTCCTTTCTCATTTCGATAATATTCGGCGATCCCTCCAAAAAACAAATTATAGGTGGTGCTGGTATTTTGATCATAGATGGGCAGGTGGGCATTGTGGTAGTGGCTGAATCGTTGCTCAAAATTTGGGACTTCTTTTATTTTATCATCATCAATATCGACTAGTGTTTTATAGGGGAGTTCTGCCTGACGTTGAAATACGCCGGAGAAGATGGTGAGTCCGATCGTGCCGTTTGTTTTGTATTGAGGCAATACATTCATATCTCTTCGGTGTAGCAGATTCGTATCGGTGATTGGTTTCAGCCATTTGATCGATCCCTTTTTTGTGCGTTTGAATCGACGGATCTGGTCGGTGTATTGTTGGGTGAAACCGGGGCCATGATCGGGTCCGTGTGGGTTGTATTTTCCATCGAATCGATGTCCGCCTACTAGGTAATACGTGTTGTTCAGGTAGCCCAGGTACCCTCCGCAGACGGCGAGATCATTATGTGAAATTCTTGTGATGTGTTTTTCCCAAGCTTGGTTGTTTTGAATGGCTTCAATGATCTCGGGTATCTGAAGTTCAAGAAGGGCGGGGTAGGTGGTGAATTTCTTGGTAGCGTCTCCGAACCCATATCCTCCGACGCAGAGAAGTCGCTCGTGTTGCTGTTGGAATTCCATGTTCGTGCTCTGTAGTTGGTCTTTTATGTCTGCAGACAGGCCAGTTAAGGAGCTGCTCCAGACCTTTTCGGTAAGCAGGTCGATCACGAATATTGAGTCGTTTCGGTAGCGTGGGTGGAAGGCGGCAAAGGGTTGTTTTTGATGGAGGCCGTCGGTCCGACCGCCGAGTACAAGCAGCTTATTTTGCCATTTGGCCCAGGCGAACGAGTGTAGCGCAGGTAGTCCTGGTATTGTTCTTGGCTGAAACCTTAGTTCAGGGGTTTGTGCCGAAAGGGTAGTTGTTAGAATAAGGAAGCAGAGTAAAAGAGGCATGTTGCGCATGGTGGTCGGGTTGGTGGGCAATATTCGCGAATGCTAGATATATTTTGAGTGAGTAAAGTCACTTTTGGGGCTTTGTCTCCGTATTTTTTTGCCCTATATTTGCTCTCCCTAAACGGGATGCCTAGGTGGCGAAATTGGTAGACGCACCGTCTTCAGGTGGCGGCGCCGCGAGGTGTGCTGGTTCGAATCCAGTCCTGGGCACAAACGCCTTTCCAACGAAGTTGGAAGGGCGTTTTTCATTATGAGCGTTGAAAGCTTGCTTTCAAAAGCGAATAAGGGAAAACGACCGCCCACGCCGAAGGCGTGGGAAAGGCTTTGGGTAAGACCAACTTTTTGCGATGTGTGAGCGAAGCAAACACAATCAGTCCTGGGCACGACGCCCTTCCAACAAAGGTGGAGAGGCGTTTGTTTTACCATCTCATTTCAATAGCAGTCTTCTTGTCAAGATGAATACTGGAATTAAAATAGAGTAGGCAATAAAAAAGGGGATGATGTAATGGATCCATCCCGCCACCAAGAAGATGGCAATGATCAACAACTGGAAACCCAGTCCATAAAACGAAATGAAAAACATAAACCACTTGGGAGATACGGTTCCTCTGTATGCACGTGGGTCAAGGTAATAGATGAATTCGTCAAATACCTTGTAGAGTATGCGAAACACCCGAAATAGGAGGGTTACATAGGCCTGACTTTCTCCGGGGTATGCTTTGGGCACTTTATTTTCGAAAATCTGACTGGTGATCTCACCCTCGGTACGGTGGCGAAAAATCACATGATAGTAATTGTAAACTGTTCCCTGGGTTTGCATACAGAGGTAGGCAAGCAATCCCCAGCCTATGTTTGTATCCGTGAACATCGCAATGGAAAAGATCAGGGCAAAGTTTAGAATACTGTCGAGTATAGAATCCCAATAGCGACCTATGTAGGATGGCTGGTTCTTGATTCTGGCAAGTTGGCCATCTGCTGCATCTAGGATTGATTTAAGAACAAGGAAAAATCCGGCTGCCCAATAATGCGTTAGCCCCATGAGAGCAATAGCCAGCGTACCGGAAAGGCCAAAAAGCAGTGTAATGTGGATAGCAGTGACCTTCGTTGTTTTGAGTTGTTGTGCAATGATTCGAGCTACAGGGCGTCCATAGTCCGAAACATCAATAAATTTGTATGCTCGCGTGAGTTTGGACATGGGGTGATTACCTTCAATTAAGCGAAGATTGTGTGCTAATTCAAATTAGGCAACTTGAAAATAGGCTACTTGTCAACCAATTTGTGCGTGTAGCAATAAGGCTTAGAAAAGTCATCTATGATTAGATAGTTTATCTTTCTTTTGAAGCCTTACAAATTTATGCTTGTTGAGCCATAATACAAACTTGTATTTAGCCATTCAAGGCGTTATACAAACAAAATCTAGGTTAATGATAGATAATCTTCAGTTTGGTCAGCACACGTGTTATGCTTCATCCGGCACAGCATATGTAATTGATCCCTTTATTTGCGAGCGTTGCAAGCTTTCTTGCTAAAGCGAGTAAATGAAAATGACCAAGCCAACGATTTATCTTCTTTCATTTAAGAATCGGTTGAATTCTGTTTTGCCGGTCGAACTAATAAACAAGGCTTGATGTCCTAATCCGGGAATTTCCAAGAATATCCGTTGCAAACAATTGCTGCAGTTTTGAACGGTTTGCTTGAAGGTCGGCCAGGAGTAAAGTTGAATAGGGGAGTCATTCAATCCTTGTACGAATAATATATCTGATTTGAAGCCTTCTGTAAAATTGAGCAGTGATCGATTCCAATAGGGCGCCGGATTTGCAGTGGTCGAGCCATAGGTGAGTTGCAGTTGATTACATTGTTGACTCGTCGCAACACCACCATTTTCCTCCAATTGGCATCGGTAAACCATATTTAGCGGACCCGGAGCACTGGCGATCACTCCGTTAGTTGCGTGCATGGTATTCAGGCGGGTCGCAATATATCCGCCCTGTGAATGACCACCTATAAAAATCTTTTTGGGACTAATGCCCAGCTCAGCCTGCATATTATTTTTTACCCACAAGAGGCCCGCTTCGGCATAGATCACATTATCTCCCATCAATAGATTTTCCTCCGGATAGGCCACGCTGATGATGATCATATCCTTTCGGTCCAATAACTTTTTGAATTCATCCAGTGCGGTATTGGCAGCCTGTAGGATTTGGCTGTTATACCAGACTGTTCCGTGATAAACGACCAATGCATCCAGCGCTGTTCCAACTGGTTTGTCGATCACCACATCCACCGAAACATTGTTGTAACGAATGGTTTTGGTGATCCGAAACGGGTCAGCTGGATCGGTACCGGCATCATTTTTTTTCTGACAAGCATTCAGCGTGTGAAGCAGAGCCAGTATGCCAAAAAGCATGACCAGCTTTCGATTCCATTTTATGTAACTGTTCATATCAATCATTTCAAGTTTTAATGCCCTCCGAATTTCACTAATTTCACACTAAAATATCAAATCATGCAGAACCAGAACTTTTCCAACCATTCTCGGATGCATCCATTTTATCATTACTTCATCTTGCCTCTAACGTTGGTAGGGATCGCAGCCGGTTTGCTTCATACCTTCATGGCCTCCGGCCCTGATCGATTTGTGCATGCACTGATTGCCTTGGCCTTTTTTATTCTTTTCTGTGTGGCCGGCTTGGTGCGGATCTATTCACTAAAGGTGCAGGACCGTGTGATCCGCAGCGAGGAGAATTTCAGGCATTTCTTGTTGACAGGCAAACCCTTGCCCCAAGGCATTCGGTTGCGACAGATAATCGCGATTCGCTTCGCGTCAGACGAAGAGTTACCAGGGCTAGTCAAAAGAGCGGTGGAAGAGAAATTGTCAGCCAAAGACATCAAATCTGCTATAAAAAATTGGCGAGCAGATTATAAACGGATCTGATCAGTTTCGGGCAGAAGCGAATTAAACTTTCTCAATCAAGAATACTCCAAGTCCCATGCTTAGAAAACTAATCATGCTGTTTGTTCTCACTGGCGCATTGGTCTCTTGCGGGAAGGATAAGGGCGATAACCCGCCCCCACCCACGAATACAGCTCTCTATTTTCCGCCTGTTTCGGGCACAGAGTGGCAGAGCCTGACCCCTGCGTCTCAGGGATGGAACGAAACACAACTCAACGACCTCTATACCTATCTCCAATCTAAAAACACCAAGGCGTTCATCATCTTGAAAGGGGGGAAGATCGTAGCGGAGAAATACTTCGGAACGTTCACGGCAGATAGTGTCTGGTATTGGGCCTCAGCCGGAAAGACCATGACGGCCATGTTGGTGGGGATTACGCAGCAGGAGGGGCTGTTGAATATCAACACCAGAAGTTCTCAATATCTGGGCCGGGGCTGGACTTCGCTTCCTGTCCTGAAAGAAGATTTGATCACCGTGCGTCATCAACTCACCATGACCACCGGACTCGATGATGCTGTCCCCGACAATGACTGCACGACGCCTTCCTGTCTAATCTACAAAGCTGATGCAGGCACCCGCTGGGCCTATCACAATGCACCTTATACGATGCTTGATAAAGTGGTGGAGAACGCTTCCGGACTATCCTACAATGCCTACTACCAGCAGAAAATACGTAACCCGATCGGCATGAACGGAGGGTGGTTGAGAAACGGGTACAACAACATCTTATATAGCAATGCCAGAAGTATGGCCCGGTTCGGCCTGCTGTTACTCAATAAGGGGAAATGGGACCAGACATCGATTCTGACCGATTCGAATTATTTCAATGCGCAAGTCAATACTTCTCAGGCGCTCAATCCATCCTACGGCTATTTGACCTGGCTGAATGGAAAATCCACCTTCATGGCACCGATCTTTCAAACCGTTTTTCCGGGGATGCTTGTATCCAACGCCCCCGCCGACATGTACTGCGCGCTGGGCAAGAACGATCAGAAGGTATATGTGGTGCCTTCTCAAAAATTGGTGGTAATCCGAATGGGTGATTCGGCTGGATTGCCGGCACTCGCCATGTCCAGTTTCGATAACGAACTTTGGGGAAGGCTGAAGCAGGTGATCGGGTATTAATGATCCAATCAGATCAGCAAACTGGATTTTCAATGGGTTAGGTAGGAATTGAAATCTCGGTTAATTTTGACTTTCACAATCTCTAATCCATATAATTGTTTTGTATGAAAAGTTTTATGACCGCCTTATTTGCAATTACTGTTGCCAGTACGTTTACCATGTCGGCACATGCACAAAAACTCAATCAAGTTTTGAATGAGGATGAGGCCTCCTTGAAGTCATATTTTGAAAAAGAGAAACTTAACCCCATCGAAGGGGTTTACAAGAATTTCAATGGATCCTATTACCGACTGGGTATTAAGAAGATGGGGGATGTTTATTGTGCGATCATCCTGGAGTCATACGATAAAACGAAGTGGAAGCCAGGAACAGTGAAGGCTATTTTTGAAACAACCGCAGTTGAAGGTGTTTTTGCCATGCGTTGGTTGATGGGAGACCGTTCTACCAAAGAAACTGTCGCACAATTGGAGAACGACGCTATACTCAAATTCAAGATGGCCACAGGGGAGTTCGGAGAAGTGGTACAGACACAGTTCATCAAGTTATATCCGAAGGCGAACTGATTAAGCGGGATTATTATCTGCGGATGGATTTTTGGCGGCTTTCACCAGGAATTTATATTCCTGTATACCCCATTTGATCCATAACAGTCCGACTAACGGAAGCACGATGAAGCTTCCCATATTGTAATAGAAGGCGCTCTCAAAATCCAGGTGCATCAGATGTTTGCAGGCGCGGGTGAGTCCGCAGCCGTAACATTCCATGTCAAACATGATCCGGGAAAGGCACATGGGCTTGCCATGATCGAAGAAATCGATGGGCAATAAAAAGATCACTACCGGTACGGCAATGATTAAAAGCAGTGTTGCCCTGGATAGGGCAACACTGGCTTTCGGGGATAGATTAAGCTTGAAGATTGCTAATCTATCTGTCCATTTATGCTTAGAGGTCTTTGGATGCATAAGAGCCATTCTTAGGCTGCAGACTTCCAGTCAAAATACGGATGAAGTCGATCAGCGCCCAGATACCGCAACCACCTGCAGTCAGCAACTGGACAACACCTTGCCAAGTGTAGCCCAGGTAGAAACGATGAATGCCCAGTCCGCCCAGGAACAACGCAAGCAACCAAGCCACAGTCTGACTTTTCTCTCCAGAGGCAGGAGCAGGTGCTTCAGCGGCCAGCTTGTTGAGCTTCTTGTTGAAAAGCTTGATGGCCAGCTTCTCTTTCAGAGAAAGCTTGTCTTGCTTTTGCGCTTCAGCCATCTTAATCAACTCCTTAGAAGTATATCCGACAGTTGAAGGCTCAACAGCAGATTTAGGAGCAGGGTGAGAAGAGGTGAGCGTTACAAAAAGGGCTGAAAGAATCAGCACGAGGGAAAGAGGTTTTAATAGTCTCATAAAAAAAATTGGTTTTAGCTAAAATAAAGCCAAAATGGAAATCACCAAGTGTTATGGCTGGAAAGTAATCCACATGAGTATTAACTACCCAAAGTGAATGCTTAAACACTAACATTGAAATCCCTCAATGCATCATTCAAACTGGTCTTCTGATCGGTGCTTTCTTTTCGCTTGCCGATGATGAGGGCACAACCGACCCCAAATTCGCCAGCCGGAAATTGTTTGTTGTACGTGCCCGGAATAACCACACTTCGAGCCGGCACCCGGCCCTTCATTTCGATCGGTTCTGATCCGCTCACATCGATGATCTTGTTGGACTGGGTCAACACCACATTGGCGCCGAGCACAGCTTCTTTCTCTACGATCACACCTTCCACGACGATACAGCGACTACCGATAAAACAACCATCTTCCACAATAACCGGACTGGCCTGTAAGGGCTCCAACACGCCGCCGATACCCACGCCACCACTCAGATGTACCCCTTTCCCGATCTGCGCGCAACTGCCCACCGTTGCCCAGGTATCCACCATGGTACCTTCATCCACATAGGCCCCGATGTTGACGTAAGAAGGCATCAGCACCACATTCTTTCCCAGATATGCGCCATATCGAGCAATGGCATGTGGCACGGCACGCACGCCGATCTCGGCATAATTTCGTTTCAGCAACATCTTGTCGTAAAAAGAGAAGGGGTCCATGTCCCAGACCTGCATAGGCTGGATCGCGAAATACATCAGGATGGCCTGCTTCACCCACTCATTTACCTGCCAGCCGGTAGCGGACGGTTCGGCTACACGCAGTTCACCTCGATCGAGCAGTTCCATGACTGACCGTACGGCATCAGCGTATTCCTTGCTTTTCAATAACTCTCGATCTGCCCAGGCATCCTGTATCAGCGCTTTCATGGTTGTTAGTTTGCTGCGAATTTAACCATTTCAGTACTCGCTATCTTTGTTCTATGCGGATCGGATTCGATGCAAAAAGAGCTTTTCATAATGGTACCGGTCTCGGTCATTACAGCCGAACACTGATCCGTTCACTGGCGGATCTGTACCCAACGCATTCATATTTTCTGTTCAATCCAAAACCCGGTGGTTCATTTCCACTCCCCTGGGATGGGATTGAAAGGGAGAATGTAGTTGAAATCAATCCTACCCGACAGATCGATAAGCTGTTTTATGCTGCCTGGCGGTCTTCTTGGGTAAAAAAAGACCTCCGAAAAAATCAGCTCGATCTCTATCACGGTCTAAGTCATGAAATTCCCCGAGGGATGAACCGGCTTGGCATTCGAACCGTGGTTACAATCCACGACTTGATCTTCGAACGCTATCCGGAGCAATACAATCCGATCGATGTTCGTATTTATCGGAACAAATTCAAATATGCCTGCGAGCATGCCGATCGCATCATTGCGATCAGTGAACAAACCAAGCGTGATATCATCGAGTTTTATCAGATACCTACCCGTAAGATCCGGGTCTGTTATCAAAGCTGTAATCCGGCTTTCTTTCAGCAGGTGACCATTGAAGAAAAGCAACAAGTAAGGGAGCGTTATCAACTGCCCGAACGATTCTTTCTATACGTAGGCAGCATCATTGAACGAAAAAATCTTGGGCGACTGGTAGAGGCCATGCATACGATCCGTAAAGAGACCGATATTCCATTGGTTGTTATCGGTACCGGCGGAAAATATGAGCGTGAAGTGAAACGAAAAGTGGAGGACCTTGGAGTCAAGGACCGGGTGATCTTTTTGTCTCGAGCAGTTGCGGCGAATCAACAACCGCGTTTTCAAAACGCGATGGATTTTCCGGCCATCTATCAATCCGCCACCGCCATGATCTATCCGTCACTTTTTGAAGGTTTCGGTATACCGGTATTGGAGGCATTGGCAAGTGAAGTGCCGGTGATCACCTCGAATATTTCTTGTTTGCCGGAGGCTGGCGGGCCGGGTAGTCTGCTCGTCGATCCCTATTCACCGGCTGAAATAGCAAACGCCATGCGTCGTGTTTTGAACGATCCCAATAAAGTCACAGCAATGATCGAGTCCGGTAAACGACATGCAACGGCATTCACAGCAGAAGCAACGGCCCGAAAGGTGATGGACCTTTACGAATCCATATGATCAATTTTGAATCGGATATTCTGGCTTGTTTGGACGTCTTAAAAAGAGGCGGCGTGATCTTGTATCCGACGGATACCGTATGGGGACTGGGTTGTGATGCAACCAATGAGCAAGCGATTGACCGGATCAATGCATTGAAACAGCGACCTCTTGGTGCACCAATGATCGCGCTGGTCACCGAGGAACAAGACATATTGAAGCATGTTGCCGCACCCGATCTGGCACTATTTGACTATCTGAAGGAATCTGAGCAGCCTACCACGGTGATCTATGATGGTGCGATCGGTTTAGCCGATCATTTACTGGGATCCGATGGAAGCGTTGCCCTTCGGATCTGTTCAGACCTTTTTTGCCGACATCTAATCAAACGCTTTGGGAAGCCGATCGTTTCTACTTCAGCCAACAGGCATGGAGACCCGACTCCGAACTGTTTTTCAATGATTACTGAACCGATCTTACAAGGTGCGGATCATATTGTACAATATCGTAGGGGAGAAACGTTATCCACGCAGGCCTCAACTCTGATTCGATGGGTAGATGGTACTCCGTATGTATTGCGTCCATAGACGATGGCTCGTTGTATATTTGGCCGCTGATGAAAATTCAATTCACACAGATTGAGCAGGGGTGGTTAACGCAAGTTGCCGAGGCAGCTTCTTCACTTGGACTGGAAACGTATCTGGTCGGTGGATTTGTGCGCGATAAGTTGCTGAATCGCCCAACCAAAGATGCTGACTTTGTTTGTGTAGGCGATGCCTTGATGCTGGCCCAGCAAGTGGCCGCGGGGATGACGCCAAGACCAACAGTCAGTTTATTCAAAACATTCGGAACGGCACACATTCAATTACCTGGTGGATGGGATCTTGAATTTGTCGGCGCTCGCCGAGAAAGTTATCAATCTAATTCCCGGAAGCCCCAGGTAGAACCCGGCACCATTCAGGATGATCAGTTGCGCCGCGATCTGACGATCAATGCGCTGGCTATTTCACTGAATACCTCTAATTATGGCGACCTGGTGGATCCGTTCGGAGGCATTGCTGATCTGGAGCAAAAGATTCTTCGTACACCGCTTCCACCTAATCAGACGTTTGCCGATGATCCGCTTCGAATGATGCGCACCATCCGCTTCGCTACGCAATTGGGATTTACCATCGACGAGAATACGTGGACGGGCATTTGCCAGCAGGCCCATCGGATACAGATCATCTCACAAGAACGCATCACCGATGAATTGAATAAGATCATACTGGCCGACAAGCCATCTATTGGATTGGATCTGCTTTATCGCTCCGGATTGCTGGAGCGTATTTTCCCGCAACTCGTTGCTTTACGTGGAGCGGAGTACAGAGATGGCCTCGGTCATAAGGATAATTTTTATCATACGCTGCAAGTGCTGGATAATTTGTCTCGAAACACTACTGATCTCTGGCTTCGTTGGGCCGCAGTTTTGCATGATATCGCCAAACCGCAGACCAAGCGTTTTGAAGAAGGGCATGGGTGGACTTTCCACGGACATGAAGTAGTAGGTGGGAGAATGGTTCCTAAAATCTTCACCCAACTGAAGCTGCCGCTGAATGAACACATGCGCTTTGTTCGGAAATTGGTGGAGTTGCACTTACGACCCATCAGTCTGACAAAGGAAAATATCACGGATTCTGCCATCCGTCGTTTGCTGTTCGAGGCCGGCGATGATATTGATTCACTGATGATGCTCTGTGAAGCAGACATCACGTCCAAGAACAAACAGAAAGTGAATCGATATTTGTCCAATTTCCAGCTCGTCCGCGAGCGGTGCCGGGTGGTGGAGGAGAAGGATCAGATCCGTAATTGGCAGCCGCCGATCTCGGGTGAGCTCATCATGCAGACGTTCGGTTTATCACCTTCCAAGCCGGTAGGTATCATCAAGGATTCACTGAAGGATGCCATGCTGGATGGAGTGATCGCCAACA